>NZ_JAUQWJ010000020.1:0-114080 GCF_036857595.1 Streptomyces sp. AHA2
CAGCTCCGCACCGGCCGGACGGACGAGCGGCAGGGTCCCGGAGTGCTCGTCGCCGGCCGGGCGAGACAGCGGCACGGCCCCGGGCAGCTCCGCATCGGCCGGACGGACGAGCGGCACGGCCCCGGGCAGCTCCGCACCGGCCGGACGGACGAGCGGCAGGGTCCCGGAGTGCTCGTCGCCGGCCGGGCGAGACAGCGGCACGGTCCCGGGCAGCTCCGCATCGGCCGGACGGACGAGCGGCACGGTCCCGGGCAGCTCCGCACCGGCCGGACGGACGAGCGGCACGGTCCCGGCGTGCTCGTCGCCGGCCGGGCGAGACAGCGGCACGGTCCGGGCGTGGTCGGCGGACGCGGCGGGGCGGTCGTCGTCGCGGGCGGTCATCGCAGGTCGCACCGCCTGGTCAGCAGCTCCTTCGAGGCGCCGCCGCCTGCGGCGGCCGGGGACGTCGTGGCCTGCACCGCCCAGTAGCAGCCCGTGCCGCCGAAGGTGTGGTCGACGGTGAGCGTGTACTGCGTGGCGCCGCTGCGCTCGAACGTCCGGGGCGCGCCGTCCCCGGTGCCCGGCTGCCCCGCCGTGTCGCCCGTGGACCAGGAGACGGTGATCGAGACGGGTCCGGTGCCGTCCGTGGTGATCCCGACGGTCGCCGTGGCGGTGGTGGGGCCGGTCTGCCGGAAGGCCGACACGGTGACGTCCTCGACGGCCGGTGCGGCGGGCGCTGTGGGACCGGTGGGCGAGGCGGGAGCGGTGGTCGTCGGCGCGCCCGTAGTGGGCGGCGCGTCCGGCGGGCTCGTCGTCCCCGGGTCCGTCGCGGCGGTCGCGGACGGGGACGCGTCCGTACCGGTTGCCGCCGGCTCCGGGGCGGAGACGCCGGGTTCCGGCGGGACGGACCCGGACACGGCGGGTGAGGCGGACGGGGGCAGCGGCGAGTCCGCCGGGGCGGGCGGGCTCCCGGGCTGCGCCCCGGGCCCGGCTCCGGTGGTCGCGAGGGCCTGCGCCGCCCCCTGGACCGCGGCTCCCGGGTCGTACGGCAGCCCTTGGGTGAGCAGGGCGCCGAGGAGCACGGCGGCGGCCGAGACGAGCAGTCCCGTGCGGCCGGGCAGCCAGCCCCGGTCCGGGCCGGGACCCGGATCGCGGTGCAGGACCGTGCGCGCGGTGTCGACGGTGGTGCGGGGCGCGCCGCGGTTCGAGGGCAGCAGCAGCGGCAGCAGGGCGACCAGCGCGGCGAGCCGTGCGCGGCCGCGCCCCTCCCAGTCGCGGCCGTAGGCGCTGCCCGCGGCGGCTTCGAGCTCCGCGACGAACGCCTCGGCCCCGGCAGGACGCCGGGCCGGGTCCTTGGCGAGACCGCGGCGCACCAGGTCGCGCACGGCCTCGGGGACCTCCTCTGCGGGGACGGGCGCGTCGACGTGCTGCAGCGCGAGTTCCGCGAGGTTGCCGCCCGGGTACGGTCCGTGCCCCGTCAGGCATTCGAAGAAGGTGGCCGTCGCCGCGTACACGTCGGCGGCGGGCGAGGCGGGCGCGCCCGTCCACTGCTCCGGGGACATGTACGCGGGGGTGCCCGCCACACCCGCGCTGGTGCCGGCGTCCACCGCGATGCCGAAGTCGACGAGGGTCGAGGTCCCGTCCGGCGCGACCAGGACGTTCTCCGGCTTGTAGTCACGGTGGACCACGCCCACGCGGTGCGCGTCGGCCAGGCCGAGCAGCGACCCCTTGAGGACGGCGAGCGCCGCCTCGGGCTCCAGCGGGCCCCGCCGCTTCAGCAGGGCCCGCAGGCAGACGCCGTCGACCAGTTCCATCACGATGGCGGCGCCGTCCGGGCTCTCCACGTACTCGTACAGCCCGGCGACGTACGGGCTGTCCAGGCCGGCGAGCAGTCTCGCCTCGGCCCGGAAGCCGTGCACGAAGCCGGGCCGGGTGCGCAGGGACTCGCTGAGGTACTTCACGGCCACCGGCACGCCGGTCCCCTCGTGCACGGCGAGCACGACCCGTCCGCTCGCCCCCGACCCGAGTTCGAGCGACTCGGTGTATCCGGGCACCGCCCATGTGGTCATTCCAGCCCCCCGAGGCCCTGCGCCGGCGAAGCACCCGCCCCCCGGCGGAGCGGCCCGGCCGCGTTGAGAGACACGATTCCGGCCACCGCGGTTGCGGGGCAAGCCCTCGGACGGCGGACGGGAGACTCCCCGGCGGCCGGGAGGCGGCGTCCCGGGCCGCGTGAAGCGGCGCCGCCGGGGCACGAGCGCCGACAGGAGCGGTGCCGGCGGTGACGGGTCGAGAGGTGGCACGGGATGAGCAGGTTGCGCGCGGACGGGGGGCGCCCGCACGGAGGTGCCCCCGGCAGGTTCCCCGCCCGCCCGGACGGCTCCCACGGCCGGGGCGGGCGCCCGGGCTCCCGACCCGCGCACCGGACGTCCCATGGCCGCTGAGACCCGGGCGGCCGAACCGCCCCGGCTCCGCCTGCGAGCCGCCTGGTGGCCGGCGCTGCGGCGCACGCCGGTGTCGCTGTGGAACGACGACGTCTCGGACTACGCGGCGGCGCTGACGTACTACGCCATCCTGGCGGTGCTGCCCAGCCTGCCCGCGACGGTGCTGGCGTTCGGCATGGTCAGCCCCGGCACGGCCGCCGAGTTCGTCTCGCACGTCAGCGCGTACGCGCCCGCCCAGTCCGGGCCGGAACTGCACGCCGTGCTGAGCCGGGCGCTGGGCACGGGGGGTACCGCCTGGTCGCTGCTGGCGGTCGCCGCGGCCAGCGCGCTGTGGTCGGCGACCAGCTATCTGGCGGTGTTCCGCCGCGCCCTGCACGCCATGCACCGGGTGACGGACCACCGTTCGCCCTGGCGCAGGGCGCACCGGATCCTGCTCACCGCGCTGGTGCTGCTCGGGCTGCTCCTGGTCGGCACCCTCACGCTGCTGCTGACCGGGCCGCTGGCGGAGGCCCTGGGCCGGGCGCTGGGGCTGGACTCCACCGCCGCCTGGGCCTGGAGCCTGCTGCGCTGGCCGGTCCTGCTGTGCCTGGTCGCCCTGCTGGTCGTGGTCGTCTTCCACACCGGCCCGGTCGAGGCCCGCCGTCGCCGGCGCAGTCTGCCGGGCGGGGTCCTGGCCGCCCTGCTCTGGCTGACCGTCTCCGCGGGCTTCTCCGTCTACGCCTCCACGCTCGGCACGTACAGCAGGCTGTACGGCTCGCTGGCCGGTGCCGTCGTCTTCCTGGTGTGGCTGTGGCTGTCCAACCTCGCCCTGCTCACCGGCGCGCAGTTCGCCGCCGAACTGGGCCGGGACGCGGAACCGGCGCCGGAGGCGGGCACCGGGGAGAAGGCTGTTCCGTAGCCCCCCTCCCACCTGGGCGGCACCGCCCGGCCCGCGCCGGCGCGATCCGCCTGGGGCAGACTGTCCGGCGCGTCACTACGAGGTCGAGGAGCCCAGGCATGAGCGTGCAGCGCCACCCCCTCGGCGGGGTCACGGTGGTCAGCCTGGAGCAGGCCGTGGCCGCGCCCTACGCCACCCGCCAGCTCGCCGACCTCGGCGCGCGCGTGATCAAGGTGGAGCGGCCGGGCGGCGGAGACTTCGCCCGCCGGTACGACACGACGGTGCACGGCCACTCCAGCTATTTCGTGTGGCTCAACCGCTCCAAGGAGTCCCTCACCCTCGATCTGAAGGACCCGCGCGGCCGGGAGGTCCTGCACGATCTCCTCGACGGCGCCGACGTGTTCGTGCAGAACCTCGCCCCCGGGGCCGCCGCCCGGCTCGGTCTGGACGCCGCGGCGGTCACCGGGCGGCGCCCCGGCCTGATCCCGTGCACGATCTCCGGCTGGGGCACCACCGGCCCCTGGGCCGACCGCAAGGCGTACGACCTGCTGGTGCAGTGCCAGACCGGGCTGGTGTCGCTGACGGGCACCCCGGAGGGGACCGCCCGGACGGGCATCTCGGTGGCCGATATCGCCGCCGGCATGTACGCCTACAGCGGCGTCCTCACGGCCCTCTACACCCGTGCCACCACCGGCGAGGCCCACCCGGTGGAGTGTCCCTGTTCGAGGCGCTCGCGGAGTGGATGGGACAGCCCGCGTACTACACCCGGTACGGCGGCGGCCAGCCCCCGCGCCTGGGCACGCAGCACGCCACGATCGCGCCGTACGGGACGTACACCGCCGCCGACGGCGGGGACGTGCTGTTCTCCGTCCAGAACGAGCGGGAGTGGGCCGCGCTGTGCGAGGAGTTCCTCGGCCGGCCGGAGCTGGCCGCTGACCCGCGTTTCGCCACCGCCTCCGACCGCGTCGCGCACCGTGGGGAGCTCGACGCGGTCCTCGCCGAGCGCTTCGCCCGCTCCGGGTCGAAGGAGATTTTGAAGGACCTGGAGCGCGTCGGCATCGCCTGCGCCGGGGTCAACGACGTCGCCGCGTTCCTGGACCACCCCGTGCTGGCCGCCCGCGGCCGCTGGACCGGGGTCGGGGTGCCCGGCGGCGCCACCGTGGAGGCGCTCCTCCCGCCCGCCGACCTCGCGGGACTGTCCGCGCGCATGGGCCCGGTGCCGGCGGTGGGCGAGCACACGGCGGCGATCCTCGGCGAACTGGGCCGCACCGACGAGGAGATCACGGCCCTGCGCGCGGACGGCGTGATCTGACGGAAGGCGGCCGTGCCGGGCCCGGGGAACCCGGCGTGGTGCGGGGTGGGCGCTGGGGCCTGGCGTTCGGACCGGCAGTGCCGGCACGGTGCCGGGCCCCGCGTCCGCGGCACGGTCCGCACGCAGCTCTAGCGGGGCCCCGCGTCCTTGCCGGGCGCCTGCTCGGTTCGCCGCCGCTTCGAGACGCGCAGGCTGGTGAACGTCGTCACGGCCAGGACCAGCACGATGAAGCCCAGCGAGAACGGGATGCCGATCTCGGGCACGTGCACGCCCGACTCGTGCAGGGCGTGCAGGAACAGCTTCACTCCGATGAAGCCCAGGATCACCGACAGCCCGTAGGACAGGTGGACCAGCTTCTTGAGCAGGCCGCCGATGAGGAAGTACAGCTGGCGCAGGCCCATCAGGGCGAACGCGTTCGCGGTGAACACGATGTACGGGTCCTGCGTCAGGCCGTAGATCGCCGGGATGGAGTCCAGGGCGAACAGCACGTCCGTCGAACCGATCGCGAGCATCACGACGAGCATCGGCGTCATGACCCGCTTGCCGTTCTCGGTGATGAACAGCTTGGTGCCGTGGTAGCGGTCGGCCACGCCGAAGCGCCGCTCGGCCAGCTTCAGCAGCTTGTTCTCCTGGTACTCCTCCTCGTGCTCCTCCTTGCGGGCGTCCTGGATCAGCTTCCAGGCCGTCCAGATCAGGAACGCGCCGAACAGGTAGAAGACCCAGGAGAAGGCCGAGATGATCGCCGCTCCGGCCGCGATGAACACGCCACGCAGCACCAGGGCCGTCAGCACCCCGACCATGAGCACCCGCTGCTGGTACTGCGAGGGCACGGCGAACTTGGCCATGATCAGGACGAAGACGAAGAGGTTGTCCACGCTGAGCGACTTCTCGGTGAGGTAGCCGGCGAAGAACTCGCCGGCGGGCCCGCCACCGCCGAAGTACCACAGGCCGGCCCCGAAGAGCACGGCCAGGACGATCCACACCACCGTCCAGGTACCGGCCTCCCTGAGGGACACGTCGTGCGGCTTGCGGCCGATGAGGAAGTCGACGCCGACGAGCAGGCACAGGGCCGCCACGGTCAGCAGCCAAACGGACAGCGAGACGTTCACCGGATGCTCCAGGTGCAGGCGTGGGACGACTCATGGTCGGTCGTCCTGGCTGATTCCCACACCATCGCCGGGTGAACGGACGGTCAAACCGGGACGGCGGGGCGCGTCACCGCATCGGTCCCGGAAGGCAGCTCGTGGCGCGATCCGTGGGGTGCGTGTCGTTGACGCCATGATCCGGGCCGGTGGAGCGTGGAGAGGTGACCGATCGCCGCATCGTCTTCGTCGTCTTCGACGGCTTCCAGCCCCTCGACCTGACCGGTCCGCACGAGGTGTTCCACAACGCGGGCGGCTACGCCTGCGACATCGTGGCCCCCCGTGCGGGCCCGGTCGGCTCGGTCAGCGGGCTGCTCGTGCACGCCGCCCACGGCGTGGCCGACCTCGACCCGGCCGGGGCGGACACCCTCGTGGTCGTCGGCGGCCGGGGCGTCGACCGTGCGTGTCAGGACCGGGACCTGGTCGCCTGGGTCGCGGCCGCCGCCGCGGGTGCCCGGCGGGTCGCCTCGGTGTGCAGCGGGGTGTTCCTGCTGGCGGCGGCGGGGCTGGCCGACGGACGGCGGGTCACCACGCACTGGGCGCGGGGGGAGCAACTGGCCCGGGAGCATCCGCAGGTGCGGGTGGACTGCGACCCGATCTTCGTCCGCGACGGGCGGGTGTGGACGTCGGCCGGGGTGACCGCCGGGATGGACCTCGCGCTGGCACTGGTGGAGGACGACGCGGGGCGGGACGTCGCCCACGCGGTGGCCCGGCAGCTGGTGCTGTTCCTGCGCCGCCCGGGCGGACAGTCCCAGTTCAGCGTGGCGCTGTGGTCCCGGCAGCCCGCGACCGATCCGGTGCGGGCCGCCGTCACCGCGATCCACGCCGAACCGGGTGCCCGGCACGACGTCGCGGGGCTCGCCGCGCACGCCGGGCTGAGCCCCCGTCACCTGCAGCGGCGGTTCACCGCCGAACTCGGGATGCCGCCCGCCGCCTACGTCGAGCGGGTGCGCGTCGAGGCGGCCCAGCGTGCCCTCACCGAGGGCGACGAGCCGGTCGAGGCCATCGCCCGGCGTTACGGCTTCACCACCGCGGAGACGTTGCGCCGCACGTTCCACCGCCGGCTCGGTGTGGCGCCGTCGGACTACCGCGCCAGATTCCGTTCCACCGCGCGCCCCGCGGGCGCCGGACACGACCCCCGGGAAGGGGAAACCGCATGACCACCTACGGCCTGCTGGTCTTCGAGGACGCCGAAGAGCTGGACTTCGTCGGTCCCTGGGAGGTCTTCACGGTCTCCGCCAGGCTCCGCGGCGACGCCGACAGGGCCGTCCTGGTCGCCGAGCACTCCGGCCCGGTGCGCTGCAACAAGGGACTGCGCGTGCTGCCCGACCACACCCTCGACGACCATCCCCCGCTGGACGTCCTGCACGTGCCCGGCGGCCGGGGCGCGCGCGAGGTGCAGGTGAACAACCCGGTGGTGACCGACTGGATCGCCGGGACGGCCGCCCGGGTCGCGTGGGTGCACGGGGTGTGCACCGGCACGTTCCTGCTGCACGCCGCCGGACCCGCCCGAGGACGCCGGGTGGCCACGCACCACGGTCACGAGGACGCCCTCGAGGCCCGTGGCGAGGTGACCGTCGTGCGGGACGTCCGCTACGTGGTGGACGGCAACCTGATCACCAGCCAGGGCGTCTCGGCCGGTATCGACAGCGCGTTGTGGCTGGTCGGCCGGCTGCACGGCAGGGACCACGCCCGGGCGGTGCGCCGTTGCCTCCAGTACGAGCCGGCGCCGCCCTACCTGGCCGACGAACCCGTCTGAGGTACCCGCGGGCCCGGTGCCGCATGGGTCGGGGCGGGTCGGGCAGGCGGTGTTCATGGGCGGTGACACGAGCGAGGGCGGGCACGTGCGGCAGCCGGGCGAGTGCGGGCACCGCGCGGTGCCGCATCCCGGTGACATCCGGATCGAGGCGTGGGCGGCGTGCCGGGAGCACTGCCTGGCGGAGGCGGTCCTGGCGATGGTGGAGACCTTCGCCGACGTCTCCGGGGTGCGGCCCACCGCCACGAGCAGAGTGCGCCTCCCCGGCGCCAGCGACGACGACCTGCTCGCCGGCCTGCTGGACGAGATCATCTACCGGCTCGAGGAGTACGGCGAGATCCCCGTCGACGTGGAGGCCGACGAGGCCGACGGCGGCCTGGACGTGCGTCTCGCCGTCACCGACGTGGCGGACGTGCCGATCACGGGCCGGGTCCCGACGGCGGTGGCCTGGGAGGAGCTGCGGATCGGCCCGGACCCGTACGGGTGGTCGTGCGCGGTGCGGGTGAGCGCCTGAGGAGACGGCGCGCGGAGGGCCCCCGGGCGTGTCCGGGTCGTCCGGCGGGGGTACCCCGGACCGCATGACCGGCTTGGAACTGCGCAGCGAGGCGTTCGAGGACCACTCGTTCCTGGAGCGCCGGCACTCCTACGAGGGACCGAACGTCTCTCCGCCGCTCGTCTGGAGCGGCGTACCGGGCGACGCCTCGGAACTGGTCCTGCTCTGCGAGGATCCCGACGCGCCCTCGGGAACGTTCACGCACTGGGTCGTGGTCGGCAGCGACCCGCACAGCGACGGCGTCGAGGCCGGGCACTGCCCGCCCGGGGGGACGGAACTCGTCAACGGCTTCGGCCAGCCCGGCTGGGGCGGGCCGCACCCGCCGCCCGGGGACGAGGCCCACCACTACCGCTTCCGGCTCTACGCGCTGTCCGGCCCGTGCGTCCTGCCCGACGCGCCGCGCGCGGAACAGGTGCACGAGGAGGTGGGCAGGAACCTCCTGGCGGACGGAACGCTGGTGGGCCTCTACCGGCGCTGAGCAGCGGCACGCAGGGCCCGCCCGCGGCACAACGACCGGTTGTGGCCGCGCCGGTGGCGGTTGTTTGATCGCCGCGCGCCCTCCTCGCTTGGATGGCTCGGGGTCGACACCGGGTCGTCCGCGGGAGCGGGGAGTGGGTGCCGGGTATGGCGGGCGGGCCGTCGCTGGGGCGGCAGTTCGGGTGGCTGTGGGGTGCGTACGCGGTCAGCACGGCCGGTACCTGGCTGGCGTTCGACGCGTTCGCGCTGATCGCGGTCCTGGCGCTGGACGCGGGAGCGGCACAGGTGTCGCTGCTGGCCGCGGTGGGTCCCGCGGTCGGCGCGCTGGTGTCGCTGCCGCTCGGTCCCTGGGTGGAGGCGCGACGCAAACGGCCCGTGATGATCGCGGCCGACCTCGTGCGGTGCGCGGTGCTGGTGAGCGTCCCGGTGGCGTTCGTCCTGGGCCGGCTGGGCTTCGGTCAGCTGCTGCTGGTGTCGGTGGCCGTCGCGGCGTCCGACATCACGTTCGGCGCCGCGGCCGGGGCGTATCTGAAGTCTCTGGTGCCGCGCGAACACCTGCTGGTCGCGCACGGGCGGTTCGAGGCGACGAACTGGACCGCCAGCATGCTGGGACCACCGCTGGGCGGGGCGGCGATCGGCCTGTTCGGCCCGGTGACGACGGTGGTGGCCGACGCGGTGAGCTATCTGCTGTCGGCGCTCGGCATCCGGGCGATCGGCACGGCGGAAGTCCCCGTGGCGAGCGGTACGGCGGACGGCCCGGCTGCAGCGGGCGCGGCCGAAGGCCCCCGGGCGGATCCGCCGTGCCGGCCGACGGCCGGTGACCTGCTCGACGGCTGGCGGCACATCCTGGCCGACCCGGCACTGCGCCCGCTGTTCCTCCACACCGTCCTGGCCAACTCCCTGATCATGGCGGCCTCGCCCCCGCTGCTCGTTCTGATGGTCGACGAGCTGCACTTCGCCCCCTGGCAGTACGCCCTGGCCTTCGCCGTGCCCTGCACCGGGGGCCTGCTCGGCTCCCGCGCGGTCCCCCGCCTCGTCGCGCGGTACGGCCGTGACCGGGTGCTGCGCGGTGCGGGGGTGCTGCGGGCCTGCTGGTCGCCGGCGCTGGCCTTCACCGGCCCGGGTACGCCGGGACTGGTCCTGGTGATGGTGACCGAGTTCGGGCTGATCGCGTGCTGCGGCGTGTTCAACCCGGTCCTCGCCACCTGCCGGCTGGAGCGCACGCCCGCGGACCGGGTCACCCGCACCCTCGCGGCCTGGTCGGCCACCGGCAAGGCCACCACCGCCGCGGCGACCGCGCTGTGGGGTGTGCTGGCCGCGGCGACGGGCCCGCGCCCGGCCATCGCCCTGGCCGGTGGCCTGCTCCTCGTCACTCCGCTGCTGCTGCCCCGGAAGCCGGACCTCGAGGAGACCGCCTCGCAGCCGGTGGGCTGACGGCCGGACGGACCGGGTCCCGCACGCGCCGGGGGCGGACGCGTCCGCGCGTCCGCCCCCGGCGCCTTCCCGGCTCAGACGGCCCCGGGCACGTCCTCCGTCACGCCGTTCAGCGGGGAGTCCGGGTCGGTGCCGTACGGGCGCGTGATGATCTCCAGGCCGTGGCCGGCGGGGTCGAGGAAGTAGACGCCCCGGCCGCCGTCGTTGCGGTTGATGCGGCGGGGGTGGTCGCCGTGCGGGTCCGCCTGGATCGGGACGCGGGCTTCGACGAGACGGCCGAGGGCCGCGTCGAACTCGTCCTCGGAGACGAGGAACGCGTAGTGCTGCATGGGAATGTCGGCCTCGATGGTGAGGAAGTCCAATGTGACGCCGTTGGCGGTGGTCACCGGCAGGAACACCCCGGTGGGGGCGCCTACGCGGAGCCCCAGAATCTGGGCCAGGAAACGGGCGGACCTCTCCCGGTCACGAGAGAGGACGATGGTGTGGTTGAACTCGACGGACACGGTCAATGCCTCCACGGGCATCTCCGCGGCGCCTCCATGCCTCACCCGGTCGGTGACCGGCACGCGATGCCGCGCGGAGGATCGTAGACAGGGGCGGACGGGAGCGTCGAGCGGTTTTCGGCCGTACGGCGAACCGGAGCCCGAGGCGTGTGCGGACGACCGGGATCGGCGAGGTGCAGCCGGGTTCCGCCGGGCCGGCGGGGAACGGCGTGCCGGGCGCCGCTGCCAGGCGGGCGCGGCCTGCGGCATCCGGGGCTGGGGCTGCTCATCGGGCGCCCTCGGGCTCGGTCAGGTCGGTCGAGGTGGAGCGCGAGGACGGCGGCGGGTCGGACGCCGGGGGCTCGGGCGTGGGCGGCTCGGAGGCCGGAGCGCGGGGCGGTCGGCGGCCGCACCGGCGTCCGGCCGGCCGCACCGCCGCCCTCCGGTACGTCACCGTCCGCCTGTACGTCACCGTCCGCCGCTGTGTCGCCGGTGCCGGGGTGGTGCCCTGACATCCGTCAGGACCGGGCCCGCCGCCCGCGTCCCTAAGGTGAGCGGCGCGGGGCCGCCGGGCTCCGGCGGGCAACCGGCTGCCGGACGTCCCCGGAGTACGGTCGGCCGTAGCCGTGACGGAACGGGGGACGAGCGGTGGGCGGGGCCCGACGGGTCCGGTCCACCGCTCGCGTCCGGGCTTCCCGGTGCGCCGGCCCTCCGCGGCGCCCGCCGGGATCAGCGCAGGTACTCGGCGTGGTAGCGCAGCACCTCGTCGACGTGCGGCCGGACCCGCTCGGGGACGCCGCGCTCCTCGATGACGGCGCGGTCGCTGGTGCGGTAGCCGGCGGCCACCAGGGCGGGGAGGTCCTTCTTCGGCAGTCCCGCCTCCTTGAAGCGCTGGTCGAGCCAGCACACGTATCCGGCCATGGTGCTGATCGCGTCCGGCGGCGACATGTGGTCCTTGTCGCCGTCCCCGTCACCGTCCACCGCCCAGGCCCGGAACACCGACGGCGTCCACATGGCGATGCCGTACTCGTCGACGGCCGGGCGGGAGGCCTTCGGGTCGAAGCCGCTCTCCGCCTTGACGAGCGCGGCCAGCAGGGCGGGGGTGATCTCCTCGTCCGTGCAGCGGTGCGCGGCGCGGGTGATGACGTCGCGCAGCGACGCCGGGACGTCGGAGGTCTCCGGGATCTCGCCGGGCGCGTCGCCGCGCGGGCCGGTGGCGGCGGCCTGGGTGCGCCGAGCGCCGTCGTCGTCCCGCTCGTCACCGGTTCCGCCGAGCCACAGTGTCCCGGCGACCGCCGCGGCGGCCAGTACGGCGAGCCCGCCCGCGAGGGCCGGCACCAGACGTCCGCGGCGGCGGTCCGGGACGCCGGTGATCTCCTCGACCCGGGCGGCGACGCTCCGCGCCGTGTGCGGCAGCCGCCCCGCGTGGTCGGGTGCCAGGCAGTCGGCGATCAGCCGGCGCATGTCCTCGTCGAGCCCGGCGTCCAGGCGCAGCGACGCGGTGCCGCGGGCGTAGGCCTGGGCGGCGAGCGAGCGGGCCCGGGCGGTGGCACCCGGGAAGGGGTGCAGCCCGCCGGTGAGGACCTGGTGGGCGAGGACACCGAACGCCCAGACGTCGGCGGTGGGCCGGACGACGGAGCCGTCCGAGCCGGTGCGCTGGGACCACCACTCGGGCGGCAGGTGGTCGAGCGTGCCGAGCGGCGGCAAGTGGGCGTGGGTGCCGTCCAGTTCGGTGGCGAGCCCGAAGTCCGCGAGCCACACCCGGCCGCCGGGGCCCAGCAGGACGTTGGCGGGTTTGAGGTCGCCGTGCACCCATCCGGCGTCGTGCATGTGGGCGAGTCCGGCGGCCACGCCGCGCAGGACGCGCGGGGCGTCGTCGATCGGCGCGCCCGTCGCGGCCGAGTCCAGCACGTCCTTCAGGCTGGCCTCGGCCCGGTCCATGACCAGGGCGATCGCCCCGTCGAGCTCGGGGGTCCCGGGCGCCTCCACGGTGCACACGGCGTGGGTGCGCACGAGGTGCGGATGGTCCGCCTCGGCGCTGAAGCGGACCTCGCGGGCGACGAGTTCACCGAGCGCGGCACGCTGCCCGGGTGCCAGGGTGCCGGTCGGGAGCACCTTCACGGCGACGGGCGTGCCGTCGGCGACCGCACGCGCCTCGTACACGGTGCCCCAGCCGCCGGAGCCGATGACCGGGCCCGTCTCCCAGCTGCCGATCCGGAAGCCTTCGGGCAACCGGGGCCGGGGAGCTTCCAGTTCGTCGTCCGGGGCGTCGGGCGTGCTCATGCGCCGGCCTCCTGCGGGGCGGGGCGGCGCGCGCTGCGGGGCGGCAGCAGGCCGAGGTGCTCCTCGCGCACCAGCCCGAAGCGCAGGGCGACGGAGGCGAGCCGGGTGCGTTTGGCGCCGGTGCGGCCGCCGTCGGGTCCGGCCGCGGCCTCCTCCACCGGTTCCAGGCGGAGTTTGGCGAACGCCAGGTAGTCGATGTGGTAGTTGACCGCGGAGCGGGTGAGGTCCCGGCAGGACTCCAGGGGCCGCAGCCGCTCCACGATCTGCCCGACTCCCGGCAGGGTCGAGTCGGAGGGGTCGCGCAGCCGGGGTTCGCACAGGGCGACCAGGACGAGGAAGTACTTCGAGGTGGGGTCCAGGGCGAAGGGGTGGACGGTCTGCTCGCCACCGCCCGGGGCGGACAGCTCGCCCAGGTAGGCGTGCTGGGGTGCGAACACCTTGAAGGTGGCGGTGCCGGACAGGGCGGGCAGCACCACGCGGGAGAACTCGAAGGGCACCGGCGCACCGAGCCGGCCGGGAGCGACGGTCAGGTACTCGCCCGCCCCCTCCAGGTTCTCCACGACGTAGGACACGCTGCGGCTGAAGTTGGACAGCCGCCAGTAGTCGCCCGCCGCCTCCAGCTGGCCCGCGCGGCGGGAGATGCCGGGGTCCTTCAGGACGATGCGCACGCCGGCCGTGCCGCGGCCGAAGTCGGCGATGTCCCCCGGCCCGAGGTGGATCAGTTCCGGACTGCCCGTCTCGTCCGCACCCCACCGGGTGGGACCGGGCAACTGCACGATGATGGTTTCCACGCGGTCTCCCCCGCTGATGACGCCCCCCGATTTGGTCGCCAGGATTGTAGGGCGGATCCCGTCCGCCGCGGAGGCGGCCGGGCCGTCTGCGCGGCGGGATGTGAGGCGTCGGGCGGGTCCCGGTCCGGGTGGGTGGGACAAGCGGTGGCCGGAACACCAACCACGGTGCAGTGCACAGGCGTTGAGCACTCGTCGGCCATGGTCTCGACGATACGGAGCCCGACCGTCCGGGGGCGAGCGGTTTTCTGCTCAGCCGAGGCAGATGACGAGCAGGCAGAGTTCGTCGGAGCGTGAGCCGGAGCCGGAGCCGGAGCCGGAGCCGGAGTCGGCCGGAGGTGCGGCGGGATCGGTGTGGTCCGCCGCGGGCGGGGGCGTGGCGGGGGACCCGGGCTGCTGGGTGTCGGTTCCGGCAGCGGGGGGCGTGACCGGCGCGGTGGCGGCCGGAGTGGTGTTCCCGGCGTCACCCTGGGCGGAGCCGGTGGTGTCCGGGACACTCGTCCCGGCGCGCCCGGGCGTGGTCAGCGGCAGTTCGCGGGGGGCGGTGGCCGCGTCCGTGCGCGTGCCGGCGGGGGTGGTGCGTGGGTCGGCGGCCCTGGTCTGCTGGTGGCGCGAGGCGCGGGGGGACTGCGGCGCCGTGCCGGGCGCGGACCGCGGGGTGCCGTACCGGTCCGCCGCCGGTGCGGTGGAGTCCGGGGCCTGCGCCCCGGTGCCGCCCATGGGGCTGTTGTCCGGTGTGGTGGCCGCCTGCACGCCGGGGGTGGCGTTGCCGTTCACGGCGGCGACGGTCAGTCCGCCGCCGACGAGGGCGACGGCGGTCGCCACCACGGCCCGCCGCTGGTTCTTCTTCCAGCGGGCCATCTGCCGGCGACGCGCGGCCCGGCCCTGCGGGCGGCCCACCGAGCCCTCGATGGCGCCGGGCCCCGGGACCCCGGGCGCTTCGGAGGGCGCGGGGTTCTCCCCCGCCTCCGGGTCGAGGCCGGCGGGCTCCCCCGGGCCCGGGGCCATCAGGTCCCGGTCGGTCGTGTACCGCGGCCCGGCGGCGGTCCGCCACGCGGTCGGGACGGTGCTCCTCGCGGGGGTCCGGCCGTCGATGCCGCAGGGGTCGATGTCCGGGGCGTAGGCGCCGCACCCCGGGCAGACCAGGGCGCCGTTGAGGTGCCTGCGGCACGACGAGCAGTAGTCCATGTGTGGGTCTTCCCGATCTGGCTGTTGCGGCGGCACGCCGGCCGCGACCTGGTGACGTTCGCACGCCGGAGCGAGCCGTAACGCTAACGAGACTTTGGAAGGGCGGTGTGCAGCCCGTGTGACGCCCCTGCGCAGATCTCCGGGATCTCACGTGTGCCGTCGCCGGCCGGGGAGTGGGCGGCGCGCCGGGCGGGCAAGCTCGGCCGGCGTCACCGGCGGTCCCGGCTCGCGGCACGGAAGCGGATCTTCAGCCCGCACCGCCTCAACTCCCCGAATCTGTATGGAATATGGCGCACAACCCTTTGGGTGCTCCGCGGGTCACACCAGGCAGGAGCAACCACTCGAAGAGTTGCAAGGGGGAAATATGAGATTCACCCGTTCCGTCCTGTCCGCCTCCGCCGTGGCGGCCCTGTCGCTGGGCTCCGTGACCGCCCTGGCGGCACCGGCCTCCGCCGCACCCGACACCACACCCCAGAAGGTCTGCGGAAGCGGGTACAAGACGGTCAACTCGGCGCCCCTCGGCTCGCTGGGGACGGTCTACCTGACCTACAACGCGGCCAACGGGCAGAACTGCGTCGCGACCATCCGCAACAACCCCGGCAAGGCCGTCACCATGTCCGCCTGGGCCTTCGTGCCGGACACGGAGGAGAGCCACTACGACGAGGGCCTGTTCACCTCGTTCGCCGGTCCGACCTACGTCTACGGCAAGGGCCACTGCGTGGACTGGGGCGGCAGCATCGCCAACACCTACGTGCAGGTGTACGGCTCCAACTGCGGTGCCCTGAAGGAGCACCGGGTCACCGGCACGCGCTGACCCCCGGCCGGGCCGTCTCCCTCCCGCGACCACGGAGGGGGACGGCCTGTTCCGTTCCGCGCGGGGCGGCGTGTCCGGTGGCTGCCGGGGCACCCGGATCCCGTGACGGACAGGGGAAACGGCATCCGGCTGGTGCAGACCGTGCTCGACAGCAAGGACGCGCGCAGGCTCGCGGAGTTCTACCGGGCCCTGCTGGGCCTGGTCTACCGCGACGGGGACGAGCCGCCGCCCGCCGGGCGGCCCGACGAGCGCGGCCGGGACTGGCTGGTTCTGCGCGATCCGGGCGGCGGACCGCAGATCGCCGTGCAGCAGGTGCCGGAGCTGCGCCCACCGACCTGGCCGGACGGCCCCGTCCCGCAGCAGATGCACCTGGACCTGGCCGTGCCCTCGCTGCGGGAACTGCGGCGCCGGCACGATCAGGTCATCGCATTGGGCGGCACCCTGCTGGCCGACCGGGAGCAGCCCGGCCCCGGGGACGACGAACCCTTCCGGGTGTACCGCGATCCCGACGGCCATCCCTTCTGCATCTTCGTCGAGTGAGGGCCGGTCCGGGCCCCTGCCGCCCAGGCCTGCCGGGGCCGCGGGCGACTGCCCGAGCCCGGTGATCCGGTACGGCGGGGCGCTCCGGACCCACCGCCCTGCGACTGGCCGAAGGAGCCGGCCCGTCGGCGCCCGCGTTCCGGCCGGTCGGCGGGCCGCGCCGGCGGTGGCCGCCTCCGGCCTCGCGCAGGCCCCGGTGTCCTCCTCGACCACCAGGACGGGCGGCAGCGCACGCAGACGTCGCTCGTGCCGGTGGCCCGGGGCACGGCAGTCGTCCACGATCAGCGCGGTCGCCTCCTTCGAGTCGGTGCCCCGGCGCTGCCGAGTCGGTGCTCGACCTGGCAGGGACCGCGCCGGTGCCGGGTGACGCGGGACGCGACGGAGACGACGTTCGACTCACTCGCACCGATGGGGGGCCGAACCCGACCCCGACGCGGCGGGCGCGCGCTGGGCCTCGGTGCCGCCTCGTCGAGCGTCGCCCCGCCGCGCATCCGAGGGCGTGACGCGAGAGCCCGGCCGGTCCACGCCGGCAGGTGCCGGTGGCGGCGGCCGACACGCAGGACCGCCGCCACCCGCTGCTAGCGGGACGGCTTCCTGCCGTGGTCCCGTGTGCCGTCGCGACCCCGCGGTTCGTCCTGGTGCCGGGACCGGGCCTGTTCAGCCCGCTGGGCGGGCCGGTCACCGTCCTGCGACCGCTCCGGCCGGTCGTCCTCGCGGCCGCGGCCCGCGCGGCCCTTCGGTCGACGGTCGCACCGGTCCCCGGCTGCGTCCTGGTCCCCGGCCTGCCGACTGCGCCCGCCGGCTGCACAGTTGCCCGGACCCGGCGGGCTGTCGTTCCGCTCGCCCCGGACAGCGCGGCCGGGCACCGTCACACCCCCGAACGCCTCCTCCGCAGCGGCGGGCGGCGCCGTGGTACCGCTCCCACGAACCGCGGTGGCGTGTGCCGCAGGGGCGGACGGGCCTGCGGTCGGCGGCAGGGGCTCCTGCCGTCGCCGATCTGCGCCCGCTTCTCCCGGACCGGGCGGCGTGGACCCGGCCGGGAGACCGCCGCGGTCCGGCTTCCCCGCCCGGATCGCCGTCGCGCTGGTGAGGTACACCGCGACCGTGGAGCCGGCCACGGCCAGAAGCACGACCATGGCCACGGACAACAGCACGGAACGGCTGCCCGGACGAGGGTCGCGCCTTCGCCCTGTGGGGCCGCCGGTGAACGAACGACGGGTCTCGGACCGCTCAGCCGTGCCGGTGCTCGTGCCGGCGCCGCGGGCCGAGAGGTACTCGTCGGCTCGCCAGCCCAGCACGCTCTCGGCGAGGAGCAAGGGGAGACGCTGCGGCCAGTCGTGGAGTTGGTCCAGTGCGTGACGGCAGTGGGCGCACTGACGGGTGTGGCGGCGGAGGTCCGGAAGATGTACGGGATGGCTCGCACGGGTGACGGCTTCGATGAGCCGGTTGTAGCGGCGGCACTGTTCCTCGGTGGCCAGCGTGAGGTGGGCCCGGACGCACGACGCACGCAACGCCAGCAATGCCCGGTCCCGTTCGTGACGGGCGCTCTCCGCGTCGAGACCCACGAGAGCGGCCGGGCCACTGATCTCCTCGCCTTCCACCTGTGTGTGCCACAGCAGGCACTGGGCAGGCTCCGGGAGCTGGTGGTACGAGCGAGCCAGGAGACGGCGGTCGGCCGGTGTACGGGCCCCCGGCGCCAGCAGCGGATCACGACCCCCGGTGCGCAGGCCCGGATGCGTCGACATGGCCCGGCCGGTCGCCCCCCACTCGAGCGCGATCCGCTTCACGGACTGCAGCAGCGCGGGACGCCAGGCATACACCGGACCGGACCGGCGATTGGCACTGCCGAACTTCCGCATGAAAGCGACACCGGTGAGGATTCCCGCGTCGCAGGCGGAGGTGGTGCACAACGCGGCGTACGTGTGGACCGCTTGCCAGTGCCGATCCATGAGTTCCGTCACGGAATTGTTGACTGCCGCTGCGCTCTGATTCCCCGTGAGGGCTTCAGCCAGGGTCGCGTCCGGAGGCCGGACGGATCTCTCGCGTCCCGAGGATCGGAAGCCTGCGGGATCATGCACGATGTCGTCCCCTTTCGTGGTGCGGACCGGTCGGTCCGGACTGCCGACCGCGGCAGCGACGCAGATGCGCTTGCCCGTTCAGGGGAGAAGGGTGGGCGGGTCCGGACGCAGCCCTGGGCGGCGCCTTCGCCGACGGAATTCTTGCTGACAGCAAGAGCGAACGCATGCGGTGATCGCGATGCGTGCACAGAGTGCACCATGACTTCCCGTGCAACAAGCGAACAAGAGACCACGCGTTCCAACGATCCAGCGCACATATCCCTGATGGCACACCGTCACCTCGGGCCGATCTCTTCCCGGGCCACTCGGGCGGGGCGGGATATGACCGCTCTGGCGCTGTCTGGCCTGAATTCTCGAGAGCATGGCATCCGATTGCCGAGCGGACCCCCTCCGAAGTACTGACAAGTAATCTAGGGAGATTCCGCACCGGTCGATCGAATTGTTACCGACGGATTTTCCGCCTATTGCACGTGCTGCAACCCGTCTTATTCCGTTGAGCCGACACCGGCCCAGATGAGCGGGGAGTGAGCGTTCGCCTCACGTCCGTCGAGGGATCAAGCGGGGTGATCGGGGTACCCGCACAGAGCTCGGGACTCAGCGACATGACGATCAGCAGTGAACGGAGAGCACTCCGGGAGCCGGAGTGGCGCCGGTGACGCGTCCCTCCTCGCATCCGCGGCCGCCCGCTCGGCAACAGCGGCGGCCGGCGGGGGAGGCAGGCTCCGTCGAAGGCGTTCCGCCGTCGGCCACCGGACGTTACCGTTCGGTAGACAAGCTGCTCACGGAGGTGTGCGCATGACGTCCGACCGTGTCGAAGGCCTGGCGGAGACCGCCCGCGCGCTGGCCGCCGGAGAAGTGACCTCCCGGGCGCTGGTCGAGCGCACGCTGGCCCGGATCGAGGCGACGCAGGGCACTGTGAACGCCTTCCGGATCGTGCGCGCCGAGGCCGCCCTGGCGGAGGCCGAGGCCGCCGACCGCGAGCTGGCGGCGGGTGTGCGCAAGCCGTTGCTCGGGGTGCCCGTGGCGGTGAAGGACGACATGGACGTGGCCGGTGAGCCCACCGCCTTCGGCTGCTGCGGCGAGTTCCCGCCGGTCCCCTCGGACGGCGAGGCCGTGCGGCGGCTGCGCGCGGCCGGAGCCGTCATCGTGGGCAAGACCAACACCTGCGAGTTCGGGCAGTGGCCGTTCACCGAGGGGCCCGCGTTCGGCTCGACCCGCAATCCGTGGAGCACCGACCACACGCCCGGCGGTTCCTCGGGCGGCTCGGCCGCCGCGGTCGCCGCCGGGCTGGTGCCCGCAGCGCTGGGCTCCGACGGGGCCGGTTCGGTGCGGATCCCGGCGGCCTGGACGCATCTGGTCGGCATCAAGCCGCAGCGCGGCCGCATCTCCACCTGGCCGCGCGGCGAGTCCTTCCAGGGCATCACCGTCAACGGCACCCTGGCCCGCACGGTGGCCGACGCGGCCCTGCTGCTGGACGCGGCGAGCGGCAACCACGACCTGGACCCGCACCGGCCCCCGGCGATCGATCTGTCCGCGGCCCTCGGGCGCGACCCGGGGCGGCTGCGCATCGCGCTCTCGCTGAAGCCGCCCTTCACCGCCGTCCCCGCCCGGCTGCTGCCCGAGGTGCGCACCCGGGTCGTCGGACTCGCCGAGCGGCTGGCCCGCCTGGGGCACACGGTGGAGGAGGCGGATCCGCCGTACGGGCAGATCGGGCTGACGTTCGTGCCGCGCGCCACGGCCGGGATCGCCGAGCGCGTGGACGAGTCGCCGTTCCCGGCGCTGCTGGACCGGCGCACCCGGGACGCGGCCCGGTTGGGCCGGCTGCTCGGCGGTGCGCCACTGCGGGTGGCGCGGCGCGCGGAGGCCGTGCTGCACCGCCGTATCGGCGCCTTCTTCGGCTCCTACGACGTCGTGCTGGCGCCCACCACCGCCGCTCCCCCGCCGCGCATCGGCGCCCTGCTGGAGCTGAGCGGGTTCGCCACGGACCGGGCCATGATCGCGGCCTGCCCCTACGCCTGGCCGTGGAACGTGCTGGGCTGGCCGGGGATCAACGTGCCCGCCGGTTTCACGCCGGACGGCCTGCCCGTCGGGGCGCAGCTGCTCGGCCCGGCGCACAGCGAGCCGCTCCTGGCGCAGGTGGCCGCCCAGCTGGAGGCGGAGCTGCGCTGGCAGGACCGCCGGCCGTCACCGCCGGTCACGGCGGACGCGGCCGCCGCCTGACCGGCTCCGTGACCCGGGGCGCGCCTGCGGGGGGAGGACCTCTAAGGTGCCCCCGTGAGCACGCACGCCGACGACGTCCCCGGCCGCCACGGCCCTTCCGCCACCGTCCAGGCCGACCCGCGCGGGACCGGCCCGGTGCGCACGGAGTACTCCCCCGCCCACGACTGCGATCCGGACCCGGGCGAGATCGTCTGGACGTGGGTGCCGTTCGAGGAGAACGACGGCCGCGGGAAGGACCGTCCGGTCCTGGTCGTCGCCAGGGAGGCGGCGGGGACGTTCCTCGCCGTGCAGTTGTCCAGCAAGCGGCACGACGACGACCGGGAATGGGTGCCGATCGGCAGCGGCCCGTGGGACCGCTCCGGGCGGGACTCGTGGGTGGACGTCGACCGCGTGTTGCGCCTGCACGAGGCGGGCATGCGCCGCGAGGCGTGCGCCCTGGACCGCATGCGCTTCGACCTGGTCAGACGCCGCCTGCGGGAACGCTACGGCTGGAGGTGAACCGCCGCGCGAAGGCGGCCCGGACCGCGGCGCCCGGTGTGCGGTCGGGGATGCCGAGGACGACGTGGCCGAAGGTGGCCGCGAAGCGGCCGCCGGGGCCCGGGAGGCCGTGGAACGCCGCCGCCACCTGCGCCGGGTCGTTGCGGAACACGCCGCAGTTCCAGGCACCCAGGACGAGCCGCGGGTAGCCGTGGGCGGCGGCCGTCCCCAGGACGCGTTCCGCCCGCACCGCGAGGACGCGCGGCACTTCGGCCGCCCGCTGCGGCGCCGTGCGCAGCACCACGCCCGCGTTGGGCGCCGGAGAGGTCAGGAATCCGGCGGTGTACGGCTCGTCCAGCAGCCTGCCCCGGTCGTCGCGGAAGACCGGCACACCGGGTGAGTGGATGACACGGTCTGTGCAGAACGGGTCGCGGTGGGCGCGGTGGTGGTCGTGGAAGTCCGGGACCCGCAACAGGCAGGTGTACAGGGCCGAGGCCCGGCACAGCGCCTCTCCTGCGCCTGGGCGCCGTCGAGGTGGCCGCCGCCCGGGTTGCGGGCCGAGGCGAGGTTCAGCACGGCCACGGCACCGCCCAGCCGGCGGGCGGCCTCCAGGCTGCCCTCGCCGGTGACCTCGACGCGTGTCCGCGTCACAGGGGCGGCGGGCACGGGAACGGGTTCCGGTCCGTACAGACGCGTGCCCTCCTGGGCCGCCCTCACCTGCTCGGCGATCCGCACCTCGCGGCCGCCGGGCGCCCGGTAGGAGCCCGCCGCGACGATCCGCTCGGTCTCGCGTGCCACACCGCGCCGGCGCGCGCTCACGCCGCGACCCCCGTACGCGCCGTGACCGCGCGCCGCGCGGCCGTTCTTGTCGTGCTCACGCAGGCATGGTGGTCGATGCCCGAATCGCGGCGCAACGGAGTTTTTCGCGGGCGGGGAACCCCGGGGAAAGCGCCGGGGAACGCGGCACCACCGAATGTGACCGATCCCTGACGTCCCGGTTTGCCCCCTTGTGGCGAGCGGGGTGACGGTCTTGGGTGGACGAGTCGTCCGGCCCGGGCGCCGAAGTGCCCGGACCGATGGCATGGTGGAATCTCAGGAGGATCCCGACATGTCCGATTCGGTAAGTGGCTGTCCCCGGCCACGCACCTCACTGTCCGAAGCCGAGGTCGAGGCACTGGTCCGCGGCATCTGCTTCAAGACCGGCCCGCCGCGCCGCCTCGGCGTCGAGGTGGAATGGCTCGTCCACGAGCTGCGCGCCCCGCAGCTCCCCGTCACCCACGAACGACTCGCAGCGGCCCACGCGGCCGTACGGGATCTGCCCCTCCGGTCGGCGCTCACCGTCGAGCCCGGCGGCCAGCTGGAGCTCAGCTCGCCTCCCGCCGCCTCGCTGACCGAGTGCATCGACACCGTCTCCGCCGACCTCGACGCCGTCCGCGCGGTCCTGCGCCGGGACGGCCTCGCGCTCGTCGGCCTCGGCCAGGACCCGTGGCACACACCCCACCGGTTCCTGCGCGAACCGCGCTACGACGCCATGGAGGCGTGCCTGGACCGCACCGGCCCGGCCGGCCGGGACATGATGTGCAGCTCCGCCTCCGTGCAGGTGTGCGTCGACGCCGGCCACGAGGAACCCGGGCCCCTGGGTCACGTGCGGCGCTGGTGGCTGGCCCACCACCTGGGCGCGGTCCTGGTGGCGGTGTTCGCCAACTCGCCGCTCGCCGGTCACCGGCCCACCGGCTGGCGATCCACGCGCCAGCTGAACTGGACGCGGATCGGTGCCGGCCGGGCGGGCGGACCCTGTCTGGACGCCGACCCCCGCGGCGCCTGGGCCCGCCACGTCCTGGACGCTCCCGTGATGTGCGTACGCGGTGACCGGGCGCCCTGGGACGTTCCCGAAGGGCTCACCTTCCGCGAGTGGGTCCGCACCGCCGCGCCCCGCCCGCCCACCCGGGAGGACCTCGACTACCACGTCACGACGCTGTTCCCGCCGGTCAGGCCGCGCGGCCATCTGGAACTGCGCATGATCGACGCGCAGCCGGGCGACGACGGCTGGATCGTGCCGCTGGCCGTGACGGCGGCGCTGTTCGACGACCCGCAGGCCGCCGAGACCGCCTACCGGGCCGTGAAGCCGCTGGCCGAGCGCACCCTGGGGCTGGCCGCCCCGAACAATCCGCTGTGGCTGGACGCGGCCCGCTCCGGCCCGGCCGACGCGGAGCTGCGCGAGACGGCCGTCGTCTGCTTCTCGGCCGCACTGGAGGCCCTGCCCCGGATCGGCGCCTCACCCGAGGTCGTCGAGGCCGTCACGGCCTTCCTGGACCGTTACGTCGTCCTGGGCCGCTGCCCCGCCGACGATCTGCTCGACCGGCAGCGTGCCGCGGACGGCCGCGCCCACGGGAAGGACCCGCGCCCATGACCGACACCCGTCCCGCCGCCGCCCCGGACGCCCCGGCCGCGGACCCGGAGGCGCTGCGCGAGCGCGCGGTCGCCGCGCTCGTCGTGGCCCGCGACCGCACCACCCTGCTGACCAGCTGCGTCGAGGAGCCCGAACTGACCGCGCAGCACTCGCCGCTGATGTCGCCGCTGGTGTGGGACCTCGCGCACATCGGCAACCAGGAGGAGCAGTGGCTGCTGCGGGCCGTCGCCGGGCAGGAGGCGATACGCCCGGAGATCGACAGCCTCTACGACGCCTTCGAACACCCGCGGGCCGAACGGCCCAAACTGCCCCTGCTGGCGCCGGCCGAGGCCCGCACCTACGCGGCGGACGTGCGGGGCCGGGCGCTGGACGTGCTGGAGCGGGCCGCGTTCGACGGGACCCGGCTGACCGAGGCCGGGTTCGCCTTCGGGATGATCGCCCAGCACGAACAGCAGCACGACGAGACCATGCTGATCACCCATCAGCTCCGCCGGGGCCCTCAGGCGCTGACGGCACCCGACCCGGAGCCGGTGCCGCTGTTCAGCGGGCCGTCGGAGGTCCTGGTGCCCGGCGGCCCGTTCACCATGGGCACGTCCGGCGAGCCGTGGGCACTGGACAACGAACGCCCCGCGCACCGGCGCGAGGTGGCCGCCTTCCACATCGACACCACCCCGGTGACCAACGCCGCGTACCAGGCGTTCATCGCGGACGGCGGGTACGACGACCCGCGCTGGTGGACGTCCGAGGGCTGGGCGCACATCCGCGGGCACGGCATCCGCGCCCCGCTGTTCTGGCGGCGCGACGGCGGGCAGTGGCTGCGCCGCCGCTTCGGGGTCACCGAGGCCGTCCCGCCGGACGAGCCCGTGCTGCACGTGTGCTGGTACGAGGCCGACGCCTACGCGCGCTGGGCGGGACGCCGGCTGCCCACGGAGGCCGAGTGGGAGAAGGCCGCCCGCCACGACCCGGCCGGCGACCGCTCGATGCGCTACCCGTGGGGCGACGCCGACCCCGGCCCCGAGCACGCCAACCTCGGCCAGCGGCACCTGCGCCCGGCACCCGCCGGAAGCTACCCGGCCGGCGAGTCGCCGCTCGGCGTACGGCAGTTGATCGGCGACGTGTGGGAGTGGACGGCGAGCGACTTCCTGCCCTACCCCGGGTTCCGGGCGTTTCCGTACAAGGAGTACTCCGAAGTCTTCTTCGGCTCCGGGCACAAGGTGCTGCGCGGCGGTTCGTTCGCCGTGGACCCCGTGGCCTGCCGGGGCACCTTCCGCAACTGGGACTACCCGATCCGGCGGCAGATCTTCTCCGGCTTCCGCACCGCCCGCTCCGCGGAGGCCGACTGATGTGCCGTCACCTGGCCTACGTGGGACCGGCCGAGCCGCTGGGCCGGCTGCTGGTGGAGCCGCCGCACGGGCTGTACCGGCAGTCGTGGGCGCCCCGCCGCCAGCGCCACGGCACGGTCAACGCCGACGGCTTCGGGGTGGGCTGGTACGCCCAGGGCGACCCGGTGCCGGCCCGGTACCGCCGGGCCGGGCCGATCTGGGCGGACCTGTCGTTCGCGGACCTGGCCCGGGTCGTGCGGACCGAGGGGCTGCTGGCCGCGGTGCGCGACGCGACCCTGTCGGGCGCGGACGCCGAGGCCGCCGCGGCACCGTTCGCGGCGGGGACCTGGCTGTTCAGCCACAACGGGGCGGTCAAGGGCTGGCCCGGGTCGCTGGCCACCCTGTCCAGGACACTGCCGCACGAGGACCTGCTGTCCCTGGAGGCCCGCAACGACTCGGCGCTCGTGTGGGCGCTGGTGCTGGCCCGGTTGCGCAGCGGGGACGAGGAGGGCCAGTCCCTGGCCGACACCGTCCTGGAGGTCGCCGCAGCGGCCCCGGGCTCCCGGCTCAACCTGCTGATGACCAACGGCGAGACCATCACGGCGACCGCCTGGGGCGACACCCTGTGGTACCTCGCCCTGCCCGGCGGCGGCACGGTCGTGGCCTCCGAGCCGTACGACGACGATCCGCACTGGCGGGAGGTCCCCGACCGCACCCTGCTCGCGGCGAGCCGCACGGACGTGCTGCTCACGCCGCTGAAAGAGCCGGCCGACACCTTCGCGCCCACCTCCGAGGAGCCCCGCACGTGAGCCCGTTCCACCTGACCCGCACCCTGCCCGAGGACGCCACGGACGCCGCGCTGCGCGCCGACGTCCGGCGGGGCCTGACCGGCTCCCCGAAGACGCTGCCGCCCAAGTGGTTCTACGACGCCCACGGCAGCGACCTGTTCGAGGAGATCACCGCACTGCCCGAGTACTACCCGACGCGAGCCGAACGGGAGATCCTCCTCGCACGCTCCGGCGACATCGCCGCGGCGAGCGGGGCCCGCACGGTGATCGAACTGGGCTCCGGTTCCTCCGAGAAGACCCGGCACCTGCTCGACGCCCTGACGGACCTGCGCAGTTACGTGCCCGTCGATGTCAGCGAGAGTGCGCTCGCCCAGGCCGGGCGGGCGCTGGCCGCCGAGCGGCCGGGCCTGGACGTGCACGCGCTGATCGCCGACTTCACCGCGGAACTGACCCTGCCGGACACGCCGGGGCCGCGGCTGCTGGCGTTCCTCGGCGGCACGGTCGGCAACCTCCTGCCCGCCGAACGCGCCGGGTTCCTCACCTCCGTGCGGGCCCTGCTCGCGCCGGGGGACGCCCTGTTGCTCGGCACGGACCTGGTCAAGGACGAGCAGGTGCTGGTCCGGGCGTACGACGACGCGGCCGGGGTGACGGCCGCGTTCAACAAGAACGTCCTGACGGTGATCAACCGCGAGCTCGGCGCCGACTTCGACCTCGCGGGGTTCGACCACGTGGCCCGGTGGGACTCCGGGCACGAGTGGATCGAGATGCGGCTGCGGTCCCGTTCGGAGCAGACCGTGAAGGTGCCGGCGCTCGGCCTCGCCGTCGACTTCGCGGCGGGCGAGGAGATGCGGACCGAGGTGTCCGCGAAGTTCCGGCAGGAGGGCGTGCGCGCCGAACTGTCCGCGGCCGGTCTGGATCTGACCCGCTGGTGGACCGACGCCGAGGGGCGGTTCGCGCTGTCCCTGAGCACGGCCCGCTGACACCGCCGGTGCTCCGCGGCGGCGACGGCGAGGGACGACGTCTCGCGCTTCGCCGCCGCGTGGGGCACGGTGGAGTGACGCGTGACACACCCGTCACAGAAGAGGAGCAGCGGCATGTCGCACCACACCTACCGGGTCACCGAGATCGTCGGCACCTCGCACGAGGGTGTCGACCAGGCCATCCGCAACGGCATCGAGCGGGCCTCGCAGACCCTGCGCAATCTGGACTGGTTCGAGGTGACACAGGTACGCGGCCAGCTCGAGGAGGGGCAGATCGCGCACTGGCAGGTGGGCCTGAAGGTGGGCTTCCGCCTCGAGGGATCCGAGTAGGCCGGCCCGTCGGCCGCGGGCCGCGGGGGCCCCGGCCCCTTCGTGCCCTCACGGACCGTCCGGGGCCGATCGAAGCGAGGGGCGGGCCGCCGTCGGGGGCGGACGGCTCAGGTGCGGCCCTCCCGCTCCTGGGCCGCCTTCATCTCGGCGGAGCGGGCCGCCCAGTCGGCCCGCAGGACCGTGAAGCCGGCCCGCCGGGCGTCCTCGCAGACCAGTTCGTCGTCGTCGACGAGCACGCGGATCTCGCGGGTCCGTGCCAGCCGCCGCAGAGTCTGCAGCTTGGTGAACCGGGCGGGCCTGCGGTCGGTGTCCCCGCGCATGTAGAGCCGCCCCTCGGGCAGCCCCTGGGCGGCCAGCCAGTCGAGGGTGTCGTGCCGGCAGCGCTCGGGCCGCCCCGTGAGGTAGACGATCTCGCACTGGCGCACGTACTCCGCGACCAGCGCGATGCCCTCCATGAGCGGCCCGTCCTGCGGCGCCGCCGAGAAGAAGCCGTCCCAGTCCTTGGGGCGGCTCTCCAGGAAGTGCTGGCGGTGCGCGGTGTCGGCGAGGGTGTTGTCCAGGTCGAACACGGCCAGCGGGGCCTTGCTGAGGTCATCGCTCACACGCCCACCTTAGGACTCCGGCGCCGGAGGCACGCGCGGGACGACTTTTGTTAATGGGATCCATTTTCATGTAGCGTCTCGGTGGCCCGCCCGCCCGGGCGGGGGTCCCGAGGAGGAGTCCCATGGCTGTCCCCAAGCGGAAGATGTCCCGCAGCAACACCCGCCACCGCCGCGCCCGGTGGAAGGCGGCCGCTCCCACGCTGGTGCCGGTCACGGTCGACGGCGTCCGCCACCTCGTCCCGCAGCACCTCGTCAGGGCCTACGAGCGCGGCCTGCTGCGCCCCGAGGGCTGACCGGTGCCGGACACCCGACTGCCCGTCACCGTGCTCTCCGGGTTCCTCGGGGCGGGCAAGACCACCCTGCTCAACCACGTCCTGGCCAACCGCGAGGGACTGCGCGTCGCCGTCATCGTCAACGACATGAGCGAGGTCAACATCGACGCGGCCCTGGTGCGCGGCGGTGGGGCCGCCCTGTCGCGGACCGAGGAACGGCTGGTCGAGATGACCAACGGCTGCATCTGCTGCACCCTGCGCGACGACCTGCTCGAGGAGGTGGACCGGCTGGCCCGCGAGGGCCGCTTCGACCACCTCCTGGTCGAGAGTTCCGGCATCTCCGAACCGCTCCCCGTCGCCGCCACCTTCACCTTCGCACGGGACGACGGCGCCACCCTGGACGAGGTCGCCGTGCTGGACACCATGGTCACGGTGGTGGACGCGGCCGGGTTCCTGCCCGAGCTCGCGGCCGGCGACGACCTGGCCGCACGCGGCCTCGCGCCCTTCGAGGACGACGAGCGCACGGTCAGCGACCTGCTGGTCGACCAGGTCGAGTTCGCCGACGTCCTGGTGCTGAACAAGCTCGACCTGGTCGACGAGGCCACGGCCTCCCGGCTGCGCGCGGCCCTGACCCGGCTCAACCCCGGCGCCCGGCTGGTCCCCGCGACCCACGGCCGGGTCGACGTGCACGAGGTGCTCGGGGCCCGCCTGTTCGACCTGGACCGCGCCCAGCAGGCGCCGGGCTGGGTGCGGGAGCTGAACGGCGACCACGTGCCCGAGACCGAGGAGTACGGCATCTCCTCCACCGTCTTCCGCTCGCCCCGGCTGTTCCATCCCGGGCGGTTGTGGTCCTTCGTGACCGAGGACCTCGACGGCGGGGCCTTCGGTCGTGTCCTGCGGTCCAAGGGCTTCTTCACGCTGGCGAGCCGCCCGGAGGTGACGGGCCTGTGGTCGCAGGCCGGATCCGTCGCGCGCTTCGAGCCGTCCGCGGCCCGCGACACCGGCGCCCCGCACGCCCAGGAGCTGGTCTTCATCGGCACCGGCCTGGACGCCCGGGCCCTGCACCACGCCCTGACGGCGTGCCTGGCCCGGCCGGGCGAGTTCCTCGGCGGCGACGACCCCTTCCCCGCCTGGGCCACCCACGGCACCGGCGCCGCGTGCGACCACGAGCCCGCGGCGTAGCCGCCGGGCCGGGGCCGGGAATGCCGCCGGCCCGGAGGCGTTGAACACGGTGTGAGCTCCCTGATCGCCTCGGCCCGCTTCTCCGTCCTCGACCGCTCGCGCACCCGGGAGGGACACACCCACCCCGAGGCCCTGCGCGACACCGTGCGCCTCGCACAGGAGCTGGAGCGGCTCGGTTACCACCGGTTCTGGGTGTCGGAGCACCACGGGGTGCCCGGGGTCGCCGGATCCGCGCCGACCGTGCTGGCCGCGGCCGTCGCGGGCGCCACCCGGACCATCCGGGTGGGCACGGGCGGGGTGATGCTGCCCAACCACCGGCCGCTGGTCGTCGCCGAACAGTTCGGAGTGCTGGAGTCGCTGTTCCCCGGACGGATCGACATGGGACTCGGCCGCTCCGTCGGCTTCACCGACGGGGTGCGCAGGGCCCTGGGCCGCGACAAGGGCGACGCCGAGGACTTCGAGGCACAGCTGCGGGAGCTGCTCGGCTGGTTCGAGGGCACCTCCCCCACGGGGGTCCACGCCCGTCCGGCGGAGGGACTGGCCGTGCCGCCGTTCGTCCTGGCCATGGGCGAGGGCGCCGCCGTCGCCGCCCGGCTCGGACTGCCCATGGTGATCGGCGACCTGCGCCACCGGGAGAAGATGCGGCGCGGCATCGACCACTACCGTGAACACTTCCGCCCCTCCCCCTGGGCCGCGGAGCCCCACGTGGTCGTCTCCGGAACGGTCGCCGTGGCGGCGACCCCCGAGGAGGCCCGGCGGCTGCTGGTCCCGGAGGCCTGGTCGATGGCGTACTCCCGCACCCACGGCACCTTCCCTCCGCTGCCTCCCGCCGAGCGCGTCGAGGCGCTCACCATGACCGCCAAGGAGCGCGGCTTGTTCGAGTCCGGCCTGACCGGTCAGCTCGCCGGCACCGAGGAGCAGGTGGCGCACGAGCTGGAGACGGTGCTGAAGGAGACCGGCGCCCAGGAGATCCTGGTCACCACCAGCACCCACGACCGCGACGCCCTCCTGGACTCCTACCGGCGGCTGGCCGCGATCACCTCGGGCTAGAGTCGCGACCATGCACGACCCCGGCAGCCCCCACGTCCCCCACGACCCGTACGTCCGTGTGCGGGGAGCACGCGAGCACAATCTGCGGGGGGTGGACGTGGACGTCCCGCGGGACGTGCTGGCCGTGTTCACCGGCGTGTCCGGCTCGGGCAAGTCGTCGCTGGCGTTCGGCACGATCTACGCCGAGGCGCAGCGCCGCTACTTCGAGTCGGTCGCCCCGTACGCGCGCCGGCTCATCCACCAGGTGGGTGCGCCCGAGGTCGCGGAGATCACCGGTCTGCCGCCGGCCGTGTCGCTCCAGCAGCGCCGCGCGGCCCCCTCCTCGCGCTCCTCGGTCGGCACCGTCACCAACCTCTCCAACTCGCTGCGCATGCTGTTCTCCCGCGCCGGCACCTACCCGCCCGGCGCCGAGCGGCTCGACTCCGACGCGTTCTCGCCCAACACGGCCGCCGGCGCCTGCCCGGAGTGCCACGGGCTGGGGCGGGTGCACCGTACGAGCGAGGAACTGCTCGTCCCCGACCCGTCGCTGTCGATCCGCGAGGGTGCGATCGCCGCCTGGCCGGGCGCCTGGCAGGGCAAGAACCTGCGGGACGTCCTCGACGCGCTGGGGTACGACGTGGACCGGCCGTGGCGGGAGCTGCCCGAGGAGGCCCGGCGGTGGATCCTGTTCACGGACGAGCAGCCGGTGGTCACCGTGCACCCGGTGCGGGACGCCGACCGCATCCAACGCCCGTACCAGGGCACGTACACGAGCGCGCACCGGTACGTGATGAAGACCTTCTCGGACTCCAAGAGCCCGGCCCTGCGGGCGAGGGCCGAGCGGTTCCTGACCGGCGCGCCCTGCCCGGCGTGCGGCGGGAGCCGGCTGCGGCCCGAGGCGCTGGCGGTGACGTTCGGCGGCCGGACCATCGCCGAGCTGGCGGCCCTGCCCCTGGTGGAACTGGCCGCCGACCTGGACGCGAGCTCCGAGGCGGGAAAGGTCCTCACCGACGATCTGCGCTCGCGGATCACGCCCGTCGTCGAACTCGGCCTGGGCTACCTCAGCCTGGACCGGGCCACCCCGACCCTGTCCGCCGGCGAGCTGCAGCGCCTGCGCCTGGCCACACAGTTGCGCTCCGGCCTGTTCGGTGTCGTGTACGTCCTCGACGAGCCGTCGGCCGGGCTGCACCCGGCCGACACCGAGGCGCTGATCACCGTGCTGGAGCGGCTGAAGGCCTCCGGGAACTCGGTGTTCGTGGTGGAGCACCACCTGGACGTCGTGCGGAGCGCCGACTGGCTGGTCGACGTCGGGCCGCTGGCGGGCGAGCACGGGGGGCGGGTCCTGCACAGCGGTCCCGTCGAAGGTCTGGCCGCCGTGGCGGAGTCCGCGACGGCCCGCTACCTCTTCGACCGCTCGCCCTCCCCGCCCCGGCCGGTGCGCAGCCCGAACGGCCTGCTGACCGTCGGGCCGGTCACCCGGCACAACCTGCGCGGTGTGACCGCCGAGTTCCCCCTCGGCGCGTTCACCGCCGTCACCGGAGTGTCCGGCTCGGGCAAGTCCACCCTGATCGGCGAGATCACCGAGGACACCGAGGGGGTGGGCCGGCTGGTGTCGGTCGACCAGAAGCCGATCGGGCGCACCCCGCGCTCCAACCTCGCCACCTACACCGGCCTGTTCGACGTCGTGCGCAAGGTGTTCGCGGCCACCGGAGAGGCGCGGGCACGGCGGTACGGCGTCGGCCGGTTCTCCTTCAACGTCGCGGGCGGGCGCTGCGAGACCTGCCAGGGCGAGGGGTTCGTCAGCGTGGAGCTGCTGTTCCTGCCCAGCACGTACGCGCCCTGCCCGGACTGCGGCGGGGCCCGGTACAACCCCCGGACCCTCGAAGTGACCTACCGGGGGCGGAACATCGCGCAGGTGCTGGACCTGACGGTGGAGGGCGCCGCGGAGTTCTTCGCGGACACCCCGGCCGTGGCCAGGAGCCTGCGCACCCTGCTGGACGTGGGGCTGGGCTATCTGCGCCTCGGGCAGCCCGCGACCGAGCTGTCGGGCGGTGAGGCACAGCGCATCAAGCTGGCGAGCGAACTCCAGCGCGGCAGGCGCGGCCACACGCTGTACCTGCTCGACGAGCCGACGACGGGGCTGCATCCCGCCGATGTGGACGTCCTGATGCGCCAGTTGCACGGTCTGGTCGACGCCGGGAACACCGTGATCGTCGTGGAGCACGACATGTCGGTGGTCGCGGGCGCGGACTGGGTGGTCGACCTGGGCCCGGGCGGCGGCGACGCGGGCGGCCGGATCGTGGCGGCGGGCACCCCGAGGCAGGTGGCGACCGCCCCGGCCAGCCGGACGGCCCCGTACCTCTCACGCACCCTGTCGGGCACGCGCTGAGCGATCCGGCCCGGCCCGGCACGACCCCGCGCCGGGCCGGTGCGCGGACGCCGTGTGCGTCCGGCACGCGCCGCGCCGCTCCGCGGACGCCGTCACGCCCCGCTCGCCCGTACGAGCCGAGCCGGTCCTCGGCCCCCTACGCCATGAGTACCGCATGCGGCCGGGCCGGGAACGGCGCCGTGTGCTGCTGCGCCGCGCGGGCGAGCGCGCGGCGGTCGGGGACGCCGCGCGGGGGGATCGCGGGGCGCACCTCGACCTCCGCGACCAGACCGCGTGCGGTCGCCACCCGCCACACCGAGGCGAGCAGCGTGTCGTCACCGACGAACGCCGGGGCGGTGCTGGCCGTTCCGGGGTCCAGCCGGTAGGCGATCCGCACCGGCTGGACGGGGGCACCGGCGTCCAGGGCGGCCTGGAAGACGGCCCGGCGGAAAGGGCCCTGGGCCCGGCCGCACCAGGTGCTGCCCTCGGGGAAGGCCGCGACCGCGGTGCCCTCGCGCAGCGCGCCGGCGATCCGGGCCACGGTGTCCGGCAGGGCCCGCAGCCGGTCCCGGTCGATGAACAGCGTGCCGCCGCGCGCGGCCAGCGCACCGGCGACGGGCCAGTGCCGCACCTCGGTCTTGGCCAGCATCCGGGCGGGGCGGACGGCGGCGAGCAGCGGCACGTCCAGCCAGGAGATGTGGTTGGCGACCAGCAGCACTCCCCCGGCGGGAACGGGGCCGCCGGTGATCCGGACGCGCACCCCGGCGGCCCGCACGATCCACCGGCACCACCGCCGCACGGCGTTCGCCGGCACCCGGGCCCCGAGCGGTGACAGGGCGAGACCGGCCAGGAGCAGCAGGGCCACGCCGGTCAGCCGCAGCACGGCACGCGGTACGGCCCGGGCCGCCGTCGTCGTCTCCACACAGGCCCGGGGCGTGCAGGGCGCGGTGGGCAGCCAGGCGCTCATCACGCGGGGACGAGGGAGAGGAAGTGGCGCAGGTAGCGGGGGTTGACCCGGCTCATCGGCAGCAGCACGTACAGGTCGGCCACGCCGAAGTCCGGGTCGTGGGCCGGTGCGCCGCACACCCAGGCGCCGAGGCGCAGGTATCCGCGCAGCAGGGCGGGCAGTTCGACCCGGGCGGCCGGTGCGGGCCCGGGCGTCCAGGGCAGCAGCGGGCGGACGCGCAGTTCCGGTGGTGACAGGTGTCCGGCGCTGACCCGGTCCCAGGCGGCGGAGGCCAGGGTGCCGCCGTCGGCCAGCGGAACGGAGCAGCAGCCGGCGAGCCACTCGTGGCCCCGGTCGGCCATGTAGCGGGCGATGCCGGCCCAGATGAGGCCGATGACGGCGCCGTCGCGGTGGTCCGGGTGGACGCAGGAGCGGCCGACCTCGACGAGCTGCGGCCGTATGCCGTCCAGGGCCGTGAGGTCGAACTCGCCCTCGGAGTACAGCCGTCCGGCGACGGCCGCGCGCTCCGGCGGCAGCAGCCGGTAGGTGCCGACGACCTGCCCGGTGGACTCCTCGCGCACCAGCAGGTGGTCGCAGTACGCGTCGAACGCGTCGACGTCGAGGCCGGGTTGGGGGCCGGCGAGCAGCGCGCCCAGCTCCCCGGCGAAGACGTCGTGCCGCAGCCGCTGGGCGGCGCGTACGTCGTCCTCGGTGCGGGCGAGGGAGACGGTGTAGCGGGTGGGGGCCGTGGGCCGGTCGGGGCGTTCGACGGTCAGTGCGCCGGTCATGGCTTCTCCTGGTCACGGGCCGGGGGCGGCGGGCGGTGCCGCCGCTCCCTGTTGTCCCGAGGCAGGCTGACCTTCGCGTGTCGCGTGCGGGGAGAGCGGATGTGGGCTTGCTGAACGGCTCACCTCCGGCCGGTGGCGCACCTACGAGACGGGACCGGGATGAGCACCCTTCCCGGTCCCGCCCGTCCGCACTCACCGGCGAACGTTCACTGGTCCCCGTGGAGGGGGAACTGCGCGACCGGCCCGGCGCTTGCGCGTCCGGCCGCGCTGACGGCGCCCTACCGCTTCGCCTTGCGGGCGGCGCGCAGCCACTCCTTGTTCATGCTGGTGATGGACATGAGCGGGATGCCCTTAGGGCAGGCGGTGGCGCACTCCCCGGCGAGGGTGCACCCGCCGAAGCCCTCCGCGTCCATCTGCTCCACCATGTCGAGCACCCGCGTCTCCCGCTCGGGCGCCCCTTGCGGCAGCACGTTGAGATGGTTGATCTTGGCGGAGGTGAACAGCATGGCCGCGCCGTTGGGGCAGGCCGCCACGCACGCCCCGCACCCGATGCACTCGGCGTGCTCGAAGGCGAAGTCGGCGTCAGGCTTGGGTACGGGCGTGGCGTGCGCCTCGGGTGCCGAACCGGTCGGCGCGGTGATGTACCCGCCGGCCTGGATGATCCGGTCGAAGGCCGACCGGTCCACGACCAGGTCCTTGATCACCGGGAAGGCGGACGCCCGCCACGGTTCGATGTCGATGGTGTCGCCGTCCTGGAAGGACCGCATGTGCAGCTGGCAGGTGGTGGTCCGCTCGGGTCCGTGCGCGTCGCCGTTGATGACGAGCGAGCACGCGCCGCAGATGCCCTCGCGGCAGTCGTGGTCGAAGGCGACGGGGTCCTCGCCCTTGACGATGAGTTCCTCGTTGAGCGTGTCGAGCATCTCCAGGAAGGACATGTCGGGCGAGATGCCGTCCACCTCGTACGTGGACATCGTGCCGTCGGCGTCGGCGTTCTTCTGCCGCCAGACGCGCAGGGTGAGCTTCATGCGTAGCTCCGCTGGGTGGGGTGGACGTACTCGAAGACCAGGTCTTCCTTGTGCAGGACCGGTGCCTCGCCGGTGCCGGTGAACTCCCAGGCGGCCGCGTACGCGAACTCCTCGTCCCGGCGGGCGGCCTCGCCGTCCGGGGTCTGGGACTCCTCGCGGAAGTGGCCGCCGCACGACTCCTCGCGGTGCAGCGCGTCGAGGCACATCAGCTCGGCGAGTTCCAGGTAGTCGACGATGCGGTTGGCCTTCTCCAGCGACTGGTTGAACTCCTCGCCGGTGCCGGGGACCTTGATGCGCCGCCAGAACTCCTCGCGGATCTGCGGGATGCGCTCCAGGGCCTTGCGCAGGCCCGCGTCGCTGCGGGCCATGCCGCAGAACTCCCACATGAGTTCACCCAGTTCGCGGTGGAAGGAGTCGGGGGTGCGGTCGCCGTCGACGGACAGCAGCAGGTTGAGCCGGTCCTGGGTCTCGGCCAGCACCTCCTCGACGACGGGGTGTTCGTCGCCCACCTCGTCGTGGTGGGGGTTGCGGGCCAGGTAGTCGTTGATGGTCGCCGGCAGCACGAAGTAGCCGTCGGCCAGGCCCTGCATGAGGGCGGAGGCACCGAGCCGGTTGGCTCCGTGGTCGGAGAAGTTGGCCTCGCCGACGGCGAACAGCCCGGGGATCGTGGTCTGCAGGTCGTAGTCGACCCACAGTCCGCCCATCGTGTAGTGGACGGCCGGGTAGATCCGCATCGGCACGCGGTACGGATCCTCGTCGGTGATCCGCTGGTACATGTCGAAGAGGTTGCCGTACTTGGCCTCGACGGCGTTGCGGCCCATGCGCGCGATCGCGTCGGCGAAGTCGAGGTAGACACCCTGCCCGCCGGGGCCGACGCCGCGTCCCTCGTCGCAGACGTTCTTCGCGGCGCGGGAGGCGATGTCGCGCGGTACGAGGTTGCCGAAGGAGGGGTAGATGCGCTCCAGGTAGTAGTCGCGCTCGTCCTCGGGGATCTCGGCCGGGGGCCGGTCGTCGCCCTTGGCCTTCGGCACCCAGATGCGGCCGTCGTTGCGCAGTGACTCGCTCATCAGCGTCAGCTTGGACTGGTGGTCGCCGGTGCGCGGGATGCAGGTGGGGTGGATCTGCGTGAAACAGGGGTTGGCGAAGTACGCTCCGCGCCGGTGGGCCCGCCAGATCGCGGTGGCGTTGGAGTTCATGGCGTTCGTCGACAGGTAGAAGACGTTGCCGTAGCCGCCGGAGGCCAGCACCACCGCGTCCGCGAAGTAGGTGTCGATCCTCCCGGTGATCAGGTCGCGGGCCACGATGCCGCGCGCCCGCCCGTCGACGACGATCAGGTCGAGCATCTCGGTGCGCGGGTGCATCTCGACGTTGCCCGCGGCGATCTGCCGGCTGAGGGCCTGGTAGGCGCCGAGGAGGAGCTGCTGGCCGGTCTGGCCCCGGGCGTAGAAGGTGCGCGAGACCTGCACGCCGCCGAAGGAGCGGGTGTCGAGCAGTCCGCCGTACTCGCGGGCGAAGGGCACGCCCTGGGCGACGCACTGGTCGATGATCTCGACGGAGATCTGGGCGAGGCGGTGGACGTTGGACTCGCGGGCACGGAAGTCGCCGCCCTTGACGGTGTCGTAGAACAGCCGGTGGACGGAGTCGCCGTCGTTGCGGTAGTTCTTCGCGGCGTTGATGCCGCCCTGCGCGGCAATGGAGTGGGCGCGGCGGGGCGAGTCCTGGTAGCAGAACTGGACGACGTGGTAGCCCTGTTCGGCGAGGGTGGCCCCGGCGGAGCCGCCGGCGAGACCGGTGCCCACGACGATCACGGTGTGCTTGCGCCGGTTGGCCGGGTTGACCAGCTTGGCCTCGAACCGGCGCTTGTCCCACCGCTCGTGGATCGGCCCGGAGGGCGCCTTGGTGTCGACGACCGGCTCGCCGGTCGCGTAGTCCGCGTAGGAGGTCATGTCAGCTCACCACTCCGGTCATGACGGCCACGGGTACGGCGATGAAGCCGGCCGTGAGCAGCAGCGCGAGGACGTTCGCGACGGTCTTCAGGGCGCGGTCGCGGGTGCGGCTGCCGGCGCCGAGGGTCTGGGCGGCGCTCCAGAAGCCGTGCCGGACGTGCAGGCCGAGCGCGAGCATCGCGACGATGTAGACGACGTTGCCGTACCAGGTGGAGAAGGTGTCCACGACGTTCTGGTAGGGGCGGCCCGGCTGGAAGCCGGGGTGCACGGTGCCGGTCGTCAGGTCGAGGATGTGCCAGACGATGAACAGGCCCAGGATGACGCCGCCCCAGCGCATGGTGCGCGTGGCGTAGGAGGCCCGGGGCTTCTTGTGCACGTACTTCCTGGGCCGGGCCTTGATGTCGCGGCGGCTGAGCTGGTAGGCGGAGACCGCGTGCGCGACCACGGCGGCCACGAGCACGACGCGGACCAGCCACAGCGTCCATTCGTAGTGCATGAAGGGCTCGCCGACGGTGCGCAGCCAGTGCGCGTAGTGGTTGAACTCGCCCGCCCCGAAGAAGATCTTCAGGTTCCCGATCATGTGGACGACCAGGTACAGCAGCATGACCAGACCGCTGACCGCCATCACGGTCTTCTTGCCGACGGTGGAGTCCCACACGGTGCGTGCCATGGACGGCCGTCGGTCCGTCCGCGTTGCCAGAGCCATGGACAGCACGCTACGGACGCGCGGCCGATCGGTCCAAGACATGGTCCGGCTTGATTCCATAGGAGGCGGCTATCGTGGGTGGATGCAGTTCCAGCAGCTCCAGTACTTCGTGGCCGTCGCCGAGACCCGGCACTTCACGCGTGCCGCCGATCTGGTCCACGTCGCGCAGCCCTCCCTGTCGCAGCAGATCAAGGCGCTGGAGCGGGAGCTGGGCGCGGACCTGTTCCTGCGGGCGCGCGGCAACATCACGCTGACGGACGCCGGTGAGGCGCTGCTGCCGCTGGCCCGGCGCATCCTGGCCGACGCGGACACGGCCCGGCACGAGGTGCAGGAGCTGGTGCAGCTACGGCGGGGCCGGGTCCGGCTCGGGGCCACGCCGAGCCTGTGCACGGGTCTGCTCCCGGACGTGCTGCGGGCCTTCCACGACCGCTACCCCGGTATCCGGCTGCTGATCGAGGAGGGCGGCTCGCACGACCTGGTGCGGGAGCTGGCCCGCGGCGCCCTGGACCTGGCACTGGTCGTCCTGCCCCTGCCGACGCCCTCCCCCGCGCTGACCACGGTGGAGCTGCTGCGCGAGGACCTGGTGGTGGTCTCCTCACCGGACGTGGCCGGACCCGCGCGCGGCCGGCGCACCGTGCGCATCGCCGACCTGGAGGGCGAGCGCCTGGTGATGTTCCGGCACGGCTACGACCTGCGGGAGCTGACCGTGGCCGCGTGCCGGGCCGAGGGCTTCGAGCCGGACTTCGCCGTGGAGGGCGGTGAGATGGACGCGGTGCTGGGTTTTGTCCGGGCCGGGCTCGGTGCCGCCGTGGTGCCACGGATGGTGGCGGCCCGCTCCGGGGGCGGCCTGCGGGTGACCCCCCTGGCCCGCCCCGGTCTGCACCGGACGATCGCGCTCGCCCACCGCAGCGACGTGGCCCCGCCCCGGGCGGCACGGGAACTGCAGCGGATGCTGCTGGAACGCTGAGCCACGAAAGGGGCACGACCCGCCCGGCGTTGGGAAGGCGCCACCGGGCACGACCCGCCCGACGGGGGGGAAGGCGCCACCGGGCACGACCCGCCCGGCGAAGGCGGCGCTGCCGGCACGCCGGGTGTCCCGCGGCGGCCGTGCCGCGCCGGAAGGCGGGGGCGCGCGGCCCCGCGCCCCGCGTCCGGCGCGGGGGGGGGGGGGACCGCGGTGGCCCCGGCCTCACTCCTCCCGCTCCACGCCGAGAGGCGGGACTCGGCGCCAGCGCCTCCACACCCCTCGGCTCCACACCCGCTGGCTCCACGCCTCACACCCGGGGGGGCGGACCCGGGTGGCCGCACGCAGTCGCCACCCCCGCCGGGGCGTCAGCCCGTCGCGTCCACCAACGCCAGTTCGTGCAGCCGCTCCGGCGGGCCCGGGCGGGCGTAGTACCAGCCCTGGGCCGTGTCGCAGCCGAGGACGCGGAGCTGCTCGGCCTGGGCCCCCGTCTCCACGCCCTCCACCGTCACCGCGAGGTCCAGGCTGTGCGCCAGCGAGACGATCCCCTCGACGATCTTGAGGTCGACGGGGTCCGCGGGGAACTGCTGCATGCTCTGTGTGAAGGACCGGTCCAGCTTCAGGATGCTGACCGGCAGGCGACGGAGGTTGGCGAGGTTGGAGTACCCGGTCCCGAAGTCGTCCAGGGCGATGTCGACGCCCATCTCCGCCAGCCGCCGCAGCGGTTTCAGCAGGTCGTCGTCCGCCCCGATGAGGGCCGACTCGGTGACCTCCAGGCACAGCGCGTCCGGCGCGACGCCGGTGCGCTCCAGGATGTCGACGGTGTCCTGCACCAGCGCCGGGTGCGTCAGCTGGCACGGGGAGAGGTTCACATTGATCCGCAGCGGCCCGGCGTCCTCACCGCCGTGCAGTTCCCGCCACTCGCGCGCCTGCCGCACCGACTGCTCCAGCACCCAGCGTCCCAGCGGCACGATCAGACCGGTGTGCTCGGCGAGCGGGATGAACCGGTCCGGCCCGAGCACCCCGTGCTGCGGGTGCAGCCACCGCACCAGCGCCTCCGCGCCGCGCACACTGCCGTCGCCGAGGTGCACCAGCGGCTGGTACTCGATGAAGAACTCGCCGCGCTCCAGCGCCGTCGGCAGTGCCGTGGTCAGCCCGTGCCGGGTGATGACGCGGGCGTCGGCCTCCGGGTCGGCCAGCTCCCAGCGGTTGCCGCCCGCCGACTTGGCCCGGTACATGGTGATGTCCGCGCTGCGCAGCACCTCCGCCGGGCTGCGCTCGCCGGCCGGGCCCTCGACGACGCCGATGCTGCCCCGCACGGTCAGCTCACGGCCGTCGACGCTGATCGGTGCGAGGAGCGCGTTCATGATGCGCCCGGCGAGCTCGTCGACCTCGTGCTGGGTGTCGGGACCGGTGGTCAGGGCCACGAACTCGTCGCCGCCGAGCCGCGCGACCATCTCGCCGGGCGCGGTCACGCAGGACTGCAGCCGGTCGGCGACCTCGACCAGCAGCCGGTCGCCCGCGGCGTGCCCGAGGCTGTCGTTGACGGTCTTGAAGCCGTCCAGGTCGAGGTAGCACAGCCCGAACCGCTGCCCTTCCCCGGCGCCCAGTGCCTTCTCCAGGCGCTCGAAGAAGAAGGTGCGGTTGGGCAGCCCGGTCAGCGCGTCGTGGGTCGCCTCGTAGCGCAGCCGCAGGTTGAGCAGCCGCCGCTCGGTGGTGTCCTCCATGAGGGCGAGCTGGTACTGCGGGCTGCCGTCGGCGTCGCGCAGCAGGGAGACCGTCAGGTTCGTCCACAGCACCGTGCCGTCGGGGCGGTAGAACGCCTTCTCCAGGTGGTAGTGCTCCCGTTCACCGCGGACGAGTTCGTCGTAGAGCCGCCAGGTCTGCGGGGCGTCGTCGGGGTGGGTCCACTCCTTGACGCTGCGGGTGCGCAGAGCGTGCTCGGAGACACCGAACATGCGCAGCAGCGCGCCGTTGACCTGCAGGATGTTCCCGTCGAGGTCGGCGATGCCGATGCCTATGGCCGCACCCTCGAAGACGGCGCGGAACCGCGCCTCGCTCGCGTGCAGGGCCTGCGCCACCACGCCCTGCGCCTCCAGGGCCGCCTGGGCGATGGACTCCTGCTCGGCCAGCGTCCGCTCCCGCAGGGCCCGCGCGAAGCCGGCCGCCATCGCGTGCTGCAGCCGGGAGCACCGGGCTCGCAGGTCCTCCTGATCGCCGTCGCCACCGCAGTACAGCACGAGGTAGGCGTCGACGCAGTCCAGCGTGCGGCTGAGCGCCTCGGGGTCGGTGCAGTGCACGTCCACGAGGTCGGCGCCGACCCTCCGGCCCGCCTCGGCGTCGAACGCCCGGGCCCGCAGAGCCTCGCTCAACCTCCGGGCCAGCGGCAGCAGTTGCACCTCGAACTCGGTCCGGGTCGACGACGTCGAGGTGACCGGGAAGACCGCCCGGCTCCAGATCGTCGCGAACCGGCGGAGTCTGTCCTCCGGCCCGTCCGGTTCCGCGATCACGCCGTACGCCCCACGCCCGCGAACCCGGAGAACGCGTACGGATCCTCGTCCTCCGGTGCGGTGTCGGGCCGCCAGCGCGGCATCGCCACCAGTCCGGGTTCCACCATGTCGTACCCCTCGAAGAACCGCGCGATCTCCTCGCGCGAGCGCATGATCAGCGGGTTGCGGATGTCCTCGTACACGTCCACCGCGCCCCCGGCCCGCTCCGGCGGCAGCGGGATCCCCTCGTAGGAGGCGTGGGTGAGCACGAGCATGCTGCCGGGCGCGAGCGCCTCGGTCAGTTCGCGCACCGCCCCGTACGGGTCGTCCTCGTCCTCCACGAAATGCAGTATGGCAACGAGGAGCAGCGCCACTGGCCGATTCAGGTCGATCAGCCGCTCCACCTCGGCACTGCGCAGGATCTCCTGCGGCTTGAGGAGGTCCGCGGCGACGACGCCCGCGTCGTCGTTCCCCTGCAGGACCGCCCGGCTGTGCGCCACGGCCACCGGGTCGTGGTCGACGTACACCACGCGCGCCCCGGGGCGTGCGGCCTGGGCCACCTCGTGCACGTTGCCGAAGGTGGGGATGCCGGAGCCGACGTCCAGGAACTGGCCGATGCCCTCGGCGGCCGCGAAGCGCACGGCACGGCGCATGAACGCGCGGTTGGCCTGCATGATCTTGGGGAGTCCCGGCATGAACTCCATGGCCCTGCGGGCCGCTTCCCGGTCGACCTCGAAGTTGTGCGATCCGCCCAGGTAGTAGTCGTACATCCGGGAGACGCTGGGCACCGAGATGTCGATGCTCCGCGGGGCCCAGGCGGGACGCTCCATCTATCTCTCCAAGGCGTAGGCGATCCGGTGTTCGAGCAGAGGCTACTGATCGCCCGCCAATGGAGCGACCCAAAACGGAAATTGACCATCCGTTCCCGGTCACTGCCTGCGGCACGTGCCGAATTGATACCCGTCCGCATGCCCCATGAACATATGACGAAGCGTGCCCGGCGCGTTCCGGAGCGTTCGCCCCCCGGCGGCGGCGGGAAGGCGGGGGACCCGGCGGGCTGCGGTGGGGCACGGCAAAGCGGTCCGCCTCTCCGTGGGGCACGGAGAGGCGGACCGGGTCGGCGTTCCGGGTGGACGAGACGAGCGACCCCGGGGGGTTTCGCTACTTCGCCGGCGCGCCGACCGGCTTTCCGTCGGGCCGGACGGCGTACCAGGTGCCGCCCACGCCCTGGCCGTTGGTGTCGCCGGGAGCCTTGTCCCCGGCGAAGGTGTAGATCGGGGAGCAGTTGATCGTCTGCTGCTCGCCCTTGCCGTCGGCCCGGTCGAAGACCATGTAGCCCTTCTTCTGGATGCCCTTGGTGTCGGCGAAGTCGACGGGCTCCACCAGCGGCCACTTCTCCAGGCAGGCGCCCTCGCAGTTCGACACGGGCTTGGGCCAGGCCTCGTCCTTCATGAACCGGTAGACGGTCATGCCGTTCTTGTCGACGACGATCTCGCCGAGCTCGGCGTCCTTGCGGGTGGACAGGCCGGCCAGGTCGCTGGCGCCGGTCCCGCCGCCCTGCGCCTTCTTGCCGTCGGGGGCGAGGGCGTACCACTTTCCGCCCACGCCCTGGCCCTTGACGTCACCGGCGTTGACGTCCTTGGCGTAGCGGTAGGCGGGCCAGCCGCCGACCGTGAGCTGTTCGGTGCCGTCGGCGCGGGTGACCGAGCCGAGCAGCGACTTGGCGATGCCCTCGCCGGCCTCGGCGTCGTCCGCCGGAACGGGCGGCCACGTCTTGGCGCAGTCGCCGTCGCAGTTCGACTTGGGCGGCTGGTCGGCGTCCTGGTCGAAGCGGTACAGGGTGAGGCCGAGGCTGTCGGTGACGACCTTGCCGATCTCGTCGGCGGTGGAGACCGACAGCTTGCCCGCGGGGTTGGACAGGCCGGACGGGCTGGGCGCGGCGGGCTGAGGGCTCGCGCTGCCGCCCGCGCCGGCACCGACGTTTCCGTAGCCACCGGGCGCGGCCGTGGCGCCCACGTTCTGGCTGGCCGCCGGTGGGCTGTCCTGACCGCACGCCGTCGTCAGCGCCAGGACCGCCGCGGCGCTCGCCACGAGAGAGGCGCTCCGCCAGGAGGTCTTCATCGTCAACTCCCCATTATCGCAAGGGTGTTGCAGCGCCCTGCTGCGCCGCCGCACGGCCATGAATACGCACGGGGGCGTCGGAAGTGTTCAACGGGGGGCCAGAATTCTTTCCGCGATCCGCGCAGGCGCCCAGGACCGGCCGGCGGAAGTCTTCGGGAACGAGCCCTCACGCATGCCGCCCGCCCCGCACACCAGTACGCTCCTGACCCCGAACGGGGGACGCCGGATCAAACCGATGGCACACCGACGTCCTTCTTTCGGGGTAATCCCCTTGCGTCCCGGCGCGTCCCGGCGGCACAGGGCTCATGATCTTCGTCGTGCATGCATCCCTCTCGAACCAACCCGCCCTTGCCGCACGGGCCTTGGCGGTGGCGACGCTGACCTGGACGCTCGTGGGCGCGCCGGCCGGCGTGGCGGAGGCCGACGCCTGCGCGTACGCCTCGACGGGACCGGACGGCATCGAGGCGGTGGCGATCGCCGGCAGCAGGACCTGGCCGTGCCCCACACCCACCCCGCCCCCGCCTCCCCCGCCCCCGCCCACCTGCGAACCGACGCCCACGCCCACGCCTCCGCCGCCGCCCCCTCCGCCGAAGCCGACCCCCACACCGACGCCGACCCCGGACCCGCCGCCCTCGCCGGAGCCGCCGGCGCCGCCTCCCCCGCCCCCGAAGCCCACGGCGAAGCCGAAGCCGCCACCACCGCCCGCGCTCCGCCCGCAGGCACCCCCGCCCCGGCCGGCCCCGCGACCGGTACCCGCGCCACCCGCTCCCCCGGCGCCGGCCCCGTCGGCCAGCTCCGCACCGGCCCCGTCCGCGGCGCCGGTGCACTACCCGCGGTACCGCGCGGCCCCGCCACGGCCCCGGCCCGCGAACGGCGCCATGTCGCCGCTCACCTTCGTCCTGCTCGTCACGGTGCCCGCGGTGGTCGCCGTCGCCGCGCTGCGCGCGCGCTGATCCTGAACCCTGGAGGCACCCCTTGCCGGAATGGCTTGTTCTCACCCTCGCGATGCTGGCCGCCGGTGCCGTGGTGGTCGTCATCACCCTCGTCCGGCACCGCCGGGCCCCCGAGGACGAGGACCCCAGCGAGACCCCGGACGTCATCGAGTACATGACGATGTGGATCGGCGTGGTCTACGCCATCGTCCTGGGTCTGGCGATCGCCGGTGTCTGGGAGGGCCGCAGCGCCGCCCAGGACCACGTGCAGGCCGAGGCGACCGCGCTGCACGAGATCTCGGAGCGGGTCCGGGTCTACCCGGCGGACGAACGCGACCGCATCCGGGAGGACGTCCAGGCCTATGTCAGCCACGTCGTCACCACCGAGTGGGACGCCATGGCGGACCGGGGCGAGCTCACCGAGCGCGGCGACGAGCTGTTCGCGCGGATCCGCCAGGACGTCACGGACTACGAGCCGGCCACGGACTTCGAGGCGCAGGCGTACCAGCCGCTCGTCGACCAGGTGACCGCGGCCAGCCAGGCCCGCATCTCCCGCGCGGAGTCCACCGGGGAGACCATGCCGGGAGTGGTGTGGTTCGGGCTGGTCGCCGGTGCGGTCGTCACCATCGGGATGGTCTTCGTCCTGCAGATCCGCAGAACGGCACGCGAGCTGATCCTCGCCGGTCTGTTCTCGGCGCTGATCGCCTTCCTGCTGTTCCTGATCTGGGACTTCGACAGCCCGTACAGCAGGGGGGTCGCGGCCTCGGCGGAACCCTTCCTGAACCTCTTCCCGGGGGCGGGGGGCTGACGGCTCCTCCCCCACCACGGGCAGCGGCCGGGGGGCGCGCGACACGCCGTCGCCGTCCCCCGGCCGTACGCGCGCCGTCCCCCGGCCGGCCCACACCGTTCCCCCGTTCGCACTACCGGGATCGCGCGCCTGTACGCCCCTTCCTAGCGTTTCGGGCATCGAGGCGCAGGTGTGACGTGAGCGGAACAGGTCCGCGGCTGCGCCCCGAGGACCCGGAGGGAACACCATGCGCGCGATACACGTCGCTTCGGCCGTACTGCTGGGCGCCGGCGCCCTGACCTCCTGCATGCATCCCGCGGACGCGGCCATGCGTCCCGACTTCCGTTTCGGCGTGGAGCCCTCGGCGGTCGAACCGGGCGGCCGGGTCACGGTGTACGTCAAGCGCAACCACGCCTGCCGGGGGGAGGCGGCGGTCAACTCGCCGGTCTTCGACCTGGTGACCATCCCGCGCCACGAGTCCCGGGCGCGGGCCGTCGTCGACTGGGACGCCAGGCCCGGCGCCATCTACGACGTGGAGTTCGCCTGTGACGAGTCGAGCGGTACGGCGCGCCTGACCATCGCCGGGGGCCACCCGACGCACCACCCCACCGACGGCCCGACACACCGACCCCGCCACCCGAAGGGTGTGCACGCGGGTGAGGGCGGCACCATCGCCGGGTTGGACGTCGAGGACATCGGCCTGGGCGCGGCGCTCATCGCCGGATCGCTGGGAGCCGCCTACCACTTCTCGCGCCGCCGCACGGACGAGGACGCGGGCTGACGTGCCCGTGCCGCGCAGATCGCCGCCCCGGAGCCCCTCGGCGAGGGGGGCCCGGGGCGGCGGCCGTGCACGTGCGCGCCTCGTGGCGGGAGCGGACGGCGAGGCGTCAGGCGTGCCGCTCGGCCCGGCGGCGCATCCAGAACACACCGCCGCCGACGACCGCCGCGGCCACCAGGCCGCCGCCGATGGCCATGTCGGTCGGGGTGGCCCCGGTGGTGCTGCTGCCGCCGATGCCGCCGCGGACACCGCCGATGACGGTGAAGGCCTGCGGCTTGGTCAGGGTCCTGCCGTTGCAGGTGACGGTGATGTCGTACGAGCCGGGGCGGGCGTTGTGGTGGATGACGGCGGTGCCCCGCGCGGTCCCGCTGTCGCCGCCGGTGCCCCGCCCGGCCTCGTTGCCGCCGCCGGTGCCCCGCCCACCCTCGTTGCCGCCACCGCCACCGCCACCGGTGCCCCGCCCGCCCTCGTTGCCGCCACCGCCACCGGTGCCCTGCCCGGCCTCGTTGCCGCCACCGCTGCGGTCGCCGCCGTAGCCGGCGCCGCCCTGGCCGCCCTCGTTGCTCTTGCCGCCGTGGTGGACGGGCGACAGCCGGGTCGGCGCGAACGCGTTGGACGTCGCCGTACCGCCGTGGCGGCACCCTTCGACGGTGATGGTCAGCTGACCGCCGCGGGCGACGACGCCGGGCAGGGCGACGATGTTGCTGGGAGTGTCCCAGGCCATGGCCGCGGGAGCCGACAGACCGAGGGCGGCCACCGCCGCGCCGGCCACCGCCAGGGCACGAGTGTTACGCATCTGAACCTCCGCGGAAGACGCCCCGGGGCCCGTTCCCCGGTGGATCGGCGAGAAAGCGCCTCCCAGAAAGACAGTCAGTTGCCCTGCCCCGAACCGCACTTCGGGGATGGTCCGTCCTGGTGAGCGAAGGCGCGGCCGGGTCGTGACGCAACCGGGCATCGCCGCAGGTCACAGCCCGTCGGAAAATATCTCGCCGCGGCAACTCGGATGGCGCACCTCGACGTGCCGTCCTGCCCCGCACGCGCTCGGGCCACCCGTTCGCCGTCGCCCCGTCGCCGGTTTCCCGCACCGCGCTTAGCGTGCTGATATGCGCGATTGACCCGGCGACGGCCGCGTCGAGAGGGGATGGCCCATGTCTGCGTCCGAGCTGGCCGCGGCGGAAGAGGAGGCCCGGCGGAAGAAGCGCGCCCCGTGGGGCGTGATAGCGCTTGTTCTGCTCACCGGCCTCGCGCTCATTCGGAATGGTTCGGGAGAGTTCGACGAGGGGCCGCCGCAGCCGGCCACGGCGGCCGCCGCCGACAGCCGGGTGCCCCGCGACACCTTCGCCGGGACCGTGAAACCCCTTGCCCATTCCGTCCCGGCCCGGGTCGGGATCCCGGCGATCCAGGTCGACGCGCCGATCATCCCGGTGGGCCTGGACGCGGACGGCTGGGTCGGCGCGCCCCCGCCGGAGGACCCCAACCTGGCCGGCTGGTTCACCGGCGCGGTCACCCCGGGCGAGAAGGGCACGGCGGTCGTCGTCGGCCACGTCGACAACCAGCAGGGCCCCGCCGTGTTCTACGGGCTGGGGGCGCTGAAGAAGGGCAACCGCGTCGAGATCGCCCGGCAGGACGGCAAGACGGCCGTGTTCGAGATCTACGGCGTCGAGGTGTTCGCGAAGGACGACTTCCCGGGCGACCGGGTGTACGGCTCCAAGGGCGCGCCCGAACTGCGGGTCATCACCTGCGGGGGCGGCTTCAGCGAGCAGGACGGCTACGCGGGCAACGTCGTGGCCTTCGCCCGCATGGTCGAGGTGCGCTGAGCGCACCCGGCCGGGCGGGCGAAGGCCCGTGGTGCTAGGCGTACTGACGCCGGGGCACGGTGACGTGGTAGCCGGAGTCCAGCAGTTCGGGCAGGTAGCGCCGCAGGGCGCGGACACTCTGGGAACGGTCGCCCCCGGCGTCGTGGGAGAGCACCACGACACCGGGGGCGGCGCCCTTCTCGACGCGCTCGGCGATGGAGCGGGTGCCCGGGGTGGTCCAGTCGAGGGTGTCGACGGTCCAGGCGAGGGGTTCCATGCCGAGGTCGGCGCCGAGTTGGAAGGCGGCGCGGTTCCAGGCCCCGTAGGGGGCGCGGAACCACTCGGGGCGTTGGCCGCACCCGTCCGCGATGACGTCGCTGGTGCGTTCCATCTCGGAGCGGATCCGCCGGCGGGTGAGGCCGGTCAGCAGGGGGTGGGACCAGGTGTGGTTGCCGACGACGTGCCCCTCGTCGCTCATCCGCGCGAGCAGCTTCTTGTTGTCCACGGCCATCTCGCCGCACACGAAGAACATCGCGCGCACGTCGTACTCGGCCAGGGTGTCCAGGATGTGGGGGGTGTAGCGCGGATCGGGGCCGTCGTCGAAGGTCAGCACCATGGTGCGGCCGCGTCCGGACACGCGCAGCATCGGCTCGCGGCGTACCAGGGTCCGGCGGGGTGCCGCACGCGGCGGGCCGTAGCCGGTCAGCGGTTGCAGGCGGTACGCGGAGGAGTTCGGGGGCCGACGGACCGGGGGTCCCGCGGCGGGAGCGGGGCCGGCGGGCGGGTCCCCCGTGACCGCCGTGACCACCCCGGCGGTGGCGGCCGCTCCCACGGCTCCGGCGCCCGCGATCAACGCCCGGCGCCGGGTGAGCAGCCGGGAGAGCAACTGATCCTTCTTCATGACTCATCAGTCGCCCGGCCGAAGGCCGACGCACCTGCGCAACACCGGTGTGGCCGCACGGTTTCACCCGTGCGGCCCACGCAGTCGGGTCAGCGGCGGCGCACCAGGGGGAAGGGCAGGGTCTCGCGGATGGTGAGCCCGGTGAGGAACATGACCAACCGGTCGACGCCGATGCCGAGTCCGCCGGTGGGCGGCATCGCGTACTCCAGGGCGTCGAGGAAGTCCTCGTCGAGTTCCATGGCCTCGGGGTCCCCCCCCGGCGGCGAGCAGCGACTGGGCGGTGAGACGGCGGCGTTGTTCGACCGGGTCGGTGAGTTCCGAGTAGGCGGTGCCCAGTTCGGTGCCGAAGGCGACGAGGTCCCAGCGCTCGGCCAGGCGCGGGTCGGTGCGGTGCTGCCGGGTCAGCGGGGAGACGTCCGTGGGGAAGTCCTTGTAGAAGGTGGGCAGCCCGGTCCTTTCCTCCACCAGCCGCTCGTACATCTCCAGGACGACGTCGCCGTGGCCGTCGTCGGCGACGTACGGGACGCCGGCGCCGTCGCACAGGCGCTTGAGGGTGTCGACGCCGGTGCCGGGGTGGACCTCCTCGCCGAGGGCCTCGCTGATGGCGCCGTAGACGGTCTTGACGGGCCAGCGGCCGGAGATGTCGTGCTCCTGGCCGTCCTTGCGGGCGACGGGGCTGCCGAAGGCGGCGGTGGCGGCCTCCTGGATCAGCTCCCGCACGAGGTCGAGCATCACGTCGTAGTCGGCGTACGCCTGGTAGGCCTCCAGGATCGTGAACTCGGGGTTGTGCTTGTGGTCCGTGCCCTCGTTGCGGAAGGTGCGGCCCATCTCGAAGACCTTCTCCACGCCGCCCACGCACAGCCGCTTGAGATACAGCTCGGGGGCGATGCGCAGGTAGAGGTCGAGGTCGTAGGCGTTGATGTGGGTGGTGAAGGGGCGGGCGTTGGCGCCGCCGTGGATCTGCTGGAGCACCGGTGTCTCGACCTCGAGGTAGCCGCGTGCCAGCAGGCCCTGCCGCACGGCCTGGACGGCGGTGGAGCGGGCGCGGACCACGTCGCGGGCGGCGGGGCTGGCGGCCAGGTCCAGGTAGCGCATGCGGACCTTGGCCTCCGGGTCGGCCAGGCCCCGTCGTTTGTCGGGCAGCGGGCGCAGGCACTTGCCGGTGAGCTGCCAGGAGGTGACGAAGACGGTCGGTTCGCCCTTGTCGCTGACGCCTGCGTGTCCGGTGGCGATGATGTGGTCGCCGATGTCGGTGTCGGCGGTGAAGCGGTCCAGGGCGGGACCGGAGCGGTCGCGGGTGAGGGCGAGCTGGTGGTCGCCGGACCAGTCGCGCAGGACGGCGAAGACGATGCCGCCGAAGTCGCGGACGAGCATGACGCGCCCGGCGACGGTGACGTCCTGGCCCGGTTCCACCTCGGCGAGGGTGTGGGTGCGGGCGGGGACGTCCACGGGGTAGGGGTCGGTGCCGTCGGCGCGCAGCCGGTCGAGTGTGCGGTGCCGGACGCGCACCTGGTCGGGCAGGGCCACGCGGGGGTCGGCGGGCCCGGTCCCGTCCCCTCCGTCGAGACCGAGCGCCGCCAGCGACGGCAGCCCTTCGGTCGTGGCGGGCCGCTGTCCGTTCTTCGGGTGCCCCTTTCCCCACAGCTTGCGCATCGACGGTACCGGGACGAACCCCTCGGCGATGCCGGAGGCGTAACCGACCCGGGCGAGGGAGGCGGCCTCGGCGTAGCAGAGGAAGCGCGGGTACCACTCGGGGCGGTACTTGGCGTTGGAGCGGTACAGGGCCTCCAGTTGCCACCACTTGGAGAAGAACAGCAGCAGCCTGCGCCACAGGCGCAGGACCGGCCCGGCCCCGATGCGGGCGCCCTCCTCGAACACCGAGCGGAACACGGCGAAGTTCAGGGAGATCTTGCGGACGCCCAGTTTCGGGGCGGTGGCGCACAGTTCGGCGACCATGAACTCCATCACGCCGTTGGGGGCCTCCCGGTCACGGCGCATCAGGTCCAGGGAGACGCCGTCCCCGCCCCAGGGCACGAAGGACTGGACGGCGAGGAGGCGCCCGTGCTCGTCCAGGGCCTCGACGAGGAGGCAGTCGCCGTCGGCGGGGTCGCCGAGGCGGTCCAGGGCCATGGAGAAACCGCGTTCGGTCTCGGTGTCGCGCCAGGCGTCCGCCCGCTCGACGATCTGCCGCATCTCCTCCTCGGTGAGGGTGGAGTGGCGGCGGACGCGGCAGGTGACGCCGAGGCGGCGGACGCGGTTGACGGCCTGGCGGGTGACGCGCATGTCGCGGCCGTCGAGGTCGAAGTCGAGGACGTGCAGGATGGCCTCGTCACCGAGTTGCAGCGCGCCGAGCCCGGCGCGGACGAAGGCACGGGCGCCCTCCTCGGAGGCGCCCATGACGGCCGGGACCCAGGCGTGGCGGCGGGCCACCTCCTGCCAGGCGGCGATCGCGTGCGGCCAGGCCTCCCGGTCGCCGACCGGGTCGCCGCTGGCGAGGCACACTCCGGCCTCGACGCGGTAGGTGACGGCGGCCTTGCCGCTGGGTGAGAAGACGACGGCCTTGTCGCGGCGGGTGGCGAAGTAGCCGAGGGAGTCCTGGTCGCCGTAGCGGGCCAGGAGGGCGCGGATGCGGGCCTCCTCGTCGTCGTGCAGGGCGGCTTCCAGGCGCTGGGATCGGAAGAGGGTGGCCGCCGCGTTGAGCAGGGCGAGCGCGCCGAACAGGCCGAGGAGGAAGAACAGGGCGTGCGGCGGGCGGCCGTCGAAGCTCCCGGCGGGGACGAGTCCGCCGCAGACGCGGTTCGCGGCCCACGCCAGCCGCTGGCCGCTGGGCAGCGTCCCGGGGAACGCCTCGACCAGGCCCCAGCCGGCGAGGGTCGCCAGGACGAGGCCGGCGACCAGGACGGCGAGGGCCCGGCGGACGGCGGCGCGGCGGGAGGCGGCGTAGAACTCGCGGCGGGCGACGATCAGCAGGAGCAGGGCCAGGCCGCACACCACGAAGGAGGGGACGGACTCGGCGAACTCGCCGACGGCCATGCCGAGGACGTCGGTGAGGACCAGCAGGCCGAGGTAGACGACGACCAGCCACCAGGCGACCTTCTTGCGGGCGCCGGTGGCGGCGGCGAGCAGGAAGAGGAAGACCGCGTAGGCGAGGTTGGCGCTGACCGGGACCAGCAGCAGGTCCAGGAAGTGCACCAGGGGGCGCAGCCCGGTGCGCAGCGGCGGGATGACGGCGAGCAGGGCGCACAGCAGGCCGAGCGCGCCGAAGCAGACCGCGAAGCCCTGGGGCACCCGGCTCAGGAAACCGTGGGCCCGGTGGGGCGGACGTATCGGACCTGTGGTGTCCTCGGCCGTCCCGGTCCCCGCGATGACGCTCATGCTTTCGACTGTAGGAACACCCGGACGACCTCGCCCGTCGAGAGCGGGCCGCGGCGGTGGTGCGACTCCCGCCCGCAGGTGCCGGATGTGCCCTTCGGTAACCTCGCCGCGTGACGGAACAGCAGCACTCCTCTCAGTTCGAGCGGGGCACGGACGGCCCGAAGGTGATCGTGGTCGGGGTGGACGGCTCCGACTCCTCCCTGCGGGCCGCCGCCTACGCCGGTGGCCTGGCGCGGCGGCAGAACGCGCTGCTCGCCGTGGTGTACGTGCAGCCGGTGCTGGCGGCGGGGGCCGCGCTGGGAGCGCCGGTGGCGGAGACGACCGACGAGATCGCCGAGGAGCTGGTGGCGCACATCCGGGAGGCCGCCGAGCGGCTCAAGGGGATATTCGAGGTCCGCTGGGAGTTCCACACCTTCCGCGGCGATCCGTACAACGGCCTGGTGAAGGCGGCCGACGAGCTGAAGGCGGACGCCGTGGTGGTGGGCGCCTCGGAGCAGGCGGGCCACCGCATCGTGGGTTCGGTGGCGGTCCGCCTGGTGAAGGCGGGACGCTGGCCGGTGACGGTGGTGCCGTAGGGCTGTCCGCGGGGCCCGCCCGTGCGTGGTGTCTTCCTTCGGGCGGTCCGCTGGGCCATCATGATCCGCCGTCAGCCGATTGCCGCTCGCGAAGAGGTGAGGCGCATGGCCGGGATCCGGACGGGCGAAGGAATTCTCCGACGCAAACCGATCGAGCGGATCGAGGAGACGGAAGCCGGAGGGGGGCCGCGACTGGAGCGGTCCCTGGGGCTGTGGCAGCTGACCGCCATCGGCGTCGGCGGGATCATCGGCGCGGGCATCTTCACGCTGGCCGGCACGGTGGCCAACGGTACGGCGGGCCCCGCCGTGCTGGTGTCGTTCCTCATCGCGGGCGTCGCCAGCGCGGCGGCCGCCCTGTCCTACGCGGAGTTCGCCGGGCTCATCCCGAAGGCCGGCTCGGCGTACACCTACGGCTACGCGGTGCTGGGCGAGCTGGCGGGCTGGTTCATCGGATGGGACCTGCTGCTGGAGTACACGGCGATCGTGGCGGTGGTCGCCATCGGCATCTCCGGCTACTTCAGCTTCCTGGTGGGCGAGATGGGCGCCGACCTGCCCGCCTGGATGCTGGGGGCGCCCGGGACCGGTGACGGGCACCGGGTCGACCTGTTCGCGGCGCTGCTGTGCCTGCTGATCGCCTACCTGCTCACCCTCGGCATCAGGAACGCGGCCCGGTTCGAGACGGTCGTGGTGGTGCTGAAGGTCCTGGTCGTGCTGCTCGTGATCGGGGTCGGCGTCTTCCACATCGACACGGCCAACTACAACCCGTTCTTCCCGTACGGGGTGGGCGGCGCGTTCACGGGTGCGGCGACGGTGTTCTTCGCGGTGTTCGGCTACGACGCGATGTCGACGGCCGCGGAGGAGTCCAAGGACGCGCAGCGGCACATGCCCAAGGCGATCATCTACTCGCTGGTGATCTCGATGGTGCTGTACGTGGCGGCGTGCCTGGTCCTGACCGGCATGCAGAACTACAGGGACATCGACAAGGAGAGCGGCTTCTCGACGGCGTTCAAGTCGGTCGGGCTCAGCGGACTGGCGGACGTCATCGCGGTGGGCGCGATCATCGGCATCCTCACGGTGATGTTCACGTTCATGCTGGGCGTCACCCGGGTCTGGTTCTCGATGTCCCGGGACGGGCTGCTGCCCAAGTGGTTCGCGAAGACGGACCCCAAGCGCCACGTGCCCACGCGCGTCACCTGGATCGTCGGGGTCGCCTCGGCCGCCATCGCCGGGTTCCTGCCGATCGGCGAGGCGGCCGAGCTGACCAACATCGGCATCCTGCTGGCGTTCGTGGTGGTGTGCACGGCGGTGATCGTGCTGCGGTACCGGCAGCCGGACCTGCCGCGCACCTTCCGCACGCCGTGGATGCCGGTCGTGCCGGCGCTGGGCATCGTGTTCTCGATCTGGCTGATCACCTTCCTGCAGTGGCAGACCTGGGCGCGGTTCGCCGTCTGGCTGGCGCTGGGGCTCGTGATCTACTTCGGCTACTCCTACCGGCGGTCCGAGCTGGCGAGGGCGACGAGGGACCGGGCGGACGGTTCCTAGCGCGGCCGGTGGGCCCCAGCCCTGTCTGACGATTCCCGTCGTCACCCGGAGGGCGGCGGGACTTGTCGGACAGGCCCTAGTCCCCCATGACCAGCCCGTCCTTCGCCGCGCCGCGGCCGAGGGTGACGTCCCGGATGCGGTCGCGGACCGCGCGCACGTCGGCCCCTTGGGCGAGCGCCCGGTTGAGGTTCACCACCCGGCCGGCGTCGATGTCGAAGAACTGCGGGACGAACTCCGCCTTCGTCACCTCCCAGCGGCCGCCCGGCCGTGCGGGCGGGGCGAAGGTGAAGCGGCCGAGGGTGGACTGGTTGCCGCGCGGGTCGGGGGCACCGTCGGGGCCGGTCGTCTCGCCGGCGACCTGGTCGCCCATGCCGTGGACGACCCAGGTGCCGTTGACCTTCTCGTAGGCCTGCGGGACGTGGGCGTGGGTGCCGACGATCAGGTCGATGGCGGGGCGGTCACCGCTGCGGGCCGCGGTGAGGCTCCGGGCGAGGGCCGACTGCCGCTCGTCGGGGGCGTCCTGCCACTCGGTGCCCCAGTGCATCGAGACGACGACCACGTCGGCGCCGGCGGCCCGGGCGGCCCGGGCGTCCTCGACGATCTTCGCCTCGTCGACGAGGTTCACGGCCCAGGGCTGCCCGGACGGCATCGGCAGGCCGTCGGTGTCGGAGGTGTAGGCGAGGTGGGCGACCTCGGCCGGGCCGGCCCGCAGGACGGTGACGGTGCGGGCCTCCTGTTCGGTACGGGCCGATCCGGCGTGCCGCACGCCCGCGCGGTCCAGGGCGTCCAGGGTGCGGCGGATGCCGTCGGCGCCGTCGTCCAGGCTGTGCTCGGAGGCGGTGGAGCAGCCGTCGTAGCCGGTGGCGGCGAGGGCCGCGGCCACCTCGGGAGGGGACGTGAAGACCGGGTGGCCGGTGTGGCCGCCGTTCTCGCCGTGGACCGTCTCCAGGTGGCACAGGGCGACGTCGGCCCGGGAGACGACGGGACGGATCCCGGACAGCATCGGGCGGAAGTCGTAGCCGGTGCCGCCCGCGTCGAAGCGGGCCCGGTCGATGATCGAGCGGTGCGGCAGGACGTCGCCGGAGGCGACGAGGGTGAAGCCGCGGGGGCCGGCGGCCGGGGCCGGGCGCCCGGGCCGGGGCGGTTCGTGGTCGCGGGCCTGGCAGGCGGCGCCTGCGGCGAGGACGACGGTGAGGACCAGGGCCAGCTGTCTCCTGCGTGCGAGCATCCATTCACCCCACTGTGGGCGTTGTGGTCGTATTTACGCACCATCAGCAAAGAAGGCACCAGGCGCCGCGGACGGCTGCGACACGCTCGCGGGCCCCTCCGGCACCCGCATGGCCGGGCGGCCCGACCGTTCGTCGAACCGTTCGTCGACGCGATCGACCGTCCGCCGCACAGCGCGGTACGTGCCCTGTGCCCCCGCCGCGCCCTGCGGTGGCATACGGCCATGACGGCCGGAACCACGCTCACGAACGGGACGACGACCGCCGAGCACGAGCTCGCCGCACTGCAGCGCGAGCACGGCAGGCCCCTCTTCGCACTCCTGCTCCGGCTCTGCGACGGCGACCGCCAGCGCGCGGAGGACCTGGTCCAGGAGACCCTGGTGCGCGCCTGGCAGCACCCCGAGGCCCTGCGCGCCGACGACTTCGACTCCGTACGGCCCTGGCTGATGACCGTCGGGCGGCGGCTCGCGATCGACGCCCGGCGCGCCCGGCAGGCCCGTCCGCCCGAGGTCGGCGACGCGGTGCTGGAGAACGCACGGGTCAGCTCCGACCACGCCGAGCGGGCCGCCGCGGCACTCGACGTCCGCCGCGCTGTGAAGACACTCACTCCCGAGCACCGTGAAGTCCTGGTGCTCGTGTACTTCCAGGGGGCGAGTGTTGCGGAAGCGGCGGCGACCCTCGGCATCCCGCCCGGTACCGTGAAGTCCCGCGCGTACTACGCGCTGCGCGCCCTGCGCCGGGTGCTTCCGGGATACGCCGCCGACCTGCGGTGAAACCGATTGCCGAGTCAAGCCTCCGTAAAGCGCCTTGCGAGGACCCCGGTTGAGTAATCGGGTGTTCTCATCCGTGTTCCGGAGGGGGCCGACCGCGCCCCGGGATCCGGTGTCGGGCGACGCGCACGTACCGGAGGAAGGCAGGAAGGGATGCTGGACAGAGGTCAAGAGGGCTCGGACGGCGGCGAGGGTGAACTGACCGTCCCCATGGCGTGGTTGTACGCCGAGTACATCGCCGACGAGCTGCTGCGGACGGGCGATCTGATGCCGCCGACGTCCTTCGAGTTCCGCGCCGGGCGCGACGCCCTGGCGCTGACCGTCTTCCTCTCCGACACCGACGGCGAGCTGTCCGGCATCCGGGTCGTCACCCAGCTGGAGACGTGGCTGTCCCTGACCGCCTACGACCAGCCGTGGCAGGAGTGGGTGCGCGAGCGGCTGGCCGAGCTGGCCGCCGGCGCCGCACGCACCGGCCGGCCCGCGCCGGACCTGGAACTGGCACAGGAGGCGTGGCGCTGGCTGCAGGAGACGGAGCTGCTCGCTCCCGATCTGAACGCCGTGCCGGGCGGTGCTCCGGTGGCCGGGGAGGACGAGGGACCGAAGGTCTGGACGCCCGCCTGGCAGCTCGGGCTGCCCCTGGGACACCTGGCCATCCACCTGTTCTGAGATTTCCTGGACCTCGGCCAATCCGCGGGCCGGAGGGCTCCGAATGCTTTGGTTGCGATTGTGTCACCGGCTTGAGTGATTCCGCTGCCTGGTCCGTACCGGTGGGAGCAAGGAGTAACCCCACCCGCACCCAACGGCACGAGGATTCGGCATGAGGTCCCTGGAAAGGCATCGCGACGTCGGCGCCTACGCGCTCGGCGTGCTGGACGAGGCGGAGGCCTTCCGCTTCGAGGACCACCTCATGGAGTGCCCTCGGTGCGCTGCAGAGGTGACGGAGTTCGGCCCGGTCACACGGCAGATGATGCTATACCGGCGGGCGACGCCGCGGTTCGTGCACCCGACGGTGCAGCCCGGGCCGCATCTGCTGGACCGGCTGCTGGCCGAGGTGGCGACCCGCCGCCGGGCCGGCCGCCGGCGCGTGCTGTTCGCGCTGGCCGCGTCGGTGGCGTTCGCGGTGTCCGTGCCGGGTGTGGCGATGATGGCCCAGGGCAGCGACGCGGGGCCCCGGACGGTCGCGGCGACCGACGCGCGCACGGGGGTGTGGGCGCAGGTCACGACGGAGGACGGGGCCTCGGGGAGCCAGGTCGAGCTGAAGGTGAGGGACGGCGCGGGCTCGCGCGCCTGCCACCTGGTCATCGTCGGTCACGACGGCGCCGAGGAGACCGCGGCCAGCTGGCACACCCCCGGGCGCGACGACCGGCCCAGCACGATGATGGCCAGCTCGTCGATGCACGCCTCCCAGATCGCCCGCTACGAGATCCGCTCGGCGGCCGGCGAGGTGCTGGTCCGGCTCCAGCCGGGCTGACGGGTCCCGCCGGGCCCGTCGTCCGTCCGCCGCCGTCACCGGGCGGGGCACGCCGGCCGGTGTGAGACTGCTGGACGACACACCCGGCAGGACGGCGAGGGGAGACGACGTGGCGACGGCGGAGACCGGCGGCGGCCGTTTGGAGGAGTTCCTCGCCGACCCCGAGACGGCCACGCTGGACCTGGTCACCGCCGCGAGCCGCTGCACCTCGGCCCTCGGGATCCCGCACTCGGTGGTCTACCTCACCGACATCCAGCAGCGCCGGCTCGTGCCGCTCACCGACGTCACCCCGGCGCTGCCCGTCGACGACTCCCTGGCCGGCTGGACCTACCGCACCCAGTCGCTGCGCGTCGCGGAGACCGACACCGGCGGCATGACGGCCTGGCTGCCCCTGGTGGACGGAGCCGAGCGCCTCGGTGTGCTGGCCGTGCACGCGCCCGCGCTCACGCCGGCCGTGCTGCGCAGCGCCCGGGCCCTGGCCAGCCTCGTCGCGATGATGATCACGACGAGCCGGGCGTACGAGGACTCCTACGTCCGGCGCACCCGCACCGACCGCATGCGCCTGCCCGCCGAGATGCTGCGCGCCTTCCTGCCGCCCCGCACGATCGGCACCGCGCGCGTGGTCTCCACGGCCGTGCTGGAACCGGCCTACGAGATCGGCGGGGACGCCTTCGACCACTCGCTGACCGAGACCACCCTCCACGTCACGGTGCTCGACGCCATGGGCCACGACCTGGCCTCCGGACTCACCACGGCCGTGTCGCTGGCCGCGTGCCGCAACTCCCGGCGCACCGGGGCCGATCTGCCCGACCTCGTCGGTTGCGTGGACGACGCGCTGGGGCAGTGGCTGCCCGACCAGTTCTGCACGGGCGTCCTGGCCCAGCTGGACCTGGCCTCGGGGGTGCTGCGGTGGATCAACTGCGGCCATCCCACCCCGTTGCTGATCCGCGACCAGCGGCTGCTCGTGGACGCCATGCGCCGCGAGGCCGATCCGCCGATGGGGCTGCCGTCCCTGCTCGCCGGAAGGGAGCGGTCGGTGCACGAGATCGCCCTGAAGCCCGGGGACCGGGTGCTGTTGTACACCGACGGCGTCACCGAGGCGCGGTCAGCGGACGGCGGCGAGTTCGGCCTGGAGCAGTTCGCCGACTACATCATCCGGGCGACGGCCGCGGGCGAACTGGCGTCCGAGACGCTGCGCCGCCTCATCCACTCCATCCTCGACTCCTCCGCGAGCCGGCTGCGGGACGACGCGACCATCCTCATGTTCGAGTGGTGGCCGCCGTCCGGGTGAGGCCGCCGGGTCACTTCAGCAGCCGCGACATCCTGCGGTCCGCCAGCGGCTTCCCGCCGGTCTGGCAGGTCGGGCAGTACTGCAGCGAGGAGTCGCTGAAGGACACCTCACGGACGGTGTCGCCGCACACCGGGCACGCCTGGCCGGTACGGCCGTGGACGCGCAGGCCGCTCTTCTTCTCGGCCTTCAGCCGGCCCGCCGCCACGCCCCGGGAGCGCTCGACCGCCTCGGTGAGCGTCTCGCGCAGGGCCGCGTACAGCCGGTCGGTCTCCTCCCCGGTCAGGGACGCCGCGAGCTTGAACGGGGACATCCTCGCCGCGTGCAGGATCTCGTCGCTGTAGGCGTTGCCCACCCCGGCGATCAGGCCCTGGTCGCGCAGCGCGCCCTTGAGCTGCCGTCGCTCACCGGCCAGGAGCCGCGCCAGCCGGTCCCGGTCGAAGTCGTCCGCCAGGGGGTCGGGACCCAGCCGGGCCACGCCGGGCACCTCCTGCGGGTCGGCCACGACGTACACGGCCAGCCGCTTCTGCGTGCCGGCCTCGGTCAGGTCGAACCCGGCGCCCGTCTCCAGTGCCACGCGCAGCGCGAGGGGGCCCTTGCCGGGGCGGGGCGGGCCGTCGGGGAGGCGGTCCTTCCAGTGCAGCCAGCCCGCGCGGGCCAGGTGCGTCACCAGGTGCGGTCCGTCCGCGGTCGCCAGGTCGAGGAACTTGCCGTACCGGCGCACGGCGGCGACTGCGCGGCCCTCCAGAGCGGACAGGGGCGGTTCGTACGTCTTCAGGACGCTGATCGCGACGGGCAGCACGCGCACGATCTCGCGGCCGACGAGGTGCTCGGTCAGGAAGTCCTTGAGCGCCTCGACCTCGGGAAGTTCCGGCATGGCTCCAGGGTGCCACGCGCGCTCAGTCGCGGCCGGGCACCACGAACTCGCACCACACGGCCTTGCCTCCGCCCCGGGCCTCCACGCCCCACACGTCGGTGAGCAGCTCGACCAGCAGCAGGCCGCGCCCGGAGACGCCCGAGTCACCCGCCTCGCGGCGGCGCGGCAGGGCGCTGGAGGAGTCCTCGACCTCCACGCGCAGGCGGCGCTCGGTTCCGGTGAGGACCCGCAGGGTGACGGTCGCGGAGCCCTCGGTGTGCATCAGGGCGTTGGTGATGAGCTCGTCGGCGGCCAGCTCGATCTCGTCGGCCCGGTCACGGGCTCCCCACGCGGCGACCGCGGTGCGGATCATGTGCCGGGCCTCGGTCAGGGCCGCCGGGTCGCCGGGGGCCACGTGGCGCTGGATCCGCCGGCCGGACCGGTGTCCCTCGGGGCCGCGCCGGCGCAGCAGGAGCAGCGCCACGTCGTCGTCGCCGCCGCGTTCGTCGGCGACCTCGATGAGCCGATCGGCCAGGTCCCGTACGTCGTCGGGCCCCGTCTCGACGAGGGCGGTGAGGGTGCGCATGCCGTCGTCGAGGTCGGCGCCGGGCTGCTCCACGAGGCCGTCGGTGCACAGCAGCAGCGTGTCGCCGGCGTCCAGCTCGACGGTGCCCACCGGGTACTCGAGGCGGCCGAACTCGGCGGACAGGCCGAGCGGGAGCCCGCCGGGGACGGTGATCCGGCGGCAGGCTCCGCCGGTGTGGCGCACCAGCGGGTCGATGTGGCCGGCCCGCACGATCTGCAGCACGCCCGTGGTCAGGTCGGCCTCGGCGTACAGGCAGGTGGCCGAGCGGTCGGTGTCCAGTTCGTGCAGGAAGACCGAGGCGCGGGCCATGACCGTGGCCGGGGGGTGCCCCTCGGCCGCGTAGGCGCGCAGCACGATGCGCAGCTGGCCCATGACGGCGGCGGCGTGCGTGTCGTGGCCCTGGACGTCGCCGATGACGGCGCCGACCCTTCCGCCGGGCAGCGGGATCAGGTCGTACCAGTCCCCGCCGATGTCCCGGCCGACGGAACCGCCGAGGGTGGCGGCCCGGTAGCGGACGGCGACGTCGGCACCGGGCACGCTGGGGATGGTCCGGGGCAGCATCGCCTGCTGCAGACCCTGGGCGAGGTCCATCTCCTGCTCGTAGAACATGGCCCGCTGCAGGCTCTGGGCGATGCTGCTGCCGAGGGCGACGAGGACGTTGCGCTCCTCGGGGCCGAAGCCGCGCCGGTCGCTGTAGAGCAGGCCCATGGCGCCGATGGGCCGGGCCTGGACGATGAGGGGGAGGTAGGCGGCCGAGGTGATGTTCAGGCCGGTGATGTGCGGCCAGAGAATCGGATAGCGCTCGGCGAACTCCTCCGGCGACTCGATGAACCGCGGTCGGAGGGTCCGTACGGCCTCGCTCATCGGGTAGGGGTCGTCGATGCGGGTGATGCGGGTGCCGGGTACGGAGCTCTCCGCGGGGCCCTCGGCGATCAGCCGGATCCGGCCGGCCTCGACCAGGCCCATGACGAGGCTGGTGGCACCCAGGTGGATGAGGCCGTGGGTGTCCGTGAGCACGTCGATGACGTCCTGGACGGTGCGGGCGTGGGCGAGCGCGGCCGTGGCGATCTCGACGACGCTGGTCTGCTGGCGGCGGGCCTCGTCCCGGGCGGCCTGTTCGCGGCGGGCGTCGATCTCGCCGAGCTCCTGGGTGGCGTCGCGGATGATGCCGATGATGCGGCGGGGCCGTCCGGTCCCGTCGCGGCGGATGTAGCCCTGGGTGTGGGTCCAGCGCAGGGTGCCGTCGCGGCGGCGCAGGCGGAAGTAGGCGCCGTAGTTCTCGCTGCCGTCCTTGAGTGCGTGGGACACGACCGTGTCCAGGCGCAGGGCCTCGCCGGGCGGGACGCGTGAGGACAGGGTCGCGGGGTCGCCGTCGTACTCGTCGGGGCGCACGTCGAAGACTTCGTGGGCCTGGGCGTCCATCTGCATCGATCCGGTGTCCAGATCCCAGTCGAAGCTGCCCATCCGGTTGAGCGCGAGGATCGGATCCGGGTGGGCCGGCCAGTCGTCCGGGAGGGACAGGGCGGCGCTCGCTCCCCGATCAGCCATGCGCCCACCTTGCCAGGATTCGACCGATTCTTCGACCGGATGGGGCGAACGCGTCCACCGGACGGGGCGCATACGGATGCCGCCGGCCCGGGCACGCCCCCGGCCGCGGGAGGCGTGCCCGGGGCGCCCCGGTCGCGGGCCGGGCCGGTAGGCGGCGTTCGCCGGGCGGGCGGCGGGGTAGCCGCCTAGTGTTCTTCACTGAGCGTGACGGCGGGGCCGGGCGCGGCACCGGGAGGAGCGCACGGGCGTGGACTGGTTCACCGCATCCGACTACTGGCTGACCCGTCTGGTCTTCCAGCGGGCACTGGCCGCCGTGTACCTGGTGGCGTTCCTGACGGCGGCGCTGCAGTTCCGGGCGCTGATCGGGCGGCGGGGCATGCTGCCGGTGCCGCGGTTCGTGTCGCGGGTGCCGTTCAGGCGGGCGCCCAGCCTGTTCCAGCTGCACTACTCGGACCGCTTCTTCGCCCTGTGCGCCTGGGCGGGCTGCGCGGTGTCGGTGGGCCTGCTGGCCGGGCTGGACTCCCTGCTGCCGTTGTGGGGCGGCATGCTGCTGTGGCTGGTGCCGTGGGTGCTGTACCTGTCGATCGTGAACGTGGGTCAGACCTGGTACGGGTTCGGCTGGGAGTCGCTGCTGCTGGAAGTGGGCTTCCTCGCCGTGTTCCTGGGCAACGACGAGGTGGCGCCGCCGCTCGTGGTGCTGTTCCTGCTGCGCTGGATCCTGTTCCGGGTGGAGTTCGGCGCCGGGCTGATCAAGATGCGCGGCGACGAGTGCTGGCGCAGGCTCACCTGCCTGGAGCACCACCACGAGACCCAGCCGATGCCCGGCCCGCTGAGCTGGTTCTTCCACCGTCTGCCCCGGCCGCTGCACAAGGCGGAGGCCGCCGCGAACCACGTCACCCAACTGGTGGTTCCGTTCCTGCTGTTCACCCCGCAGCCGGTCGCCACGGCCGCCGCGGCCCTGATGATCGTCACCCAGCTGTGGCTGGTGCTGTCGGGGAACTTCTCCTGGCTGAACTGGATCACGATCGTGCTGGCGCTGTCGGCGGTGCGCTTCCCGGCCGACCCGCCCGCCGTGCCGGACCCCCCGTTGTGGTTCGCCGTCGTGGTGCTGACCGTGTGCGCCGTACTGCTGGCCCTGAGCGTGCGGCCGGTGCGCAACATGCTGTCCCGGCGGCAGGTGATGAACCGCTCCTTCGACCCGCTCCACCTCGTCAACACCTACGGGGCGTTCGGCAGCGTGAGCCGGGTGCGCCACGAGGTGGTGCTGGAGGGCACCGCGGACGACGTGCCGCGGCCGGACTCCGGCTGGCGGGAGTACGAGTTCCGCGGCAAGCCGGGTGATCCTCGGCGCTGGCCGCGGCAGTTCGCGCCCTACCATCTGCGCCTGGACTGGCTGATGTGGTTCGCGGCCCTGTCCCCCGCCTACGCCGAGCCGTGGTTCGGGACGTTCGTGGAGCGGCTGCTGGAGGGCGACCGGGACACCCTGCGGCTGCTGCGCCGCTCCCCGTTCCCGCCCGGCGAACCCCCGCGGTACGTGCGGGCCCGGCTGTTCCGCTACCGCTTCACGACGTGGCGCGAGCTGCGGGAGACGGGCGCGTGCTGGGAGCGCACGTACGTGCGGGAGTTCCTGCCTCCGACGCGGCTGGCGAAGCCGGTGCGACGGCCGTAGACCCGCCGCGGGGAGCCGGTCAGGACGGTTGCCGCGGTGTGTCCTCGCCCGGTACGGGGGCCTCGGCGGGCAGGAGGCCCTCGGTGCGCAGGTCCTGCCAGAACGCCTGCGGCACCCGGGCGGCGAACTGGTGGGCGCAGTCGCGCACTTCGTGCGCCGAGCGGGCTCCGACGAGGACGGTGGCGACCGCCGGGTGCGCGGCGCAGAAGGCCAGGGCGGCGGCGCGCAGCGTGGTGCCGTGCCGGTCGGCGAGCAGCTTCAGCCGCAGCGCCCGCCGCACCAGCTCCGAGGGCGCGACGGTGTAGTCGTACCTCGCGCCCGGCTCGGGTTTGGCCAGCAGGCCGGAGTTGAAGGCGCCGCCGATGACGACGGACCTGCCGCGCGCGTGGGCCGTGGGCAGCAGGTCGCCGAGCGCGCTCTGGTCGAGGAGGGTGTAGCGGCCGGCGCACAGGACCACGTCGACGTCGGTGTCGCGGACGAAGCGGGTGAGCATCTCCGCCTGGTTCATCCCGGCGCCGATCGCCCGGACCACCCCCTGCGAGCGGAGTTCCTCCAGCGCCGGGTACCCCTCGCGGAACGCCCACTCGGCGTGCTCGTCCGGGTCGTGGAGGTAGACGACGTCGACGCGGTCGAGGCCGAGGCGTTCGAGGCTGGACTCCAGGGTGCGGCGTATCCCGTCGGCGCTGAAGTCCCACACCCGGCGGTGGGTGGCGGGCACGGCGAACCCGCCCGCGAGGTCGTCCCCGGAGCCGTCCGCGGGTTCCAGGCGGCGGCCCACCTTGGTGGAGATCGTGTACTGGTCGCGGGGCCGTGTGCGCAGGGCGGCGCCGAGGCGCCGCTCGGACAGGCCCAGGCCGTAGTGCGGGGCGGTGTCGAAGTAGCGGATGCCCCGCTGCCAGGCGGCTTCCACGGCCTCGTGCGCCTCGGCGTCACCCACCTCGGCGTACAGGTTGCCGATGGCGGCGGCGCCGAAGGACAGGGCGCTGACCTCGACGCCGCTGCCGCCGAGCCGGTTCACCGGGCCACCGGGCGAGTCCGCAGGTCCTGTGTGCTCCACCGCAGGCCCGCACGGCCCTCGTAGTCGCTCATCCGCTGTGCTCCTTCCTCGTACCGCTGCCGGTCGGCCGGGGTCGGCGGCCCGGAGGCCCCGTGCCACGGGTGCCCGGTAGTGACCTTCCCGGATCACCACCGGGCCGGGGAAGTGCCGTGCGGATGATCGGCGTGCCCGACGCCGGTCCGGCCCCCGCTAGGTGAACTGTCCCGGCCGGTAGTCACCCGCCGGCTGCCGGAGGATGACGTTCAGCCGGTTCGCGGTGTTCATGAAGGCGATCAGGGTGACCAGCGCGACGAGCTGCTCCTCGTCGTAGTGCTCGGTGGCCCGCTGCCACACCTCGTCCGGGACGCCGCCCGCGCCGTCCGCGATGCGGGTGCCCTGCTCGGCCAGTTCCAGCGCGGCGCGTTCGGCCTCGGTGAACACCGTGGCCTCCCGCCAGCCGGCGACCAGGTGGAGCCGTACGGCGGACTCGCCCGCCGCGGCGGCCTCCTTGGTGTGCATGTCGATGCAGACCGCGCATCCGTTGATCTGGCTCACCCTCAGCGAGACCAGTTCCCGTGCGGCGGCCGGCAGCGGTGACTCCACGACCAGCCGCCCCACGGAGGTGAACTGCTTGACGAGCCTGCCCCCGCCCGGGGTGGCGAAGACGTCCAGACGTGCGCTCATGCCGAGCTCCTTCGTCGTTGTCCTGTCTACGCCCTCATGAGCCGGCGGCTCACCCCCGATGTGACACGCACGGATGTGACCTGTGTCTCCTGTCGTCGTCAGGCGCGCCGCAGCCGCAGCGTCACCAGCTCGAACGGGCGCAGCCGCAGGGCGATCCGGCCGCCGTCGGCCCGCGGTGCGGGAGCTTCGGCCAGCGGGCGTTCCAGCAGGTCCGTCACCGCGACGTCCGCCACCTCGAAGCCGGCGGTGAGCGTGGCGCGCGCCCGGCCGCCGAACGCCTCGTGGAAGCGGACGACCACGTCGCCGCTGCCGTCGTCGGCCAGCTTGACGGCCGTGACCACCACGGCGTCCTGGTCGCACGTCACCAGCGGCGCCACCTCACGGGCACCCGTCAGCGGCCGTTCCGGCAGGTTGATCCGCCAGCCCTCGCGGACCGCGTCACCGATGCCGGCGCCGGGCACCAGTGCGTGCCGGAAGCGGTGCACGCCCTGGTCGGTCTCGGGGTCGGGGAAGCGCGGGGCGCGCAGCAGGGAGACGCGCACGGTGGTGGTCGTGCCGCCGTCGCCGTCGGTGCGGACCGTGCGCGTCACGTCGTGGCCGTACGTGGAGTCGTTGACGACCGCGACGCCCCAGCCGGGTTCCTCCAGGTGGACGAAGCGGTGGTTGCACGCCTCGAACTTGGCCGCCTCCCAGGAGGTGTTGGTGTGGGTGGGCCGGTGGAAGTGCCCGAACTGGGTCTCGGACGCGTACCGTTCGGCGTGCACGTCGAGCGGGAAGGCGAGCTTGAGGAACTTCTCCGTCTCGTGCCAGTCGACCTCCGTGTCGACGACCAGCCGCCGCTCCCCCGGTGCCAGGGAGAGCAGCTGGGTGACGCGGGAGGCGCCGAAGGACCGGACGACCCGCACGCCGTCGTCGCCGGGGGTGACCTCGTCGGTGTCGGTCAGGTCGGTGACGGTGTTGCGGTAGAACTCGTCGACGTCCCAGGCGTCCCACATGTTCGGGAAGTCGGGGTGCAGCTGGAGCAGGTTCGCGGCCCGGCCGGGGGCGACGGTCTCCCGGTCGGCCTCGATGTCGTACACGGACACGACGAGACCGCGGGCGTCGATCTCCACCCGGAGCAGGCCGTTGTCCAGGACGTGTCCGCCGCCGGGCCGGTCGGTGCGGGCCGTGCGGGCCGGCTCGTCCGGGGTGCGCGCACCGCCGGCCGGGACTCCCGCCCTCGCGTGCGGGGCGGCGTTGAAGACGAGCGGGGTCCGCCCCTCACCGGCGAGGGTCCGCTGGGCGGCGTCGATGATGCGGTTCAGTTCCTCGGCGACCCGCTCGTAGGTCCGGCGGGCCTCGCGGTGCACCCAGGCGATGGACGAGCCGGGCAGGATGTCGTGGAACTGGTGCAGCAGCACCGTCTTCCAGATGCGGTCCAGGTCCTCGTACGGGTAGGGGAACCCGGTGCGCACGGCCGCCGTGGCGGCCCACAGCTCGGCCTCCCTGAGCAGGTGCTCGCTGCGGCGGTTGCCCTGCTTGGTCCTGGCCTGGCTGGTGAGGGTGGCACGGTGCAGCTCCAGGTACAGCTCACCGACCCAGACGGGCGGTTCGGGGTACTCGGCCGCGGCCTTCTCGAAGAAGGCCCGCGGCGTCTCCCACGTCACCGTCGCCGACCCCTCCAGGTCGCGCAGCCGGGCCGCCTTGGCGACCATCTCGCGGGTGGTGCCGCCGCCTCCGTCTCCCCAGCCGGTGGGGGCCAGGGAGTGCCGGGCGACGCCCTTGTCCTTGAAGTTGCGGGCCGCGTGGGCGATCTCGCTGCCCTTCATGGAGCAGTTGTAGGTGTCGACGGGCGGGAAGTGGGTGAAGATGCGGGTGCCGTCGATGCCCTCCCACTGGAAGGTGTGGTGGGGGAACTTGTTCGTCTGTGACCAGGAGATCTTCTGGGTCAGCAGGTACTGGGAACCGGCGGCCTTGATGATCTGCGGCAGGCCGGCGGCGAAGCCGAAGGTGTCGGGCAGCCACGCCTCGTCGTTCTCGATGCCGAACTCGTCGAGGAAGAACCGCTTGCCGTGCACGAACTGCCGGGCCATCGCCTCCGAGCCGGGCATGTTGGTGTCCGACTCCACCCACATGCCGCCGGCCGGCACGAACCGCCCGTCGGCCACGGCCTTCTTCACCCGGGCCCACACCTCGGGCCGGTGGTCGCGCACCCACGCCCACTGCTGGGCCTGCGACATGGCGAAGACGAACTCCGGCTCGTCGTCGAGCAGCGCGGTCATGTTGGAGGTGGTGCGGGCCACCTTGCGCACGGTCTCGCGCAGCGGCCACAGCCACGCCGAGTCGATGTGGGCGTGCCCGACGGCGCTGATGCGGTGGGCGGAGGGGGCGGCGGGCGTGGCGAGGACATCGGCCAGGCGTGAACGGGTCGCTGGGGCGGTCGCGTTGACGTCCTGCAGGTCGAGGGCGTCGAGCGCCTTGTCGACCGCCCGGAGGATCTCCCAGCGGCGAGCCGACTCCACCGGCAGCTCGGCCATCAGCTCGCCCAGCACCTCCAGATCGATCACCAGCTGCCACACCGTCTCGTCGAGGACGGCGAGGTCCATGCGGGCGAGGGTGTACTGCGGCTCGCTGCCCGCGGTCTCCTTGTCGCCGAGCCGGGTGGGCAGGAAGGGGTGGTAGTCGAGGATGACGGGGTTGGACGCGGCCTCGATGTGCAGGCGCACCTGCTCGCCGCCCTCGGCGGGCGCGGCGACGCGCACCCACTGGTTGCGCGGGTTGAGGCCCTTCACCGGGGTGCCGTCGGGCCGGTAGACCAGGCCCTCGCACTGGAAGCCGGGCATGTTCTCGTCGAAGCCGAGGTCGAGGATCGCCTCGACGGTCCGGCCGGCCCAGGCCTCGGGCACGGTGCCGGTCACCCGGAACCAGCTGGTGCCCCAGGGAGCACCCCAGCGGGCGCCCACCTCGATCGGCTCGGGCTCGGCCGCGAGGCCCTCGGCGACCGGGACGGGCTCGCCCGGGGCCTGCCAGACGGCCACCTGGAGCGGCACGGACTCGGGGTACACGGCGGGGCGGACGCGCTCGTCGAGGACGCGCTTGAGGCGGGCTTCGACCAGGCTGCGGTCGTCATGCATGCGGGGTGCTCCCTCGGGGGGTGGTTACCAGGGGTGGGTCAGGGTCGCGGGTGCCGACGAGGTGTAGAGCTCCCCCACGGCCCGCAGTTCGAACCGTGCGGCCCGCTCGCCCTGTTCGGGTTTCTGCCCGGCGACGAAGAACGCCCGCTGGCAGGTGCCGCCGAGGAAGCGGCGGGTGCCGTCGGGGAGCCGGCGGTGCAGGGTGTAGTGGCGCACGGCGCCGCGGGCCGGGTTCCACAGCAGGCGCAGGTTCCCGCCGGAGGCGGCACCGGCCCGCAGGCCCGTGGGGGCGGCGGGGGTCGCCCGGGAGGCGGTGCGCACGGCGAGTGCGCCGAGCCGCCACCGCACCGGTCCGCCGGGGCCCGCGGGGGTGAGCCGGACGCCGAGCACCCGGGCGGTCCCGGTGAGACCGGTGAGCCGCACGGCCGAGGTGTGCCAGTCGCCCGAGGCCGGCACGGGGACGTACCGGTACGGCGGTGTCGCCCCGGGGGTGTGCGGCTCGCCGGTGGCGACGGCGAGTTCGACGCCGACCCGGCCGGAGTCCGTGCGGTGGGTCAGTTCGACGATCGTGCCGGGGGTGAGGCGCAGCCGGGTGGCGTACAGGTCGAGGACGGCCGGTTCGGTCAGTTCGCCGTCGACGAGGAGGCTGCTGCCGCCGCGCCAGGCGTCCTCGAAGTCGAAGGACACGGCCGGGCGGTTGCCGCCGGTGTGCACGACCCAGCGCCGGGAGGGCAGCCGGTCCTGCAGTCCCAGGTGGTTCCAGGGGGTGTCGGACGTGATGCGGCCGTCCTCGTACCAGCGCAGTCCGTGACCGGTGTTGAAGGAGGTGGCGAACGGCACCGAGGTGACGGTCGAGCGGTCGGCGACGGTCACGGCGGGGGCCCGCCAGGTGTCCGTGCCGTCGGGGCGCGAGGGGTCGAGGGAGCGGCCGGTCCAGAAGCGGTCGTCGGCGGCGTGGAAGGAGGCCGGGTCCCGCCGGTCGGCGGGCAGGTGGTTGCGGGTCCACTCGGGCCGGTAGAGGCCGACCGAGGCGACGTGCGCCCGGTCCTGCGGGACGATCGCGTCCCACCGCACGGAGGTGTTCCAGCCGCCCGCCTCGACGTCGACGCCCGCCCGCAACGCGTAGCGGCTGCGGCCCAGTCGCTCGGCGCGGCTCGCCGAGGAGACCAGGCTGCCCGGGGTCCAGCGGAAGTCGACGAACATGTCGTCGCAGCTGCGGAAGAACGGCTCGTTCTGGTCGTTGAGAGCGCCCTGCCAGCTGACCGAGCCGTTCACGGTCATCGCGTCGTACCAGGTGACGCGCTGTCCGCTGGCCGCCGCGAGGGACTTCAGCTCCCGGACGAAGCTCAGCATGTCCGCGCCGAGGGCGGCGTCCCCTCCCCCCGTCTCGGCGTTGACGAACCAGCCGTCGAACCCGTGGGCGTCCGCGACCGCGACCAGTTGCGCGGCGAGCGGGTGCCGGCCGGCGGCGTCCTTCTGCACGAGGTCCCGGGTCCAGCGCAGTTGCCCGCCGTAGGCGACGGGCGGCAGGAAGACGTTGCCGAGGACGGGCACGCCGTGCCGGTGGGCCGCGTCCACGACGGGCGCGTTGGGCGCGAGGATCAGTCCCTCGCCCGAGGAGCCGCCCCAGAAGACCAGCTCGTCGATGTAGGCCCAGTGGGTGAGGGCGTAGTGGTCGGCGGTGGCCGAGCCCTGGGAGGGGTTGCCCGCCGTGGGACCGAAGGAGACCAGGGACTGGATGCGAGCCTGGCCGGCGCGGGCGGTGGGGTTGGCGGGGGCCGGGGTGAAGCGGCGGGCCAGGGGGACGGACGCGGCGTTGAAGGGGAGGTCGGGGTCGGCCTCGGCGCGCCAGGACTTCAGGCTGCGCCAGGTGATGCCGGGGCCGGGCGTGCCCTCGGGGAGGGAGTCCGGGTACCAGTAGGACGCGTACGGCTGTGTCGCCGCCGCCCTCGGGGCCGCCGTGGCGGGCGGGGCGGGGAACAGGGCGGCCGCGGCGCCGGCGAGCAGCACGGTGCGTCTGGTGGGGGTCACGGGCGGGTGTCTCCTTCGAGGACCTGGTCGGTGGTGACGGTCTCGGCGATGCCGCGTGCGGACAGGTGCTTCCGGTCGGTGGTCCGGGTGTCGAGGACGGTGGTGGGGCGGGCCCCGTCGGCGACCAGCCGGAAGAAGGCCTCGAAGACGGGCCCGCCGGGGGCGCACAGCGAACGGGCGGACGGGTCGGCGGGCACCACGAGGGCGGTGGTGCGGGCCGCCGGTGCGGACGGTCGCGAGCGCGCGGCCCGCTCCAGCACCAGGGCCGTGTCCTTGGGCTTGCGGTCGTTGGTCAGCAGGCCCAGTCCGTACTCCAGGTCGGGGAAGTCGGCGAGGCCGCGGGAGACGTCGTGGGAGCACCACCAGGTGACGCCCCACAGGTCCGGGCAGTCCAGGGCGTTCGCGACGGTGGCCTCGGTGAAGGCGGCGGCGTGCTCGGGCGGGACCAGGGGCGCGGGGGCGCCGACCTCCTGCAGCCAGACCGGCCTGCGGGGGTCGTCCGCCCAGGCCTTGCTCAGCTCGACCAGATAGGCGGCGTGGTGCTCGCTCGGCACGGAGGTGCGGCCGTAGCGCTGGGCGGTGCCGTTGAAGACCCAGGAGTGCACGGCGGTGACGGCGCCGTGCCGGGCGGCCTGACCCGGGGTGAAGGGCTGGTCGTCCTGGTACCAGGTCGCGTCGTACTCGGCGTGCAGGTGCAGCCGGCCCGGGGCGCCCTCCTCGCACGCGGCGAGCATCCGGGTGAGCCAGGTGTCGATCTCGCCGGGTGTGGCCCGGTCGGGGTCGGGGTGGGGCCCGGCGGAGAACTGGTTGACCTCGTTGCCGAGGGTCATGCCGATGAAGTTGGGCCGGTCGGCGAGGGCGGCGGCGAGGGTGCGCAGCAGGGTCGCCTGGCCGTCGAGCACGTCGGGGTCGGTGAACAGGTTGCGGCGGTGCCAGGTCCGGGTCCAGGCGGGCAGGAAGTCGAAGCTGCTCAAGTGCCCCTGCAGGCCGTCGACGTTGACGTCGAGGCCGCGTTCGGCGGCAGCGTCGGTGAGAGCGACGAGCTGCTCCACGGCCCGGGGCCGGATCAGGGTGCGGTTGGGCTGGAAGTACGGCCACAGCGGGAAGACGCGGATGTGGTCGAGGCCGAGCGCGGCGATCGAGTCGAGGTCGGCGCGCACGGAGTCGAGGTCGAAGTCGAGCCAGTGGTGGAACCACCCTTCGCTGGGCGTGTAGTTGACGCCGAAGCGCACGGCAGGAGGCATGCGGGTCCTTGTGACGGAGGTACGGGATCAGCCCTTGACGGCGCCCTCGCCGACGCCGCGGAAGAAGTACCGCTGGAGGCAGGCGAAGAGGGCGATCAGCGGCGCGACGGCGATGATCGTGCCCGCGGCGACGAGGCGTTCGTCGTTGGCGAAGGTGCCGTGCAGGTAGTTGAGGCCGATCGTGAGGGTGAACTTGGAGGGGTCGCTCAGCACGATGAGCGGCCACAGGAAGTCGTCCCAAGCGCCCATGAAGGCGAAGATCGCGACGACGGCGAGGGTGCCCTTGACCGACGGCAGGGCGATGCGCAGGAAGCGCTGCCAGACGTTGGCGCCGTCCACGAAGGCCGCTTCCTCGACCTCGTAGGGCAGGTTGAGGAAGGCGTTGCGCATCAGCAGGACGTTCATGGCGCCGATGCAGCCGGGCAGGACCACGCCGACGAGGGTGTTGTTGAGGCCGAGTTCCCGCATGGTGGTGAACTGGGCGATGATGATGCCCTCGACGGGGACGAGCATCGCCAGGACGAAGGCCAGGGTGGCGGCGCGGCGGCCGCGGTAGCGCAGCCGGGCCAGGGCGTAGCCGGCGAGGGCCGAGCCGGCGCAGTTGGTGACGACGTTGGCGGTGGCGACCTTCAGCGAGTTGAGGGCGTAGTCCCACACGGGGATGGTGTCGGCGACGCGCTCGTAGTTGTGCAGGGTCGGATCGCCCGGCAGGAACGCCGGCGGTGAGCTGTAGATGTCCTCGGTGGGGCCCTTGAGGGACGTGGACAGCTGCCACAGGAACGGGCCGATGGTCAGGGCCAGGACGGCCAGCAGCAGCACGTAGCGCAGGGCGAGTTCCCACACCCGCACGCGGCGGCCGTGTTCGTCGGTGATCCGCGGCTCGCGGGCCGCGGCGGGCGCCTCGGGCTCGACGGGTGCCTTCTCCAGGACGCTCACGCGTCCTCCTTCCGGTCGGCGCGCAGCACGAGCAGCATCAGGGCGACGGTCACGGCGAAGACGACGACGGAGATCGCGGAGGCGTAGCCGACCCGGCCGCTCAGTCCGGTGCCGGTGCGCTGCACGAGCATGACCAGGGTGGTGTCCTCCCCGGCCGGGCCGCCGCTCGGACCGGCCAGCAGGTACACCTCGGAGAACACCTTGAACGCGGCGACCGAGGAGAGCGCGCCGACCAGCACCATGGTCGAGCGGACGGCGGGGACGGTGACGGTGAGGAAGCGGCGCACCGCGCCCGCCCCGTCCACCGCGGCGGCCTCGTGCAGTTCGCGCGGCACGTTCCCCAGCGCGGCCAGATAGATGATCATGTAGTAGCCGAGGCCCTTCCACACCGTGACGGCCATGGCGCTCAGCAGGAGCAGCCACTGGTCGCTGAGGAAGGCGACCTGGCCCGCGCCGGCCGCCTCCAGCACCGCGTTGACCAGTCCGCGGTCGTCGAGGAGCCACACCCAGATCAGGCCGACCACGACGATCGAGGCGACGACCGGGGTGTAGAACGCGGACCGGAAGAAGGTGATGCCGGGGATGTTCTTCTGCACGAGCAGTGCGAGCAGCAGCGGCAGCACGACCAGCAGCGGCACGACCCCGACGACGTAGAGGGTGCTGTTGCGCAGGCCGATCCAGAACATGTCGTCGTGCAGCAGCTCGCGGAAGTTGGCGAGCCCCACGAACTTCCCGGGGATCAGGGTGCGGCGGTCGGTGAGGGAGTTGACCAGGGTGGAGAGGAACGGCCAGAGCACGAACGCGCCGGTGACGAGCAGACCGGGTGCGGCGAACAGCCAGGGGCTGGACGGCAGTTGGCGCCGCACCCGGGAGATGCCGGAGGAAGCCATGGTGGGTCAGCCCTGCTGCGCCAGGAGCCGGTCGCACTCCTTGACAGCGTTGTCGAGGGCTTCCCCGGGGCTCTGCTTGCCCTGGAGCGCCTTGGCGACCTGGTTGCGCAGCGCGATCTTCATCTGCTCGCTGAACAGCACCGGTGTGTAGTTGACGGCCGTCTTCAGGGACTTGGCGGCGGCGACGCGGACGCGGGTCTCGTCGGTGCCGTCCTCCTTCGTGAAGTACGGGTCGTCCAGCGAACCGGCGGTGCTGGGGAAGATGGCGACCTTCTTGGCGAACGACATCTGGTGCGCCGCGTCCGTGACGAAGTGCGCGAAGGCGACCGCCGCGGGCTTGCGCTTCGACTGGGCGTTCACCATCACGCCCATCACGTACATGTTGACGTGCCCGGTGCTGGTGATCTGGTCGGTGATGCCGATGTTCTCGTACAGGCTCGGCGCCTGCTTCTTGAAGTTGCCGAGGTCGAGGGCGCTGCCGGGGTTCATGGCGACGGCCCCGGTGAGGAACTTCTTGCCCGACGACTCGGGGGTGGCGGTCAGGGCCTGCCGGTCGAGTGCCTTGGCGTCGTACAACTCCTTGTACTTGGTGAGGAGTTCGACACCCCTGGCGTCGTTGAAGGTGAAGGCGGTGCCTTCCTTGTTCATCAGCGGTACGCCGTAGCGGCCGAAGTCCTCGATGGTGGGCACGTTGGCGAGGGTGGCGACCTTGCCGTCGCTCTTCTCGGCCATCCGCAGGGCGTCCGCGAACAGGTCGTCGTAGGTCTTCGGCGGCTTCTCCGGGTCGAGCCCGGCCTGCTCGAAGAGGGCCTTGTTGTAGAACAGCGGGCCGGTGTTGAGGTACCAGGGGAAGGCGTAGGTGCCGGTCATGCCGGGTATCCGGTGGCCGGCCCAGGCGCCGGGCAGGTACTCCTTCTCGTACTGCGGCGCGGCCTTGTCCAGGTCGAGGGCGAGTCCGGCCTTGGCGAGCGGGGCGACGAGGTCCGGGGAGACGTTGACGACGTCGGGCAGGGTGCCGCCGGCGGCGTCGGCGCTGATCTTGTCCGCGTAGCCCTCGGCGGGCTGGTCGACCCACTTCACGTCGGTGCCCGGGTGCTTCTTCTCGAACTCGGCGATCAGGCCCTCGAAGTAGGGCTTGAAGTTGGCGCGCAGGTTCCAGGTCTGGAAGGTGATGTCGCCCTCGACCTTGCCGGAGGCGTCGCCCGACCCGCCTCCGTCGTCCCCGGACCCGCAGGCACTCAGGGGCAGCAGGACGGCGGCGGCAGCGGCGGCGAGGGCTCTGCGGGGGATGCGCACGGGGACCGGCTCCTTCGGGGGGGCGGGGCGGGGGACGGCGGAATCGACGCCGGGGCAGACCTTGCATCGCCGCCTTCGGAAAAGTCAATGGATTCCGCTCAGCTAAAGACATTAGTTGGGCATATGCGCAGGTCAGTAGCGGTTGACCCAGCCGGTTGCGCGCGATCGCTAATGCGCTTTAGGGTGCTGTCGCTCAAGCGCATTAGTACACACGCCGGATCCTGCCGAATGGAGATCGAGGGTGACGGGAAAGCGCTCGCCGGCCCGCCGGCCGACGATGAAGGACATCGCCCGGCGGGCCGGGGTCTCCGAGAGCGCGGTCTCCTTCGCGCTGAACGGCAGGCCCGGGGTCTCCGAGGTCACCCGGGACCGGGTGCGCAGGGTCGCCGAGCAGCTGGGGTGGCGGCCCAGCACGGCGGCGCGCGCCCTGTCCGGCGAGGGGGCCGCGACGGTCGGTTTCGTCCTGGCCCGTCCGGCGGGGACGCTGGGCGTGGACTCGTTCTTCCTGCAGCTCGTCTCCGGCATCCAGGAGGTCCTCGCCGAGCGGCATCTCGGTCTGCTGTTCCAGATCGCCGGGGACATCGACGACGAGTGCGCCGTGTACCGGCGGTGGTGGGCCGAGCACCGGGTCGACGGGGTGCTCGTGGTCGACCCCCGCACCGACGACCCCCGGCCCGCCCTGCTGGACGAACTCGGGCTGCCCGGCGTGGTGATCGGCGGCGACCCCGGGGAGCGGCATCCGGGGCTGTCGACGGTGTGGGCGGACGACGCCGGGGCGATGGCGGCGGTGGTGGACGGTCTGTACGGGCTCGGCCACCGGCGGATCGCGCACATCGCGGGACTGCCGGGGCTGGCCCACACCGAGCGCCGCATCCGCACGCTGCGGGCCGAGGCGGAGCGGCGGGGCCTGACCGCGGTGCAGTCGGTGCCGACCGACTACTCGGACGAGGCGGGCGCGGCGGTCACCCGCCGGGTGCTGAGCGGCCCCGCCGCCCCGACGGCCCTGATCTACGACAACGACGTGATGGCCGTCGCGGGGGTCGCCGCCGCCGCGGAACTGGGCTTCGCCGTTCCGGCCGACGTGTCCGTGGTGGCCTGGGAGGACTCCGCGCTGTGCCGTCTGGTCAAGCCGTGGCTGTCGGCGCTGTCCCGGGACAGCGTGGAGTTCGGGCGCACGGCGGCACGCGAGCTGACCGCGCTCCTGGACGGCGGCCCGGCCCGCACCGTGCGGGTACCGGTGCCGGAACTGATCGAGCGGCACAGCACGGGCCCGTCCCGGGAGAGGTCGTAGGGCCTGCCCGGCGGTAGTGCGGGCGATCGGCCCGGGCCGGGTCACCGGGCCCACCCGGGGGCACGGCGCGGGCCGCCCCGGCGTGCGACAGGGCTCGATCGCCGCGCCCCGCGTCCCCGGGCCCCGGGCCCTGCGCCGCACGGCCCCGTCGGGTCACAATGGGCGGTATGCGTCCACGCGGCACCGCCTGTGCCGCCGCCGGGGTGCTGCTGGCCGTCGCGGCGGGCTGCACCGGCGGTGACGGCTCCGCCGCGCCCGCCACCGGCACGGCGGCCACGAGCCCGGCAGGTGAACCGGGTCCCCGCAGCGTCTCCCCCACCCCCGGCCCGGTCGACCCCGTCTCCCTCCCGGCGCTGATGCGGCGCGAGCACACCGGCTCGGCCCTCCGTCTCGGCGACGTGCTCGACCGGACCTCCGCCTACACCCGCTACGCCGTCACGTACGAGGCGAACGGGCTGACCGTCTCGGGAATCATGAACGTCCCCGAGGGCAGGGGCCCCTTCCCGGCGCTGGTACTGGCCCACGGCTACATCGACCCGGACGTCTACGTCAGCGGTCAGGGCATGCCGCGCGAACAGGACCGCCTGGCCCGCAGCGGCTACGTCGTGCTGCACACCGACTACCGCAACCACGCCCGCTCCGACGACGACCCGGACAACGACGTGAACCTGCGCCTCGGCTACACCGAGGACGTCATCGGCGCCGCCCTGGCCCTGCGCGACTCCGGGCGCCCGGAGATCGACGGCGACCGCATCGGGCTGTTCGGCCGGTCCATGGGCGGCGGGGTCGTCTACCAGACCCTGGTCGTGGCGCCCGGCCTGTTCGACGCCGCCGTGGCGTACGCGCCGGTGAGCGCACGCCCCGAGGAGAACCTGGACCACTTCCAGCGGCCCGACGGCGACCCGGTCGTCGCCGAGATCGAGGAGGAGCACGGGACGCCCGAGGAGAACCCGGCGTTCTGGCGCGGTGTCTCGGCCCTCACCTACGCCGATCGCATGACCGAGCCGCTGCTGATCCAGCACGGCACCGCGGACGAGACCTGCCCGCCGGCCTGGTCGCGGGAGGCCGCCGCCGTGTTCGACGAGGCCGGCGGGGACGTCGAGCTGCGCACGGTCCCCGGCGAAGGGCATACCTTCGGGCCCCGGTGGGCCGCCGAGATGGACGTGACCGAGGCCTTCTTCGCGCGCCACCTGCGCTGAGACCCGGCCCCACCGGGGCCCGGCCGCGCTCCACCCGCCCGCCGGCCTCGACGCGCACGGACCGCCGGGTGCACAGTTGCCCTTGCGTACTCGTCAGTAAGTCCGTGTCGATCCTCCCGAGGAGCCGCTGTGACCACCTGGGCCGGCCGCACCGCCGCCGAGATATCCGCCGCCGTCCGCGAGAAGCGGGTCACGCCCCGTGAGGTGGTGGCCGAGCACCTCGCCCGGATCGAGCGGCTCGACGGCCGGGTGGGGGCGTTCCGGGCCGTGCGCGCCCGGGCGGCGCTGGCCGAGGCGGACGAGCTGGCCGCCCGCGGCGACTTCGCGGAACTGCCTCTGGCCGGGGTGCCCGTCGCCGTCAAGGACAACCTGCCGGTGCGCGGCGAGTCCACCCGCATCGGATCGGCCGCGACACCGGACACGCCGGCCGGCCGCGACCATGTGATGGTCGCCCGGCTGCGGGCGGCCGGGGCGGTGGTCGTGGGACTGACCAACGTGCCGGAGCTGTGCGTCTTCGGCACCACGGACGGTGTGCTGGGTGTGTCCCGCAATCCCTGGGACCCCGCGCGCTCCGCGGGCGGTTCCTCGGGCGGCAGCGCGGCCGCCGTGGCCGCCGGGATGGTGCCCGTCGCCCTCGGCAACGACGGCATGGGCTCACTGCGCATACCGGCCGCCAACTGCGGCCTCGTCACCATCAAACCGGGCCGGGGCGTGGTGCCGACGGGTGACGGCAGCACCTGGTTCGGCATGGCCGAGCACGGCCCGCTCGCCACCACCGTCGAGGACGCCCGGCTGGTGCTGTCGGTCCTCGCCGGCACGGAGTTCGCGCCCGGCCCCGGAACGCTCCGGGTGGCCGTGTCGCTGCGCAGCCCGCTGGCGGGAACCATCGTCGGCAGCCCCTGGGCGGCAGCCGCCCGGGACGCGGCGCAGGTGCTGATGCGGGCGGGTCACCGGGTCCGCCGCGCCGACCCGCCCTACCCCGCGACCCTCGCGACGACCTCGCTGACCCACTGGGCCGCGGGCACGGCGGCCGACGCCCGCCCGCTGGACCCCGGGCGGCTGACCCGGCGCACCCGCGTGCACGCGCGCATCGGCCGCCCCTTCGTGGCGACCGTCGCCTCCGGCACGGGTCGCGACAAGCTCCGGCGGCGGCTGGAGCCGTTCTTCGCGGAACACGACGTGCTCCTCACCCCGGCGCTCGCCCGCCGCTCCCCCAAGGCCGGGCCGTGGCACGAGCGCGGCTGGCTGCGCAATCTGCTGGCCAACACCGCGTACTCGCCCCTGACGCCACCGTGGAACCTGACGGGCTGGCCCGCGATGGCGGTTCCCTTCGGCACGCTGCCCTCCGGCGCCCCCTGCTCGGTGCAGCTCGTGGGACGGCCCGGCTCGGAGGGCCGACTCCTCGATCTGGCGGGGCAACTGGAGGCGCGAAAGCCGTGGCGGCGCACCGCGCACGTCGACTAGAGTCGGCCGGGTGACTGCCGGGTCGGCCGTAGGCCATGCACGAGTCAGGCGCCCGGCCTCGGAGTGAGCCCGGCGGGGACGGTCCCGCCCCGGCCCGTCCGAGCGCCGGAGAGGGCACGCGCCCCGCCCCACGCCTCCACGTCCTCGTTCCCGCGCCCTCAGCGGCGCCTCGTCACGGACCCCGAGACCCGGAGAGCATCCACCCATGTCTTCCCCTTCGCACACCGAGCAGTCGGCCACGATCGCCCGCCTCGACCACACCGTCGTCTACGCCTCCGACAGGAGGCTGTCGGCGGAGTTCCTCGCGACCGTCCTGGGCCTGGAGGTCGGCGCCCCGTTCGGCCCGTTCCTGCCCGTCGACCTGGGCAACGGCGTGACCCTCGACTACTACGAGAAGCGCGACGAGCCCGTCCAGCCGCAGCACTACGCGTTCCTGGTGCCCGAGGAGCAGTTCGACACGATGATCGCCCGGCTGGAGACGCTCGGCGTCACCTACTACGCCGACCCCAGCCACACCGAACCCGGGCGTGTCAACGACCTGTTCGGCGGCCGCGGCGCCTACTTCGCCGACCCGGACGGCCACAACATGGAGATCATGACCCGGCCGTACGCCCGTCCCTGACCCACCGCGGGCGGCGGCTCGTCCACGGGCCCGGCGGACACGCCCGCGGGGCCCGGGGCACGACGCCTACAGGGCCCGGTGCATGACGTGCAGCCCGACGAGGCCGTGCCGGGGGTGCTCGAAGGCGTCCGGAACCGTGCCGAGGATCGTGAAGCCCAGCGAGGTCCACAGGCGCACGGCCGGGTTGGTCTCGACGACGGCGTTGAACACCATGCCCCGGTACCCGGCGGCCCGGGCCTCGGTCAGCAGGTGCTCGGCCAGCGCCCGCCCGTAGCCGCGGCCGCCCCGGTCGGGGTCGACCATGAAGCCGGCATTGGCGATACGGGCCGCCGGGCCGCCGTAGTTGGGGGTGAGGTAGGCGGAGGCGACGACGGCGCCGCCGTCGTCCTCGACGACCCAGACGCGCTTCGCCGGGTTCATCCACAGGACCCGGGCCTCCTCCTCGGAGGTTCCCGGGTCCCAGGCGTAGGTCTCGCCCGCGGCGACGATGCGGTGCCAGAACGGCCAGATAAGAGGCCAGTCGTCAGCCGTTGCTTCCCTGATCAGCATGGGTGCGAGTGTGGCACGCCCATGCGCGCGGAGATCGCGGTGGGGGTCCGCCCGCGTCAGTCGACGCTGGGCAGGATGTGGGGCTCGGCGAGGTCGTCCTCGTAGCCCGCGAGACGGATCGGGGCCGAACGGGCCCACACGTCGAGGCTGCCGAGCTCGTCGGCCCGTCGGCCGGCGCGCTCGCCGAGTTCCTTGGGGCGCTGATCGCGCTTCGTCTTCTCCGGTGTCACCGCGCACTCCTTATGTGTCGGTCACCCTGGGGACGTACGCGCCGGTCCAGCTGCGCCTGACGTCCCCTCGGGGTTGCGTGTCATGTGCAGTTCGGACGCGGTGGCGCCGGTCGACTCACGGGAGAGCAGCCGTGGTGAACCGGCGTGTCCCAGACGGACCGTGGGTGTGGGTAGGACCCGTGCTGCTGTCCGTCCGCCTCAGGTTAACCACATGAGCGGACACCCGCTCGATGGGGCTGAAAACAAGCGGTAACGATCGCGCGTCATCTGCCGTTCACCGGGGGTTTTCGTCCCGTTTTGTCGCCCAATGGGCGTTTCACAAATCACTCGTTCGGCGTAGGTGAGCGACGACCGTTTCGAGACACGCCGGGGTGTTCCCGCCGGATCGGGTTCCCCCGCGGGGGCCGGCGGGAACCGGCGGACCGTCACCGGCCCGCCGCCCGGGGCGCCCTACCACTTCCCGGGCGCGTAGTCCTTGAGGAAGACCCCGTACAGGTCCTCGCCGGCCTCGCCCCGCACGATCGGGTCGTACACCCGCGCCGCGCCGTCGACGAGGTCGAGCGGGGCGTGGAATCCGGCCTCGGCGAGCCGCAGCTTGTCGTAGTGCGGCCGCTCGTCGGTGATCCAGCCCGTGTCGACCGAGGTCATCAGGATGCCGTCGGTCTGGAACATCTCCTGGGCGCTGGTGCGCGTGACCATGTTCATCGCGGCCTTGGCGGCGTTGGTGTTGGGGTGCCCCGCGCCCTTGTAGCCGCGGCCGAAGACGCCCTCCATCGCCGACACGTTGACGACGTAGGCCCGCTTGCTCGCCGCCTTCCTCGCCGCCTCGGCCATCGCCGGGCGCAGCTTGCTGATGAGGATGAAGGGCGCCGTGTAGTTGCACAGCTGGGTCTCCAGCAGCTCCACCGGGGAGATCTGCTCGATGGTCTGCACCCAGGTGTTGGTGTCGACCACGTCGGGCACCAGGCCGCCCGCGTCGATCGCCGTGCCGGCCAGATGCCGTTCGACGCTGGCGTTGCCCGCGACCAGGGCGAGGTCGGCGACCTTCTGCGCGTCCAGGCCGCTGGTGCCGATCGGCAGCGCGGCGAGGCCGTCGACCGCGCCGGAGTTGAACGCGCCGATGACGTGGTGGGCGGGCAGCTCACCGGCGGGCAGCGGTGCGCTCTCGCCCTCGACCAGCGCGGCGTAGGCCGACGGCAGCCGACGGACCGTCTGGGTCGCGTTGTTGACGAGGATGTCGAGCGGGCCCGCCTCGGCGACCTGCTCGGCGAGGGCCACGGCCTGGGCCGGGTCGCGCAGGTCGATGCCGACGACCTCCAGCCGGTGCATCCAGTCCGCGGAGTCGTCCATGGCCTTGAAACGGCGGATGGCGTCCTTGGGGAAGCGCGTGGTGATCGTGGTGTGGGCGCCGTCGCGCAGCAGCCTGAGCGCGATGTACATGCCGATCTTGGCGCGGCCGCCGGTGAGCAGGGCGCGCTTGCCGGCGAGGTCGGCCCGGACGTCGCGCTTCTCGCGGTTCACGCGGGCGCAGTCCGGACAGAGCTGGTGGTAGAAGTAGTCGACTTCCACGTAGCGCGTCTTGCAGGTGTAGCAGGAGCGGGGGCGCTGGAGTATCCCCGCGATCCTGCCCTCCTCGGTGCGCGAGGAGGGCAGGAGGCCCTCGGTCTCGTCGTCGATGCGCTGGGCGGAGCCGGTCGCCGTGGCCTCCGTGACCGCCTTGTCGTGGGCGGTCTTGGCGGCCCTGCGCTCCTGGCGGCGGCGCTGCTTGACCGTGCGGTAGACGCCCGCGGTCGCCCGGCGCACGGCGATCGCGTCCGGGTGGTCGATCTCCAGCTCGTCGAGTTCCTCGAGCACGCTGAGGCAGACGGCCAGGCGCTCGGGGTCGATACCGGGTCCGTACGGGTGTCCGCTCGCCTCGTTGATGGCCTGCGGGCCGTCCTCTGTCACCGTCATCGCCGCTGCGTTCCCTGCTCTGCCGTCGTGGCGCGCCGGTCGCGCCCGCATTCGAACGGCGGATTTTACTTCAGCGCCGGGCCGCACCGCCAAACGCGTGCGCTCAGGGCCGGCAGACCTCGATCAGCTCCGCCACCTCCCGGGAGACGGCGGCGGCGAACACGTCGAGGTCGGGGACCGCCTCTCCGTCGGCGACGAGCCCGTAGTGGACGCTGCCCCGGTAGGTGGAGACGGCGACCGCCAGGGAGTGGCCGGGGGCCAGTGGAGCCATCGGGAAGACGGCGGTGAGCGGGTGGCCGCCGAGCTTCAGGCCGAGGCTGGGCAGCGGCACGCTGGTCACGAGCAGGTCGAACCACAGCCGCGCCGCCTGCCCGACGACCGGCCCGCCGAGCCGGTGGACCAGGGCCGGGACGTGGTCGGCGAGCAGGGCGACGGCGCCGGCGCCCCGGTGGGGCCCGGCGTCCTTGTTGCGGTCCATGGCCTCCCGGACCGAGGCCAGGCGGGCCAGCGGGTCCGGGTCGTCCACCGGAAGCCGCATCAAGTACCCGGAGAGACGGTTGCCCTGCGGGTGTGCGGTGCGCGGGCGTCGCCGGGAGACGGGGATCAGCGCCCGGGGAGCGACGCCCTCGCTGCCGTCGCCGCGTTCGTCGAGCCAGCGGCGCAGGGCGCCGGCGACCACGGCGATCAGCACGTCGTTGACCGTGCCGCCGACGGTCTTGCGGATCCGGTGCACGTCGTCGAGGTCGAGCACCACCCCGGCGGTGCGGCGGGTGCCGCTCGGCTCGCAGCTCAGCGCGGGGGCGGAGCGCACGTCGAGGGAGGAGCGGGCGACGGCGGAGCCGATGTCCAGGGCGCGGCCCACGTCGGACAGGGCGCCGCGCACCATCCCGGGCAGGTCGCGCACATCCGGGAGCAGGGGGCGCGGGGGCTCGGCGGGCCGGGGGCGGGGCGCGGGCATGTCCATCGGGTCCATGACGCCCGCGGCCAGGGTCAGCGCCCGCAGCCCGTCGGCCAGGGCGTGGTGGAACTTGAACAGCACCGCGAAGCGGTCCCCGTCCGCGCCCGGCAGCACATGGGCCTCCCAGGGCGGCCGGCCCCGCTCCAGCGGGCGTCCCATCAGGCGGCCCGCCACCGCGTGGAAGTCGGCGGCCGGTGCGTGCAGCCGGACGTGGTGCAGGGGGTCGAAGTCCGGGTCCGGCTCGCGGGCGGCGCCGCCGAAGGCGAAGGGGCTGCGCAGGGCGGCGGGCAGCGGCTGCCACACGTCGCGGATCCGCATGCGCAGTCCGGGGACGCCGGCGGCCCGGGCCGCGAGCAGGTCCGCCCCGTGGGCGCCCGCCGTGGGCGAGTGCGCGGTGAAGATCCCGAGCGCCCCGAGGTGCATCGGGTGGTCCGCGGACTCGAGGTTCCAGAACGCCAGGTCGAGAGGAGCGAGCAGATCAGCAGTCAAGGGCTTGCCTCGCGTCGACGACGGGTGGGCCAGCAGTCAATCGCTCCCAGCCGATTACGGTCAAGTACGATCACGTTACGTACAGTTAACAGCAGCGGATCGAGTCCCGCCCCCGGCGAGGGGGGCGGGACTCATGGTGCATGTGCGGCTAGTCCAGCACAGGTTGCGGCGCCGGGCACCCCGTGGGAGTCACCCGGGAGGCGTCACGGATCAGCGCCTCGTGCGCGGCCCTCAGCTGTGCCGTGTCGGGTTTCAGCACCGCGCGGTCGTAGGTGAGCAGGCCGTTCAGCTCGCCCTCGACGTCGGCGATCTGGGTGTACACGGCCCCGTTGCTCCCCCGGCAGACCAGGGCCCGGACCTCGTTCAGCTTCTCGAGGTAGTCCTCGGTGTAGGTGGCGGGGTCGACGTCGACGTACGACTGCTGCACCGACCAGGCGTGCCCGGGCACCGCCAGGCCCAGGCCGCCGTACTCGCCGCTGACCAGGGCGCGTCTGCCGTCGGGGCGGGGCGGCAGGGCGGGGCTCGGGTAGCCGTGCTCGTCCATGATGTCGCCGGCGTCGCCGTCGGCACCCAGGTTCAGCCCGGACTGGTTGTTGACGAGGCGGGTCGGGTCCCATGCCTTGGCCTGCTCGGCGACCCGGCCCACGTCGTACTGGCCCCAGCCCTCGTTGAAGGTCACCCACATGACGACGGACGGGCTGCTCACGTGCTCGTCGATCATCTCCTTCAGCTCACGCTCGTAGCGGGCACGGGCGGAGGCGCTCGGGTTCACCCCGGCCGTCATCGCCGGCATGTCCTGCCAGACCAGCAGTCCGAGCCGGTCGGCCCAGTAGAACCAGCGGTCCGGCTCCACCTTGATGTGCTTGCGCACCGAGTTGTAGCCGAGCTGCTTGTGCACCTTCAGGTCGTAGGCCAGGGCCTCGTCGGTGGGTGCGGTGTGCAGGCCGTCCGGCCAGAAGCCCTGGTCGAGGGTGGCCATGAGGAACACCGGCTCACCGTTGAGGACCGTGCGCGGCACGCCGTTCACCTTCTCCACGGCGACGGAGCGCATCCCGAAGTAGCTGCCGACCCGGTCGGCCCCCACCTTCACCCGGAGCTCGTAGAGGAAGGGGTCGTCCGGCGACCACAGGTGCGGGTCGTGGACGGTCAGGGTCAGCGGGGTGCCGGTGCGGCCGTGGGCCGTGGCGACCTTGCGCCGGCCCTCGTAGGCGGTCGCCGTGACCGGTACGCCGTCGCGGACGCCCCGGGCCTCGACGGTGACCTTCTCCCCGGCCACGTCGGGCGTGACCTTCAGGGAGTCGACGTGGTCGCGGGCCACCGGCTCCAGCCACACCGTCTGCCAGATGCCGGAGGACGGGGTGTACCAGATGCCGCTGGGGTCCAGGCGCTGCTTGCCGAGCGGCGGGTTCTCACCGGAGGCGGCGTCGGTCGGGTCGTAGACGCCGACGATCAGCTCCTGGGTGCGGCCGGGCTTCAGCGCGTCGGTGATGTCGGCGCCGAACTTGTCGTAGCCGCCCTCGTGCGTGGCGACCTTCGTGCCGTTGACGTAGACCTCGGAGCGCCAGTCGACGGCCCCGAAGTTCAGCTTGAGCCGCTTGCCGGAGCCGATGTCCCAGTCGCGCGGGACGGTGAAGGTGCGGCGGTACCACATGCGGTCCTCGTGCCGTTCGATGCCGGAGAGCTGGGACTCCACCGGGTACGGGACGAGGATGCGCTCCTTCAGCGTCCTGCCGACGGGCGGCTGCTCGCCCGGCTCGGCGGCGGCGAACTGCCAGCGGCCGTTGAGGTTGCGCCACTCGTCCCGGGTCAGCTGCGGGCGCGGGTACTCGGGCAGGGCGTTGTCCGGTCCGACCTCGTCGGCCCAGCGGGTGCGCAGCTGGTACGTCGAGTGGTTGGGGCCGCTGGTCCAGAAGGCGCCGACAACGTTGCCCTCGGTGTCGGACAGGCCGCCCTCACCGTCGTAGCGGACGTCGGCGGAGCCCTTGGCCGTGCCGGTCCTGTTGCCCACGACGGGCTCCTCGAGGGCGACCAGGAGCGAGGTGGGGTCGGACGGGTCGGGCCGGGCGGCGCCCAGGGGCCAGACGGCACCGCCGATCACCGCCGTGAGGTGCTCGGCGAAGCCGGCCGGGGGCGCGGCGACGGGCCGGGCGAAGTCGAGCTTCAGGGTGCGGCCGCTGCCCTGGACGGTCGCGGCGAGGGCTCCGTCGTAGTCGTAGCCCTCGGGGAGGCGGAAGGCGGACTGCGGGACGGGTTCCTTGGCGGCGCCGGGGCGCGTCCAGCGCAGGTGGAAGTTGGAGCCGCCGTAGTGCTCGAAGTACTCGACCTTGATGTCGTACGGCGTTCCGGCGGTCAGTTCGACGGGTGCGGAGGTCTGTTCGCGGTCCCAGTCGTCGACCCAGTGGTCGATGGCGAGGGTGCCGTCGATCCAGAGGCGGAAGCCGTTGTCGGCGGTGACGGAGAAGGTGTGGGAGCCGGTCTCCCGCGGGACGATCCTGCCCGTCCAGCGGACGCTGACGTCGTCGGACCGGCCGGTGGTGAAGTTCAGGCGCGGCTCGAGGTTGTCGAAGTCGAGGTTCTTCTCGAAGGTCGTCGCCCTGAGGGTGTGGAAGTCGAAGGCGCCGGGGGCGGAGTGGGTGTAGTACTCGCCCTTGAGGCCGTGGATCTCGGCGGGTTCGTCCGCGAGGGCGGGCGCGGACGCCAGACCGGTGAGGGCCAGGAGTGCGGCGAGCAGTAACGCGAGGCGGTTTCTGAGGCGTCGGGGACGCACGGAACCTCCATGCCAACGTTGTCATGTACAAGACGTTGGCATGACAGCACGGATCCAGGGCTTCGTCCAGAGGCAGGACAAAGTCCTCCTCGCCGTCCCGTCAGGTGACCAGCTGCCCCTTGCCCAGGGCGATGACGCCGCCCTTGGAGACCGTGTACAGCTCCGCGTCCCGCTCGGGGTTGACACCGATGGTGGCGCCCGGCGGAACCTCGACGTTCTTGTCGAGGACGGCGCCGCGCACCACCGCGCCCCGCCCCACGTGCACGTTGTCGTGCAGCACCGAGCCCTGCACCACCGCCCCGGGGTCGACCACGACGCCCGGCGACAGCACCGACCGGGTCACCTGTCCCCGCACCAGGCAGCCCGCGCTGATGATGGACTCGCTGGCGATGCCGCCGGCGTTGAAGCGGGCCGGCGACAGCTGGTACGAGTGCGTGTAGATGGGCCAACTGCGGTTGTACAGGTTGAAGGCGGGCCGCTCGGCGATCAGGTCCATGTGGGCCTCGTAGTAGGCGTCCAGGGTGCCGACGTCCCGCCAGTAGCCCTGGTCACGGCTGGTCTCGCCCGGGACGTGGTTGGCGCTGAAGTCGTACAGCGCGGCCTCGCCCCGGTCGGTGAGCTGCGGCAGGATCGAGCCGCCCATGTCGTGCACGGAGGACTCGTCCTCCGCGTCCCGCTTCAGCGCCTCGATGAGGGCCTTGGTGGTGAAGATGTAGTTGCCCATGGAGGCGAACACGCAGTTCGGGTCGTCCGCCAGGCCGGGCGGCGCCGTCGGCTTCTCCAGGAAGCGCTCCACCGTCTGCCCGTCCGAGCCGGGCGTGATCACGCCGAACGACGAGGACTCGGTGCGCGGCACCCGGATGCCCGCCACCGTCACGCCCGCCCCGCTGTCGATGTGCTGGGTGAGCATCTGGCGCGGGTCCATGCGGTACACGTGGTCGGCGCCGAAGACGGCGACGTACTCGGGGCGCTCGTCGTAGATCAGGTTCAGCGACTGCAGGATCGCGTCGGCGCTGCCCAGGTACCAGCGGGGGCCGAGGCGCTGCTGGGCGGGGACGGGCGTGACGTAGTTGCCCAGCAGGTTGGACATCCGCCAGGTGGTGGTGATGTGCCGGTCCAGCGAGTGCGACTTGTACTGCGTCAGGACGCAGATGCGCAGGATGCCGGCGTTGACGAGGTTGGACAGGACGAAGTCCACCAGGCGGTACGTGCCGCCGAAGGTCACCGCGGGTTTGGCGCGGTCCGTGGTCAGGGGCATCAGCCGCTTGCCCTCACCGCCCGCCAGCACGATCCCCAGGACCGAAGGACCACCACCACCACGCATGGCCGCTCCCCTCACGCCGATTTCCCCGATGCCTGCCCCTGACCAGTACCCACTAAGCCTGTTTGACGATCTCCTCGTACAGCCGCACCGTGCGGCGGGCCACCGCGTCCCAGCCGAACTCGTCGACCGCGCGCTCGCGCCCGGCCTCGCCCATGCGCCGCGCGGCCTCCGGATCGGCCAGGACGGTGTCCATGGCCCGGGCGAGCCCGGCCTCGAAACCCTCGCCGGCGGGGACGAGCAGACCGGTCCTGCCGTCGTCCACGACCTCCGGGATGCCGCCGACGGCCGAGGCCACCACGGGCGTGCCGCAGGCCATCGCCTCCAGGTTCACGATGCCGAGCGGCTCGTACACCGACGGGCAGACGAACAGCGCGGCATGGGTCAGGAGCTGGATCACCTCGGGGCGGGGCAGCATCTTCGGGATCCAGAACACGCCGTCGCGGCCCTCGCTCAGCTCCGCGAACAGTTCCCGGAACTCCTGGTCGATCTCCGGGGTGTCCGGGGCGCCCGCGCACAGCACGACCTGCGCGGCCGGGTCGATGTCGCGCACCGCGCGCAGCAGGTGCGGCACGCCCTTCTGCCGGGTGATGCGCCCGACGAACAGCACGTACGGGCGGGAGCGGTCCAGGCCGATCCGGTCCAGGGCGTCCGTGCCGGGGTCCGGCCGGTACAGGGTGGTGTCGATGCCGTTGTGCACGACGTGGACGCGCTGCGGGTCCAGCCCCGGATAGCAGCCCAGGATGTCCTCGCGCATGGCCCCGGAGACGGCGACGACCGCGTCCGCGGCCTCGATCGCGGTGCGCTCGGCCCAGCTGGACAGCTCGTAGCCGCCGCCGAGCTGCTCGGCCTTCCAGGGGCGCAGGGGCTCCAGGGAGTGCGCGGTCATCACGTGCGGGATGCCGTACAGCATCTTGGCGAGGTGACCGCCGAGGTTGGCGTACCAGGTGTGGGAGTGGACCAGCTCGCGGCCTTCGAGCGCGGCGGCCATCGCCAGGTCCACGGAGAAGGTGCGCAGCGCGTCGTTGGCCCCGTCCAGCGCGGACCAGGACCGGTGGCGCCGTACGCCGTCGGTGCGGCCCTCGCCCCAGCAGTGCACGTCGAGATCGACCAGCGGTCTCAGTTCCCGGGCGAGGAACTCCACGTGGACGCCCGCACCCCCGTACACATCCGGCGGGTACTCCCGGGTCAGCAGTCCCACTCGCACCCGCAACTCCCTGCTCTCAGCGGCCGTTCCCTTTCATGGTCACCCTAAAGCGGCCCGGGCGGAAGAGCGGGGCGGCCGCGGGAAACAGCAGTCGCCGCAGACACCCCCGCCGGGCACCCGGTAGTACAGGCAGCAGCTGCGGCGCCGGAAGGCCGTGCCGGTGAGCGTCCCGGCCCCCGCCAGCCCGGGCCGGGCGAGCAGTTCGGCGGTCAGGGAGCCCGCCCGCGCGGCGGCGTCGGCACGGCCGTGCCGCCGGGCCCAGCGGTCCAGCTCACGGGCCGCTCCGGCCAGCCCGGAGGCGGCGTTGCCGCGCAGCAGGCCCGGGGCGAGGCGGCAGTGCGCGCGCAGGGCCTGGGCCAGGGGGTCGAGATGGCCGCGCAGGACGACGTCCGCGATGGTCGCCGCGTCGGCGGGCAGCGCCCGTACGGCCGTCAGCCGCAGGTCGTCGGGCGCGCCGGCGGCGGGGTCCCAGCGCAGGCGCCCGGCGTCGAGGTCGGGCACGGCGCCGCACAGCACGGCGCTGCCGAGGGCGACCGACCAGAGCCGGGCCGCCAGCCCCTGCTGCGTCACCGACGCGGCGACCCGCACCTCGCGGGTGTTCAGGGCGGCGGCGACGTTCCGCAGGCGGAGAACCAGCGGATTTCCGGGCACATCGGGTGCCGTCGGGGCGTACGCCTGTGCCAGAGTGGGAAGGGAGTCCGCTCGTGCTCCGTCCGTGCGCAGCACGAAGAAGCCGCCGAGCGGGCGGAGCGCGGCGAGGTCGGGGTCGAGGTCCACGAAGAGCAGTAGTACCAAGACCCCTCAGGGGTGCTGTCCGGGGACCCCCTACCCGGGGCACCCACCCTGGGGATGACGGTGGTTCGCCCCTACTCCATCGGCAGTAGGACCCAATGAGTGCTCAGGGACGACGACGGGAAGACCCGGACACGGCAGGGTGTTGCACATGAGAGCCGACCGTTCGCCGCGCCGGGCCGAGCGCCCCCGCCCGACGCAGAGGAGCAGCCGATGAGCGCCCTCGCGTTGTCCGTCCTGCTGTCGCTGGTGTCCGCGTTCGCCTACGCGGGCGGGGCGATCGTGCAGGAGCGGGTGGCGGAGTCCTCGCCGGGCGAGCAGTACGCTCCGCTGCGCCGGCCGGGCTGGTGGGCGGCGGTCGCGCTGAACGGCCTCGGAGGTCTGCTGCACGTGGTGGCGCTGGCCTACGGTCCGCTGAGCCTGGTGCAGCCGCTCGGCGCGCTGACCATCGTCGTGGCGCTGCCGATGGCGGCGCTGTTCGTCGGCCGCAGGGCCGGGGCCACGGCCTGGCGGGGCGCGATCATGGCGACGGTCGGGCTCGCCGGTCTGCTGTCCCTGGTCGCCACGTCCGACGCGCAGTCGCTGAGCGGGGCGGAACGGGTGGCCGTCGCCCTCGTGACCACGGGCGTGGTCACGGCCCTGATGCTCGCGGCCCGGGCCGCGCACCGGCACCCCGCGGTGCGCAGCACGCTGCTGGCGACCGCGTCGGGCATCGCGTTCGGCATGTCCTCGGTCTTCACCAAGACCGTCGCGGTCGACTGGACCGGCGGCGTCTCGGCGGCCGACGTGCCGTCCCTCGCGGTGATCGGCGTCCTGGCCACGGCCGGCATGCTGCTGTCCCAGGCCGCCTACCGGGGCGCCGGACTCGCCGCCCCGCTGGCCACGCTGACGGTCGTCAACCCGGTGGTGGCGGCCGCGGTCGGCATCACGATGTTCGGCGAGACCTTCCGCTACGGCACGACCGGCACGGCGCTCGCACTGAGCTGCGGCGTGGTGGCGGCCGGCGGCCTGATCCTGCTGACGACGGAGCGGCTGGCGCGGGAGCAGCGGGAGCCGGTCGCCGTGGAGGGTGTCCCGGTCGGCCCCGCGGGCCTGTCCGAGCCGGTGATCCCGGCAGAGGTGCCCGACAGCCGGGCCGGGCTGTCCGGGTCCGTGACCGTGGGCGGCGTGCCCGACAGCCCCGCGGACCTGCCCGAGCCTGTCGCCCCGGGCGGCGTGCCGGTCGGGGTGTGCGAGGCGCGCGCGGCCGGGGCGGAAGGCAGGGGCGTGCGCGGGCCGTTGCTCGTGCAGGACGTGCTGGGGCCCGGGCCCGCCGTGCCGCGGGCCTCCCCAGGCGCCGCCGTGCCGCGGGCCTCCCCGGACGCGGCGCACGCCGGCGGGGAGCCGCCGGTCGTGCCAGGCGAGGGACGCCCGCTGCCCTACGCCCCCTTCTACGGCATCCCCTACGTCCCGTTGCCGGTGCTCGACCGGCACCGCGCGCGCGTCAGATCGTGACGCCGCCCGCCCTGAGGTACGCCACCGGGTCGACGTCCGAACCGAAACCGGGCCCCGTCCGCACCTCGAAGTGCAGATGCGGGCCCGAGCTGTTGCCCGTGGAGCCCGAGCGCCCGATGCGCTGCCCGGCACTCACCGACTGCCCGTCGCGCACGGAGATCGCCGACAGGTGCGCGTACTGGCTGTAGCGGCCGTCGGAGTGCCGGATGACGACCTGGTAGCCGTACGAGCCGCCCCAGCCGGCGCTGACCACGCTGCCCGCCGCGACGGACTTGACGGTCGTGCCCGTGGGCACGGGGAAGTCGACGCCGGTGTGGTAGCCCTTCGACCAGGCGGAGCCCGCCTTGCGGTAGGGCGTGCCCGGGGAGGCGCCGACCGGGGCGACGAGTCCCTGACGGCTGGCGGTGGACCGCGCGGCGCGCTCCTTGCCCGCTTCCTTGTGCCGGTCCTGGGCCTTGTCCTTCCTCGCCCCGTCCCGTGCCCGCTCCTTCGCCGGCTTCTCGGGCGCCGGGCGGACCTTCTCGGCCGGCCGGGGCGCGGGGCGCGTCTTCGTTGCGCCCTCGCCGCGCAGCGCGAGCCGCTGGCCCGGCACGATCAGGTCGGGGTCGCCGCCTATGGTGGCGCGGTTGGCGGTGTACAGTCCGCGCCAGCCGCCCCTGACCTCGTGCTCCCCGGCGATGCCGGAGAGCGTGTCGCCGCGGACGACCGTGTACATCTCGGCGTTGCCCGCGCGGGACTGCGGCGTGGACTGGGGCCGGACGTCCTCGATGGACGTCTTCTTGCGCGTGTCCTTCTGCTGCGTGCGTCCGGCGGCCGGGCGGATGTCCGGCTCGCCGCCGCCCCGGGTCAGTCCGGCCCGTACCGAGCAGGCCGGCCAGGCGCCCGGCCCCTGCCCGTCCAGGACCTTCTCCGCGACGGCGATCTGCTGGTCCTTCGAGGCCAGATCCGCCCGCGCCGCGTAGGCCCGGCCGCCGTAGGCCTCCCACGTCGACTGGGTGAACTGCAGTCCGCCGTAGAAGCCGTTGCCGGTGTTGATGCTCCAGTTGCCGCTGGACTCGCAGGCGGCGACCTTGTTCCAGGTGTCCACGTCCGCGGCCTGGGCGGGCGACGCGCCCATGAACGGCAGCGCCATACCGGCGCCGCCCGCCGTGACGGTGAGTGAGGCGCGGTTGATCCTGTTCGGCTGATACCGGCGGTGCCGGCCGCGTACGGCCATCGGGAGCCCCCCTAGACATGCGTCAGGAGGGGCAAAAGTAAGCGCTGCGAACCGGCCGGAACAAGACGCCTATCGGCCGCGCGGAGGCCCGGATGGCCGGTATGAGGCCCCAGTTGCGCGACGCGCGCCCCGGCGGTGCATCCCCTGCGGCACACGGTGCGCGGGGGCGGCGTACGCGGGGCGGCATGCGCGGGCGCGGTGCGGCGTGCTCGCGTGCGGCGTGCTCGCGTGCAGCGTGCTCGCGTGCAGCGTGCTCGCGTGCAGCGTGCTCGGGTGCGGCGCGCGCGTGCGGCGCGCGGGTGAGCGGGACGCTCGACCGGCTGCGCTCGACCGGCTGCGCCGTCACGCATCCCGGCCACGGGGCGCGGCAGAGGATGCGGCGAACCGGCCTCCTAGGGTGGGGGCATGACGACCATGGACGTAGAACTCGCGCACGACCTGGCCCCCACCGGAGTGCTGCGCGCCTCCATCAACCTCGGCAACCCGGTCCTTGCCCAAGGGACCCCCGACGAGCCGTCCGGGGTCACTGTCGAGCTCGCCCGCGAGGTCGCCACGCGTCTGGCTCTGCCGGTTCGGTTCATCTGCTTCGATGCCGCCCGCAAGTCGTACGCCGCGATGGCCGGAGGCCACGCCGACCTGTGTTTCCTGGCCGTGGATCCGGACCGCGAGAAGGACGTGGCTTTCAGCACGCCGTACGTGCACATCGAGGGGGTGTACGCGGCACCCGTGAACTCGGCGTTCGTCTCTGCCGAGGACGTGGACCGGGACGGAGTGCGGGTCGGAGTCAAGAAGGGGTCCGCCTACGACCTCCACCTGAGCCGCACCCTGCGTCGCGCCACCATGGTGCGCGGCGACGAGGGGGTCGATGTCTTCCACGCCGAGAACCTGGATGTGGCGGCCGGCATCCGCCAGCCGCTGACCGCGCATATCTCCCAGCGGTCCGACCTGCGCCTGCTCGAACCCGCGTTCATGACGATCCGGCAGGCCGTGGGGACCCCGAAGGAGCGGCTCCCCCGGACCACGCGGTTCCTCAGCGGACTCGTGACCGAGCTGCTGACCTCCGGATTCGTCGCCGAGGCGCTGCGCCGATCCGGCCAGGACCCGACGCTGGCTGCGCCCACCCCCGCTTGATGCGGACCTGGTACGTCCGCTGAGTACCGCGGGGCCCTTCGTACGTATCCGGCTGCGCGGCGTCGTGCGACCCGGGCGTGCGGACGGAACAGCGGCACGTCAGGATGGTCGGACGGACCAGGCCGGCGGGCACCACCGGCGGCACCGACACCTAGGTCTTCAGGAGCGAACCGAATGAGCAGTACAGCGCAGATCGGCGTCACGGGACTGGCGGTCATGGGCCGCAACCTCGCCCGCAACTTCGCCCGCAACGGCTACACGGTCGCGGTGCACAACCGGACGCCCTCGCGCACCCACGCCCTGGTCGAGGAGTTCGGCGGCGAGGGCGAGTTCGTCGCGTGCGAGAGCGCGAAGGACTTCGTGGCGGCGCTGGAGCGGCCCCGGCGGCTGGTCGTCATGGTGAAGGCCGGCGACCCCACGGACGCGGTGATCCAGGAGTTCGCACCGCTGCTGGAACCCGGCGACATGATCATCGACGGGGGCAACGCGCACTTCGCCGACACCCGGCGCCGCGAGCGGGACCTGCGCGAGCAGGGCATCCACTTCGTCGGCATGGGCGTCTCCGGCGGCGAGGAGGGCGCGCTGAACGGCCCGAGCATCATGCCGGGCGGCCCGAAGGAGTCCTACGACTCGCTCGGCCCGATGCTGGAGAAGATCTCGGCCAAGGCGGCCGACGGCACGCCGTGCGTCTCGCACGTCGGCCCGGACGGTGCCGGGCACTTCGTGAAGATGGTGCACAACGGCATCGAGTACGCGGACATGCAGCTCATCGGCGAGGCGTACCAGCTGCTGCGCGACGTCGCCGGCTACTCCCCCGCCGAGATCGCGGACATCTTCCGCACCTGGAACACCGGCCGCCTCGACTCCTACCTGATCGAGATCACGGCCGAGGTCCTGTCGCACGTGGACGCGGAGACGGGCAAGCCGTTCGTGGACGTGGTGGTGGACCAGGCCGAGCAGAAGGGCACCGGCCGCTGGACCGTGCAGATCGCGCTGGACCTGGGCGTGCCGGTGTCGGGCATCGCCGAGGCGGTCTTCGCGCGGTCGCTGTCGGGCCACGCGGCGCTGCGCGAGGCCTCGCGCGGCCTGGCCGGGCCGAAGGCGCAGCCGATGGGCGAGGCGGAGGCCCGGGCGTTCGCGGACCGGGTGGAGCAGGCGCTGTACGCGTCGAAGATCGTGTCGTACACGCAGGGCTTCCACGAGATCGCCGCCGGCAGCCAGGAGTACGACTGGGGCATCGACCTCGGTGCGGTGTCCGCGCAGTGGCGGGGCGGCTGCATCATCCGCGCCGCGTTCCTGGACCGGATCCGCGCCGCGTACGACGCCCGGCCGGACCTGCCCAGCCTGCTGTCGGACGAGACGTTCGCCCGGGAGATCGCCGACGCCCAGGACGACTGGCGCGAGGTGCTGATCGCCGCGACCCGCCAGGGCGTGCCGACGCCCGGCTTCGCGGCGGCGCTCGCCTACTACGACGCCCTGCGCGCGGAGCGGCTGCCGGCGGCGCTGACGCAGGGGCAGCGGGACTTCTTCGGCGCGCACACCTACCGCCGGGTGGACCGGGACGGGTCGTTCCACACGCTGTGGGGCGGGGACCGGTCGGAGGTCACGGCGTAGCGGGGGCCGCCCCGCAACCGGCGAGGGGCCGGTGGACCGCCCTGCTGCGGGTGTCCACCGGCCCCTTCGCGTGCCGTGCCTCCGTGCGTGTCCGCGCGGGCGGTGCCGTGGCGGCGCGGGGTACTGCCTGCCGACTCCGCACGGGGCGTGTCGGGGGTCAGGACAGGGGCGGGCCCGGCTCGGGGTTCGGCACGGGTTCCGGCCCCGGGGGGATCGGGGACGGGTCGGGCCCCGGCACCGGGTCGGGACCCGGAGGCCCCGGCGGCGTCGGCCCCGGCGGCGGGGTGGGCGACGGCGGGGGCGGCGTCGGCTCCGGGCCGGGCGGCGGCTGCGGATTGGGCACGGGGTCGGGGCCCGGGGGGTCCGGCTGCTGCGGATCCGGGCCGGGCGTCGGTGCGGGGGGCACCGGATCGGGATACGGGTTCGTCATCTGGTCCTCCAGCCAGTGGCTCGACTCCGGCTCTGGACTACTCCCCCGCCTACCCGGCACCCGCGTGCGCAGTCACTCCCCCGCAGGACGGGGAGGCGACCAGGCGGGGGTAACGGCGGGGGCGGCGACCGCGCTCGTCAGAAGCGGTCCGGGTGGGCGCGCAGCCACTCCTTCGCGGCGGCCGGCAGCTCCGGACCGGCCGCAGGGGCCTCGTCGGGATGGCGCTCGGCCCACTGGACGACGTAGGAGCACAGCGGTGCGACCGCGCTGTGCTCGCGTCCGGCGATGGCGTACAGCTCGCGGGCCAGTGCGCCCGCGATGCCCTTGCCCTCGTGCGCCGGCTCCACCACGGTGTGGACGGGCACGAGGGCGCGCTCGGGGCGGTCGAGCACGAAGTACTCGATCCGGCCGACGACTTCACCGCCGGCGACGGCCTCCAGCCGGCCCGCCGGCCGGTCGTCGCGGATCCGCGGCTCGCTCATGGACACGCCTTTCCGTCGATACGCCGCTCAGGCGCCGACCGCGTGCGGGCCGCGCCGCTGGTCCGAGTCCGGCACGGGCGCGGACGGGTCGGCCCCGAGGGCCACGATCCTGTTCCGGTCGTCCACGTGGACGACCTTGGGGGTGAGTGCCCGCGCCTCGGCGTCCGTCACCTGGGCGTAACTGATGAGGATGACCAGATCGCCGGGGTGCACGAGGTGGGCGGCGGCCCCGTTGATCCCGATCACGCCGGATCCCCGCTCGCCCTCGATGACGTAGGTCTCCAGCCGGGCGCCGTTGGTGATGTCGACGATGTGCACGAGTTCGCCGGGCAGCAGGTCGGCGGCGTCGAGCAGATCGGCGTCGATGGTCACGGACCCGACGTAGTGCAGGTCGGCCTGGGTGACGGTGGCACGGTGGATCTTGGACTTGAACATGGTGCGCAGCATCGGGGTACTCCCACAAGTAGGCTCCCTGCCTGCGTTTTTGCAGGTCAAGGGCTGTTTCCACACTCTACAACGAGTCGCGCGTCCGGGCAGGCGTCCCCAGGTTCTTCAGGACTCACGCCGACCATGCGCCGACTTGTCTGACGCACCGTCAGGCGGCTGGAGGAGGGTTTCACCCACTGTCGCGGACCACCGTGACGACGGCCCGAGCCTACGCAGCACCCCCCGAAGGACGTCCGTGACCACCGTCACGCGGACGTCCGGACGGCAGCCGGCCTCAAGGAGCCGTCCTGCCCGTGGAACGGCAGTCGCACTCCGCCGTCGCTGCCCACTCGCCGGCCGCCGTCCTCGGCGGGTGGGTGGACGGCGACGGAATCGTCCGGCGCGGCGAACACGCCGGATCACGACGTCGCCGTCACGGCCCCGATGATCAGACGCCTCCCGCAGGCGAGAGGTCCTGCCGGAGGTGTGCGGCGGTGTGGGAGTCGGTGGTCTTCAGGAGATCGGCCGGAGTTCCCTCGAACAGGATTCGTCCGCCGCCGCTGCCCCCCTCGGGGCCGAGGTCGATGATCCAGTCGGCGCTCTTGACGACGTCGAGGTTGTGCTCGATGACGATGACGGTGTTGCCCTGGTCGACGAGGCGCTCGATGATGCCGAGGAGGCGGTGGACATCCGACATGTGCAGACCCGTGGTGGGTTCGTCCATCACGTAGACGCTTCCGACGCGGTGCAGGTCGGCCGCGAGCTTGAGGCGCTGGCACTCGCCGCCGGACAGGGTGCTGAGCGGCTGGCCGAGGCGAAGGTAGTCCAGCCCCACCTCGTTCAGGGCGTGCAGGACGGGGCGGAGCTTGGGTTCCGTGAAGAAGTCCGCCGCCTCGGCCGTCGTCATCTCCAGGACGTCGCTGATGGACCTGCCCCGCAGGCGGTGGCCGAGGACGTCCTCGGAGAAGCGGCGGCCTCGACAGACCTCGCACACTGATTTCAGCGTGTCCATGAACGCCAGGTCGGTGTAGAGGACGCCGAGCCCCTGGCAGTTGGGGCAGGCGCCCTTGGAATTGGCGCTGAACAGGGAGGCGCTGACCTTGTTGGCGTTGGCGAACAGTTTGCGGATCGGGTCCATCAGGCCGGTGTAGGTGGCGGTGTTGGAGCGCCGGCTGGTGGTCACCGCCGACTGGTCGATGACGATCGCGTCGGGGCAGCGGCTGAGGAACTCGTCGTTGACCAGCGTGCTCTTGCCCGATCCGGCCACGCCGGTGACGACCGTCAGGACGCCGGTGGGGAAGCCGACCGTCACGTTCTTGAGGTTGTGACTCGTCGCGTCGGTGACGGTGAGCGTCCCGGTGGCGCGCCGGGGTTCGGTCTTGAGAGGCAATCGGTGCCGGAGGTGGCGCCCGGTGAGGGTCTCGGCACGGGTGAGCGCGTCGAAGCCGCCCTCGAAGACCACTTCGCCGCCGAGCGTCCCGGCTTTCGGGCCCATATCCACCACATGGTCCGCGATGGCCATGACGTCGGGGTCGTGCTCGACCACGAGCACCGTGTTGCCCTTGTCCCGCAGCGCGATGAGGAGGTCCTTGAGTCGGTGGACGTCCCGGGGGTGCAGGCCGATGCTCGGTTCGTCGAACACGTACAGCATCTCGGTGAGACTGCTGGACAGATGCCGGACCATCTTGATCCGCTGGGACTCGCCGCCCGAGAGCGTGCGGGTCTCCCGGTCGAGGCTCAGATAGCCGAGGCCGATGTCCACCAGGTGGTGCAGACGGGTGGTCAGGTCGTCCAGGACCGGTTTCACCCGCGGCAGGTCCAGCTCCGCCAGGACGTGTACGAGGTGCTGGGCCTCCATCGCCGTGAGGTCCGCGATGTGGTGGCCGCCGATCCGGGTGGCCAGCGCGGCGGGCGCGAGGCGCGTGCCGTCGCAGTCGGGGCAGGAGGCGGTGCGGGCGAACCGCTGGAACACCCGGCGGCCGCGCTCGGACATGTCCTCCTTCTTGACGTAGAGCCGGGTGAACTTGTCGACGAGGCCCTCGTAGCGGACGTTGAGGGTGTTGCCCTGCCAGACGAGGCGGAGCTTGTCCGGCAGTTCGCCGTGCAGCAGCAGCCGCCATTCCCGCTCGGTGAAGTCGGCCAGCGGCTTGTCGTTGTCGAACAGGCCGGACTCCACGTAGCTCAGCCAGTACCAGCTGTCGGTGGAGAAGTCCGGGTGCAGCAGCGCGCCCTGGTTCAGGGACCTGGTGCGGTCGAGGAACGCGTCGAGGTCGAGGCGGACGGTCGTGCCGAGGCCCTCGCAGGTCCGGCACATGCCCTGGGGGTCGTTGAAGGAGAACGCGCTCGGTCGCAGGCCCGCGGGATCACCGGCCCGGGAGAACAGCAGACGCAGCAGCGGGTTGATGTCGGTGACGGTGCCGACGGTGGAGCGCGGGTTGCCGCCCAGGCGTTTCTGGTCGATGACGACGGCCGCGGAGATGTTCTCGACGGCGTCCATGTCCGGCCGCCCGTGGTCGGGCAGGAAGGTCCGGACGAACGCGCTGAAGGTCTCGTTGAGCTGCCGCTGGGCCTCGGCCGCAAGGGTGTCGAACACCAGGGACGACTTGCCCGAGCCGGAGACACCGGTGAAGACGGTCAGTTGCTGTCTCGGGATCCGAAGCGAGACGTTCTTGAGGTTGTTCTCCCTGGCACCGGTCACCTTGATGGCTTCGGTCCTCACGTGTGCTCCTTGCTGGTGCGGGTGGGCTCCCCCTCCGGGGGAGGTAAGGGGGAGCCCGGTCTCGGGTGGGCCTGCGGGCGGTGCCGTCAGGCGTTCTCCTTGCGGAAGGTCCGCGTGCCCCACAGCAGGGCGAGGACGGCCATGACCAGCAGCACGAGGGAGCCGGTCAGCAGCCCCGTGGCGCCCATGTCCCCCCGGAACGCCGCGCGTTCGGCGTCGACCACATGGGTCAGGGGGTTGATCCGGGCCAGGTTGTACAGCCAGCCGGGGGCCAGTTGCTCGGAGACCGGCAGCAGCACCCCGGACAGCAGCAGCAGCGGCAGGAGCACGGCGTTCATCAGCGCCGGGAACGCGGCCTCGCTCTTGAGGACCATCGCCAGTGCGTACGATCCCGAGGACAGAGTGATGGCCAGGACCGCGGCGATCGCCAGGCTGAGCAGCAGCCCGGTCAGTGAGGCGTCGAGGTCGAAGACGAGCAGCGTCACCAGCACGATCAGTACGGACTGCGCGGTGGCCTGCACGGCCTGGGCCAGGACCTTGCCGAACAGCAGGGCGGCCCTGCTCGCGGGTGTGCCGCGGAAGCGGTCGACGACGCCGACCCGGTACTCGGTGAGCAGTCCCACCCCGGCGAAGGCGCCGCTGAACAGTGCCGTCTGGACGATGAGTGCCGGGGTGAGGACCTCCCAGGCGCCGCCGGGCGGGAAACCGGGGGTGTGGTCGACCACGGACACCATGAGGGGTCCGAAGAGGAACAGGTACAGGAGCGGCTGCATGATCCCGATGAGCAGCCAGGTCGGACTGCGCAGCGCCAGCTTCATGTCCCGCACGAAGATCAGTCGGGTGTCACGCAGCATGGGCGGCCTCCCTGGCCTGGGGCGCGGGGTCGCCGTCCCGCAGGGACCGTCCGGTCAGGCTGAGGAACACGTCGTCCAGGGTGGGCCGGTTGACCTTGACCGAGGCCATGGTGATCCCCCGGTTGTCGAGGGTGCGCAGCAGTTCCGGCAGGGCGGCGTCGCCGCGGGGCACCCGGAAGCGCACCGTGTCGCCGTCCACGCTCACCTCGGTGGCGCCGGCCAGCCGCCCGGCGACGTCGGCCGCCTCCGCGACCTGGTCGGTCACCTCGATGGTGATCGCGTCGCCGGCGACCCGGGCCTTGAGTGCGTCGGGGGTTCCCTCGGCGACGATCGTGCCGTGGTCGGTGACGAGGATCCGGTCGCACAGCGCGTCCGCCTCGTCGAGGTAGTGCGTGGTGAGGAAGACGGTCGTGCCCTGCTCGGAGCGCAGGCGGCGGACGTGGTCCCAGAGGTTGGCCCGGCTCTGCGGATCGAGCCCGGTGGTGGGCTCGTCGAGGAAGACGAGCGTCGGTTCGTGGACCAGTCCGAGAGCGATGTCGAGCCGGCGGCGCTGACCGCCGGAGAGCGTCTTGACGGGGCGCTGGTCCAGGCCGGCGAGGTCGAGCCGCTCGGCGAGCAGGGCCCCGCGCCGTCTGGCCTCGGACCGGGACAGGCCGTAGAGGCGGGCCTGGAGTTCGATCTCCTCGGCGACCCTGGACTCGGGCCAGGTGGCGCCGCCCTGGTGGACGCAGCCGATCCTGCGCCGGACGCCCTTGGGGTCCGTCAGCAGGTCGCAGCCGGCCACGGTCCCGGTTCCGCCGGTGGGGCGCAGCAGGGTCGTGAGCATCCGTAAGGTCGTGGTCTTGCCCGCTCCGTTGGGGCCGAGGAACCCGACCACCTCCCCGGGCGCCACGTCGAAGTCGATTCCTTTGACCGCTTCGACACTTTGGCCGCGCACGGTGAACCGGCGGGCGAGCCCTCGTACCGTGATCATGGAGTCCTCCTTTCGGCCCGGCAGCCGTCCGGCCGGCTCGCGGCGCCCGGCCGGGATGCCGGCTCCGGCGCGCGGCTCGTCAGGACTGGCCATCGGCCACCGCCTGGTACTCGGCGAGGCGCTCCTGCGCCTCGGCCATGTCCTCCGCGGTCGGGGCGTCGTCCTGGGTGAGCTTGACGCGCCAGTAGCCGCTGAAGTCGATCGCGCGCTTGTCGAGCCCCCGGTCGTCGACCAGGTGGCGTCGCAGGGTCCGGACGACGCCCGCCTCGCCGGCCAGCCAGGCGAAGGGGCGCCCGGGCGGGAACTCGGCGCCCCGGACGGCGTCGATCAGGGCTTCGCTGCGGCCGGCCCGGGTTCCGTCGCGGTGCAGCCAGTGCAGGGTGACGTCGCCCGCCGTCCGGAAGGTCTGCTCCTCGGCGCGGTCGGCGACCTCGATGTAGACCTGGGCGCGGGTCCGCTCCGGCAGGGCCTCCAGCAGGGTGCCGATGGCGGGCAGTGCCGTCTCGTCGCCGGCGAGCAGCAGCCAGTCGGCGGAGGCGATCGAATCCGTCAGGGGGACCGGTCCGGCGTAGAGCGCGGAGGGGCCGACCATGCCGAGCCGGTCGCCGGGGCGTGCGGAGTCGGCCCAGGCGCCGGCCGGGCCGCTGTCGCCGTGCAGGACGAAGTCGACCTCGACGGTGTTCGTCCCGGGCACGCGCCGGCGGAGGGTGAAGCTGCGCATCCAGGGCCGCTCGTCCTCCGGAATGGCCAGAAATGCCTGGTACCAGCCCGTCGCGTCGTCGCTCTGCTCCGGCAGGACGGGCCGCTCCTGGCCGGGCCGGGGGAAGCAGAGCTTGAGCTGCTGGTCCGGGGTCAGGCCGACGGAATCGTCGATGTGGTCGGCCTCGAACGTCACGCGGGCCATCCGCGGTGTGATGCGTGTGATGTCGGTGACCTGGATGAACGTGACGGGGAGCTCTGCCATCGAAAACCTTCCACGAACGTACGGGCATACCGGGGCGGGCGGACGCCCAGCTGGTATCCTTACACCGTAAAGAGATGTGCCGGTGAGGTTACTTTATGCAGTAAGGAGTTGCAAGGTGATTGTTTTCGCCGGACAGGGCGATGCCCGCCGATCCATGTCCCTGCTCTGGCGATCGGCTGAATCGCGTGGGCCTGCTCCCAAACCCGGCCCCAAGCCCGGACTCGACGTGGACACGATCGTGGCCGCGGGTGTCGCGGTGGCGGACGAACAGGGAATGGGAGCCCTGTCCATGCGGGCGGTCGGGACCCGGCTCGGGCGGACCGCCATGGCGCTGTACACGTACGTGCCGAGCAAGAGCGAACTGATCGACCTCATGCACGACCGGGTGCTGGCCGAACTGCCCACGGAGTACGACACGAGCGCGGGATGGCGCCCGGCGATCACCGCCTGGGCCGACGACGCCTGGGCGTTCTATCTGCGTCACCCCTGGGTGCTCCAGGTCTCGCAGGCCCGTCCCGTACTCGGGCCGAACGAGTACGCGCGGCTGGAGACGGTGGTGCGGATCCTCGGCGGAATCGGCCTGGAACCGCTGCGCGTCAGGCGGGTCATCGCGGTGTTGTTCCAGTTCGTGCGGGGCATGGCCCTGGTCGCGACGGAACACCGGCAGGCGGCACCGGAGACCGGGGTGCCCGATGAGGAGTGGTGGGCGCAGCGGTCCGCGCTGATGGCGGAGTTCGCGCCGGACTTCACCGAACGCTTCCCCGCCCTCGCCGCCCTGGAGTCGACCGCGAGTCTCGCCGCCATGACCGAGGCGGAGGCGGGTGGCGCCGCGTCACACATGGAGCAGGAGGCGAGGGAGGCGTTCCGGGTGGGCCTGGACCTGATCCTCGACGGCGTCGAGGCGGCGGTGCGGACGGACTCCGACGGCACGCTCCACGCCTCGGCCGGCACCCCCTGACGGCGTCGCGCGGGCCCGGCCGGGCCCGCGCGATTCGGCACGTGCCGCACTCCGTGGCGATCGGAATCGAAGCCAATTGCAACCCAACCGGCCATCCCCGGCTGGAAATGTTCATTGACGGCATCTCGGACGGTGACTACCGTCTTTCGAGCTTGCGCCCATGATGGCTCCAGGGCGCGATGAATGGTGCGAGATGCATCATGCCCCGATTTCAGGAGAAAGCCGGTGCAGCACATCGCCAAGTACGACCGGAGTGACCGTCAATTACCAGTCCGCCGCCGAGCGACCGAGGCGGCCCGCCCCCGCAGTCCGGGCGAGCAGGAACGAATCTTCACCACCCGGGTCGGCCTCAAGATACCGTCCAGCCTCACGTACGACCGATGGGAGAAGGCCGGGCAGCACATCTTCCAGATCGCCGACTCCTCCGCCTGGTGCCTGGGCGACTGGCTCGTCTACGGCCAGGACCGCTACGCCGACCGCTACCAGGCCGGAGTGCAGGCCGCGGGACTCGACTACCAGACGCTGCGCAACTACGCGTGGGTGGCGCGCCACTTCGAGCTCTGGCGCCGGCGCCAGACGCTGAGCTTCGGTCATCACGCCGAGGTCGCCTCCCTACCGCCGGCGGAGGCCGACACCTGGCTCGACCAGGCGGAGCAGCACGGCTGGTCACGGAACAAGCTCCGGCTGCGGCTGCGGGAGAGCCGCGGAGGAGACCGACCGGCCAGGCCCGCACGGGCCAGCCAGCTCCGGATCAGCGCCCCCTGTGACCGTGTCCAGCGCTGGCGGGAGGCCGCATCGAGGGGGGACCGGGACTTCGAGGAGTGGGTCCTGCTGACGCTCGACCGTGCCACCGCGCACGAGCTCGGTCATTGACGCCCCCGCCCGACCACCGGAGACGGCCCCCCATGGAGATCCGCATCGACCACCGCACCTGTATCGGGTCCGGGCAGTGCACCCTGACGGCACCCACCGTGTTCACCCAGGACGACGACGGGTACGCCGCGCTCGTACCCGACGGGGCGCGGACGGCGCCCCCGCGGCAGGTCACCCAGGCCGCGCTGTCCTGCCCCGTGCAGGCCATAACCGTGGAGAAGGACCCACCTGACGCCTGACGGCGCGACTCACGCCCCCCCCAGGGCCGAGGGCTCCACGGTGCGCACCGTGGAGCCCTCGGTGCTGCGGCTGGGATCATGCTCCGAGCCGCAGGCGCAACGCGTTCAACCGCCAACTGCCGGGCAGCCGGGCACGGTCGTGCTCCGGGTCGTCGTCAGCGAGCGCGAGATCCGGGTAGCGGGCCAGCAGCCGGGCGAGCGCCACCTCGCCCTCCTGCCGGGCCAGCGTCGCACCCAGGCAGTAGTGGATGCCGTGGCCGAAGCCCACGTGGTTCTCGGCCTGCCCGTCCGGCTGACGGGTCAGGTGCAGCCGGTCCGGGTCGGTGTAGTGCCGCGGGTCGAAGTTGGCGGAGACCAGTACCGGTTGGACCGCGTCACCGCGGGCGATGCGCGTGCCGGCTATCTCCAGGTCCTCGACGGCGTAGCGCAGTCGGGCCACCTGCACCGAGCCGCACCAGCGCATCAGCTCGTGCACCGCTCGCGGGAACAGGGCCGGGTTCTCCCTGAGCCGTGCCAGCTGGTCGGGATGGGTGAGCAGGGCCGCGGTGCCGTTGCCGATCAGATGCGTGCTCGTCTCATGGCCGGCCAGCACCAGGGTGAGCACCATGGTGACCATTTCCGTATCGCTGAGCCGTCCGCCGTCGTCGTCCTGCGCCCGGATCAGCTCGCTCAGCAGATCGTCCCTGAGCGCTTCACGACGTTGCTCGATCAGTTGATGACAGTAGTCGATCATCACGGGAAAGGAGTGCTGGAGGCGTTCGGGCCGCATCGACACGAGGTCCCCGCCCCACTCCCGCCACCGCTCGAGGTCGACCGCGGGAATACCGACGAGCCGGCAGATCACCGTGATCGACAGGGGGTAGGCGTAGTGCTCCAGCAGGTCCACCGTCCCGTCCTGCGCCCGGTGGGGCAGTTCGGCGAGCAGCCGGTCGGCGATCTGCTCGACGGCGGGACGCAGATCGAGGATGCGGCGGGCCGTGAACGCCCGGGTCACCAGGCGGCGCAGCCGCGGATGGTCCGGCGGGTCGCTGTCCAGGATGGATCCGAGCAGGTAGATCCGTAGGTGCTCGGGGACCTTGAGCAGTTCCATCATCCCCTCACGCGGATCCGCGCCCTGTGCGCCGGGCACGTGGGAAGGGGTGTTGACGAACCGCGGGTCGCGCAGCACGGCGCGGACGTCGTCGTAGCGGGTCACGAACCACACCGGAGTGCCGTCCACGAACCGGCCGCGCACGACCGGCCCCTGCTCGCGCAGCCGGCCGTAACCGCCGAAGGGGTCCGCCAGCAGGTCGGGGTCCATCATGTGCGGGCCGGCGGGGCAGGCCGCTCCCCTGTCGGTCGGCGGGGCGTCCTGGAACATGGATGACATGGTCGGCTCCGGTACTCGCTGGGGCGTCACTTGACCGCGCTGATCACGCCGTGCGGCGTCCACCGGCCGCCGGGCAGCCGCTCGGGCTTCACGAACCCGGCCGCGGCGAACCACTCCTCGTACTGGCCCCACCGGTAGATCGTGCTGCTGGCGGCCGGCAGCGTCGCGAAGTACACGTTGTCCAGGGCCGCGTACAGCGGGCCGTCCCCGCTGTCGTCGGACATGGCGTTGAACACCAGCACCCGCCCGCCGTCCGGCAGCGCCGCGTGCGCCTTGCGCAACAGGCGTATGTTCTCCTGCGGTGACCAGATCACGAGCTGGTTGGCGAAGAGCACGCAGTCGTGGCCTGTCGGGTAGGTGTCGGCGAAGATGTCCGCGGCTCGCACGGAGATCCGGTCGGACAGGCCGTGCTCGGCGATCTTCTTGCGGGCGATCTCCACCGTGCCGGGCAGGTCCAGGACGGTGAACTCCACGCCGGGGTTGGCCTGTGCGAGGGCGATGGCGTTGACGCCGTCGCCGCCGCCCACGTCGAGCACGCGCCGCACTCCGGTGAGGTCGGCCTTCTCGACCAGCACGGGGTTGGACAGCCGGGACCAGGACCGCATGCAGCGGTAGAACAACTGCTCCAGCTCGGGGTCCGCGGACAGCCGGTGGTAGAGGTCCTCCCCCGTGCCCTTGATCCGTCGCAGGCCGACGTTGGTGTTCTCGCGCAGCGACGCGACGAAGTCCACCTCGGCGGGCCGGACGATCCGCTCCTCGTACTCGACGAGATCCTCGATGATCTCCCAGGTGCCCTCCGCGAAGAGACCGTTCAGCACGCCGGCGTTCTCGTAGCCGTCCCCCTGACGCACCGTCAGGCCGAGGGCGGTGGTGCCGAGCAGCAGGATCTGCACCGGCCGCTCCTCCAGGTCGAGTTCGCGGCCGATCTCCGGCGGGGTCAGGCCCGGTCGCCGGTGCAACAGGGTGAACAGGCCCAGGTCGCTGCCCGCGCGGAGCATCTGGAAGGCCGAGGAGCCGAACAGGATCTGTACCAGTCCGTCGGTGGTGAGCGGGGATGCGTGAGCCATGGGCACTCCGAATCGGCTGAGGTGGGCAGGGAGGTGTGCGGGGAGGCGGGGTCAGGTCACCCGGGCGAGGCCGGCGGGCCGGGAGGCGTAGGCGCCCTCGGCCACGACGTCGCGCATGCGGGCCAACGCGTCCCAGACGTCGGTGAACCGGGTGACCAGGGGGGACAGACCGATGCGCAGCCGGTCCGGGACCCGGTAGTCGCAGACGACCTTCGCGTCCGCGGCCAGCGCCTGGCAGATCCGCCAGGCGTCGGGGTGGTACAGGGACAGATGCGAGCCGCGCCGCTCCGGCGGGCGGGGTGAGGCGGGCCGGAAGTCCAGCGGAGTGAGCCAGGCGTCCGTCAGGTCGTCGGCCAGCCGGCCCAGCCGCAGCCCCTTGGCCCGGATCCGAGCCGGGCCTGCCTCCTCGACCAGGGCGAGGGCGGGATCGATCGCCGCCAACGACACCAGCGGCGGGGTGCTCACCAGGAACCGTTCGATGCCCGGCACCGGGTCGTAGTCGGGCCCCATCTCGAACTGCCCGCGCTGCCCGTACCAGCCCCACACCGGCTGCCGCAGCCGGGACTGCAGGTCGCGCCGCACATAGAGGAAGGCGGGTGAACCCGGGCCGCCGTTGAGGTACTTGTACGTGCAGCCGACGGCGAGTTCCGCGCCGGTGCCGCCCAGGTCGACGGGAACGGCTCCGGCGGCGTGCGACAGGTCCCACACCACCCGCGCGCCGACCTCGTGGGCCAGGTCGTTCACCTGCGCCATGTCCAGCAGCGCGCCGCTCCGGTAGGACACCAGGGACAGCACCACCAGCGCGACGTCACCGTTCAGTGCCGAACGCAGCGCGTCGAGGCCGAGGCCGCCGTCGAGGTCGGACGGCAGCCGCACCAGCCGCAGCCCGCGCTGTTCCGCCAGGCCCTGCACGACGTACCGGTTGGTCGGGAAGTCCTCGGCGTCCATCAGGACGGTGCCGCGCCCCGGTGCCGCGTCCAGGGCGGCGGCGGCCAGCTTGTAGAGGTTGACCGACGTGGAGTCGGAGATCACCACCTCGCCGGGCGCGGCGCCGAGTACGTGCTCGGCGAGGCGGTCGCCGAGCCGGGCGCCCCAGTCGATCCAGCCCTGCCACGACCGCACCAGTCCCCCGCCCCAGCCCTCCTCGACCACCTCCCGCAGCACCTCCGGCGTGGCCGCGGGCAGTGGGCCCAGCGAATTGCCGTCCAGGTAGATCAGCTCCGGATCGGCGATGACGAACCGCTCGCGGAACGCGGCGAGCGGATCGGCCGCGTCCAGTTCCTCGGCCACCGTGCGCGGGATCCCGCTCACCATCGGCCCTCCTTCTGTCTCGTGTCGTCCACGTCCGCCTGTCCCCGCGTCTGCGGGGAGACCAGGACTCCCGGTCAGAGGGTGGAGCGCACCGACCACAGTTCCGGGAAGAAGCGGTGCTCACTGATCCGGGCGAGCCAGGCCACCCCCTCGGTGCCGCCGGTCCCGGGCTTGGCGCCCAGCATCCGCTGCACGGTCACCAGGTGGGTGTAGCGCCAGCGCGCGAACTGGTCGGCGGTGTCCATCAGCGCCTCGCCGAGCAGATGCAGGTCGCGATGGCGGACGGGGTCCCGGTAGACCGACCGCCAGGCCTCCTCGACCTCCGCGCCGCCGCGGTACGGCCGGGTGAGATCCCGGGCGGTGGAGTCGTCCGGCGTGAGCAGCCCGCGGCGAGCCAGCAGCTCGAGCGCGGCGTCGTACAGGCTCGGCTCGTGCAGCTGGCCGACCACCGCGTCGTAGCCCGCCGTGTTCCGGTGGGGCGCGGCCATCGCGGGGTTCTTGTTGCCGAGCAGGAACTCCAGACGCCGGTAGCCGGCCGACTGGAAGCCCGAGGCCGACCCCAGGACGTCCCGGAACTCGGCGAACTCCACCGGGGACAGCACGGAGAACGTCTCCCACGAGACCAGCAGCACCTGCTGCACCCGCGCGGCGCGGCGCAGCGTCCACAGCGCGTCGTCGAGCAGGTCACCCGCCAACTGGTCGCGCGCGGTGCTGAATTCGGTGTGCAGCAGCTTGAACAGCAGCTCCTTGACCTGGCTCATGATGATGAACCCCGGCTCGGTACGGGCCGAGCTGAGCGGATGCTGCAACGCCAGCAACTCGTCCATCCGCGCGTAGTGGGCGTACGGGGTGGTGTCCGGCGGGGATCCGACGGACAGCGGGCACGCGGGGCTCCGGGTGGTCTGTTCGGTGCTCATGCGGTCGTTCCTTCCAGTCCCATCTGCGCCAGGACCGCGTCGCCCAGCCCGGTGCCCGGCACGCCCAGGTCGTAGGGGAGGTCGAAGTGGTCGCGCCGATCGGCGACGACCTCCGTCACCGCTGCCCGGGGGCGCAGCGCCGTCACCATCCGGTCGTGCTGGCGGACGTACTCCTCGGTCTCGTTCCCGCCGCGGGCGACCACCGTCTCGGGCAGCCGCGCCGGCAGTCGGAGGATCGGGCTGTTGCGGCGGGTCGCGGCCTCGTCCAGCCGCAGCGCGTCGTTGACGTAGGACAGGCGGACCGGCTCCAGGTCGTACATGCCGCTGAGGAGCACCGCCCCGGCGATCCGGCCGGACACGTCCGGGCCGGCCGACGCGTCGGGCAGCAGGGCCATGGCGGCCAGGTGCGCGCCGGCCGAGGTGCCGCACAGATGGAGGCGGTCCGGGGCGAACCCGAGCCCGTCCGCGTGCCGCAGCAGCCAGTCCACGGCCCGGCGCACCATGCCCGCCATGGCGTCCAGGTCGACGTCCGGGGCCAGCCCGTACTCGATCACCGCGACGGCCGCGCCGGCGGCCAGCAACGGCGGGACCGGGAAGGCCGATTCGGCGCGGCCGAGTGCCTGCCAGTTCCCGCCGTGCACGAACACCAGCAGCGGCGCCCGCCCGGCTTCCGGTCCGGGGAAGTAGTCGAGTCTCTCCGCCGGGTGCGGGCCGTAGGCGAGAGAGGTCCGCACCGGGTGGGCCCGGCGGGCGGCCTCGCTCAGCCGCTCGTACTCGCGCAGGTAGGCGTCCAGGCTCGCCACGCGGGAACTCGGCGAGTACTGCCGGTCCAGCGTGGCCTGGTCCATGCCCCGGTACACGGCGGTTGCGGCCGGCGGTGCGTCGCGCATGCGCTCAGCTCCCCGGAGCGTATGCGGCACGGGCCCGCTCGTACACCTCGGTCAGCAGCGGGTCGATGCCGTGCGACCCGCTGCGGTAGCGGGCTCCGAAACGGCTCGCGTACTCCTCGAACCACTCCCGCCGGTCGGCCAGGAACAGCACGTCGTGGATCGCCATCGACCGCACCGCCATCATCGGCACCGGGGCGTGGCTCACCTCGAACGCCGGGTTGCGTGCGGCCTTCTCCTCGCACTTCTCGTGGAACTGCGCGATCATCAACCCCCGCCGCACACTTTCCGGCTTCAGCGCGGTGTGCGCCGCGTCCAACAGGTGCAGGTGCTCGGCCGGCAGGTCCGGCAGGACGAGCAGCAGCGAGCGCAGGTTCGGGTTGCCGGACTTCCAGTCGACCTCGCTGAACTCGTCGAGGCCGCAGCGGACGATCTCGTCGAGCAGGGTCTGGCTCGGGGTGGGGCCGACCAGTCTGACGCGGATCTCCAGCGCGTCGGCGCGCTGGGCGGGTTCGACGAACGGGCACACCGGGCCGGTGCGTCCGAGTTCGCCGTGCGGTCGGCGGATGTACTCGCTCAGCCATTCGTCCACGGCGGCCAGGGCCTTGGCCACGTCGACGGAGAGCACGTCGGTCAGCATCAGTGTCAGTCCTCGGGTGTCGGTCCTCGCGGACAGCGGACGGCGGGTTCCTGGTGGGCGGCCCGCGAAGGTCACTCGTCGCCGGTGAGGTCGTGGAGCTTGGCCGAGAGGATGCGGCCGATCTCGGCCAGCGTGTCCGGGCGGGTCAGCATCGACCCGTGGTCGCCGGGCACCACATGGGCCTCGACGGAGCCGCGCACGTACGGCTGCCAGGCCTCGGCGGTCACCGGCGGGTCCTGCTCCTCCGAGCAGGCGATGAGCAGCAGGTCTCCGTCGATCGGGCCGGGCCGGTAGTCGACGGTCAGGTGGGTGTTGTTCGCCGAGATCTCGGTGATCGTCGTGAGCCGGTCCTCCTCCAGGTTGGCCAGCACACTTCCCTGGCGGCGCAGGATCTCCCGCGCCTTGGCGAAGGTCATCTCCTCGTCGTCGTGGTGACTGCCGTCGTCGACGAGACCCACGTGGTAGAGCAGCATCACCCGGTCGTCCGGGGCGGGCACGTCGGCGTGGGTGAGCCCCTGCCAGTCGGGGATCACGTCGAGCACCGCGACCAGTGCCACCGGTTCGCCGCGCCGCTGGAACTCCGCGGCCAGCGCGTGCGCGCACAGCCCGCCGAACGACCAGCCGGCCAGGTGGTACGGCCCGTGCGGCTGCACCCTCTGGATCTGGTCGGCGTAGTCCACCGCCATCTCCTCGATGGTGGCGGGCCGGGGTTCCGGCCGGGCCAGACTGCGCGCCTGGATGCCGTACAGCGGGTACTGCGGCCCCAGGTGCTTGATGAGCGCGCTGTACGACCAGCTGATGCCCCCGCCCGGATGGACACAGAACAGCGGCGGCCTGCTGCCCCCGGTGCGCAGCGGCAGCATCACCTCGTACGAGCCGTCCGCGTCGTCGACGTCGAGCCGGGCCGCGATGCCCGCCGGTGTCGGCGCCTCGAACAGGCTCCGCACGCCCAGCTCGACGCCGAAGGCCGCGCGCAGCCGGGCCATCAGCCGGGTGGCCAGCAGCGAGTGCCCGCCCAGGTCGAAGAAGTCCTCGCTCACACCGACCACCGGCCGGCCGAGGACCTCCGCGAACAGTTCGCACACCACCTGCTCCTGCGGGGTGGCCGGCGCCCGCCCGATGTCGGCGCGCTCCGGTTCGAACGCCGGCAGCGCGGCACGGTCGAGCTTGCCGTTGGAGGTGAGCGGAAGCCGGTCGAGCGGAACGACGGCGGCGGGGCGCATGTACTCCGGCAGCCGGCGACGCAGGTGCTCCCGCACGGCCATGAGCAGGGCACCGGTGCTCCGGCCGGTGGCCGGACTGGTGGTCCAGGAGGAGAGCGGCCTGCCGGGGCCGGCCGCGCCCGTGGGTGCGTAGGCACCGACGGGCACCGCCTCGCCGAGCAGTTCGCGCTTGACGTACGTGAGATCGAGGGCGGCCGGGTCGTGCCCGTTCCAGCTGATCGCCGTCCAGTAGCCGTACTTCTCACCCAGGCGGTGCAAGTCCTCCGGATCGGCGCCGGCCGTGTCCCGGGCGTCCGGTGCCGTCCCGGACTCGAGCGCGCGCTGTGCGGCGAGGTCGGCCGCGATGCGCGCGTGGGGTACGCCGGTGACGCGCAGCCGGTCGGGCCGCGCGCTGCCCAGATGCTCGGCGAGGGCATCCAGGTCACGGGTCCAGGGTCGGGTGGGGGTGTCGTCGAGGGGGTGGGGGGTGATGCCGGTCTTGTAGAGGGTGGCGTCGTAGCGGTAGCGGGTGAGTTCGTTGTGGGCGGTGCCGCGCTTGAGCTGGATGTCGGTGCCCGCCAGGTCGGGGACGTGGTGGGCGAGGGCGCTGAAGTACTCGGGGTCGACGAGGAGTTCCTTCTCCAGGACCAGGCTCTGCTCGACGGCACGGCGGATCGCGGCGGTGTCGCCCGGGTCCTCGGCACGTGCCGTCTGCACACCGCAGGCGAAGGTCCGCAGCAGCCGCGGGTTGCGCAGGTCGCCCAGGAACAGGGCGCCACCGGGCGCGAGCAGGCGGAAGGCCTGCTCGACGACCTGCGTCAGGTATCCGCCGTTCGGGAAGTACTGGGCCACGGAGTTGAGCACGATCGTGTCGAAGTGGCCCTGGGGAAGGTCACCGTGCTCGTGGGCGGCCTGCACCCGGAGCCTGACCCGCCGGGCCAGCTCCGGGTCGGCGTCGACGTGACGCCGCAGCTCCTCCACGACGACCGGGGAGAAGTCCGTGCCCCAGTACTCCTCACACTCGGGCGCCAGTCCGGACAGCAGCAGACCGGTGCCGACACCGATCTCCAGGACACGGCCGGGCTGGAGCGCCCTGATCCGCTCGAGCGTGGCCGCACGCCACTCCCGCATCTCGGGCAGCGGAATCGGCTCGCCGTCGTAACTGCTGTTCCAGCCGGAGAAGTCCTCGCCCAGCGTCGAACCGGGCGCTGAGTACAGCGAGTCGTAGAGATCCCGCCACTCGCCGATCTGGTCCCGCTCCTCCTCGTCCCCCGGTGTTTCGTCGGTGTCGGGGACGATGTAGGCGATCAGGCGGGTGCTGCCGGGCTGGTCGTGGTGGGCGACCACGGCGGCCCGGCCGATCGCCGGATGGTCCGTCAGGACGTTCTCGATCTCACCGGGCTCGATACGGAAACCACGGACCTTCACCTGCTGGTCGGCGCGGCCCATGTACTCCAGATCCCCTGCGGCGTCAGCACGCACGAGGTCACCGGTGCGGTACATACGGCCACCGGGCTTGGGACCGTAAGGGTCGGCCACGAACCGCTCGGCCGTCATCGCGGGCTTGTTCAGATAACCGCGGGCCAGACCGGCCCCCGCGATGTACAGCTCGCCCGTCACCTGCGGCGGGACCGGACGCAGATGTGCGTCCAGGACGTAGACGCGGGTGTTGGCCATCGGACGGCCGATCGGCACCGTCGCACCACCGGTGTAGGGCCGCGGCACGCGATGACGGGTGGCGAACGTCGTCGTCTCCGTCGGCCCGTACCCGTCCACGACCGTCAACCCGGGGCACGCCTGGTGCAGGCGCTGCACCGTCGCCCCGGAAACGGCCTCGCCACCGCTCCACACCTCTCGCACCCCCGACAGCGCCTGCGCGGCGTGGTCGGCGACCACGTTCAGCAGCGAACTGGTCAGCCACAACGCGGTCACACGCCGGGCGGTGAGGGTGTGCTGCAGGGCGGGGACGTCCAGATCCCCGGCCGGAGCCACGACGACCGTCCCACCACTCAGCAACGGCACCCACAACTCGTAGGTGGAAGCATCGAAGGCGGCCGGCGAGTGCAGCAGCACCCGCTGGTGCGCCGAGCGGTCGAAACGCGGGTCCAGAGCCAGAGCGGCGACGTTGCGATGCGTCACCACGATCCCCTTGGGCGCACCCGTCGAACCCGAGGTGTACATCACATACGCCGCATCCCCCGACCGCACCCTTACCCCAGGCGCTGCGAGCAGCTCCTTCCCCTCGGGCGGGGAGCCGATGACGAACACGCCCGCCGCATCCGCCGGGAGGTGCGGCTGGGACGCCTCGTCCGTCACCACCAGCACCGCGCCGGTGTCGGCCAGGACATGACGCATGCGGTCGGCCGGATAGCGCGCGTCCAGAGGCACGTACACGGCACCGGCCTTCATCAGGCCCAGGATTGTGGTGACCGTCTCGATCGAACGCTCCAGAAGAACACCGACCGCGTCACCGCACCGCACGCCCCTGCCGATCACCTCGTGCGCGCATCGGTTCGCACGCGCGTCGAGCTGTGCGTACGTGAGCGTGGCCACGCCGTCGGTGACCGCCGGCGCATCGGGTGTCTCAGCCACCTGCCGCGCGAACAGCTCACCCAGCGAGGCATCCGGCACGGCATGCACCGTGTCGTTGAAGTCCACCACGGCACGCCGGTGTTCCTCGGGGGTGAGGATGTCGATGTGGTTGAGGGGCTGGTCGGGGTGGGTGGTGGCGATGTCGAGGAAGTGCAGCCAACGGTCGAACAGGGCCTGGACCGTGGGCGCGTCGTAGATGTCGCTGGAGTACTCGACGGCACCGGTGATGCCCTGCGGCTCACCACGCTCCCCGCGCCGCTCGGCGAGACTGAAGAACAAGTCGAACTTCGCCGTCCCGGTCCGTCCGGGAGCGACATCGACCGTCAGGCCGGGGAGCCGGAAGCTCGCCTCGGGGGCGTTCTGCAGGGCGAGCATGACCTGGAAGAGCGGGTGGTGCGACAGGGTCCGGGTCGGGTTGAGCAGCTCGACCAGGTACTCGAA
>NZ_JAUQWJ010000021.1:0-110973 GCF_036857595.1 Streptomyces sp. AHA2
CCATCGCTGCCACACCGCACTCGGCGGCCAGCCACCGATCAGCCGTGTGAACAACCCTGCGGGTCAATACACCTAGGGGGTGGCGCGGTGGACGGGGCCGGCCGGCCGGGAGACGGTGATGGCACCGACCGGGCAGGCGCGGGCGGCCTCCCGCACCAGAGGGCTGCCGCCGCCGTCCTCCCGTCCGGGCAGCAGCGTGCCGTAGCCCTCGTCGTCCTGGGTGAACACCTCCGGCGCGGTCAGGGCGCACTGGCCGGCGCCGATGCAGCGGTCCAGGTCGATGTCGATGTCGGTGTGCATGGGCGCGGCCCCCTACCAGGTCACGGGGAGCTCCAGCATCCCCTGGATCGTGTCGCCGGGCTTGAAGGGGATCTCCTCGGGCGGGGCGGCCAGGCGCAGGGAAGGAAGCCGCTCGAAGAGACTGCGCAGGGCGATCTCCAGCTCCGCGCGGGCGAGGTTCTGGCCGAGGCACTGGTGGACGCCGAAGCCGAAGGCGACGTGGTGCCGGGCGGAGCGGTTCCAGTCGAGGGTGTCCGGGTCGGGGTAGACGGACTCGTCACGGTTGATGACCGAGGTCGCGAAGACCACGCCGTCACCGCGGCGGATCGCCGTCCCGGCCACCTCGATGTCCTCGACGGCCACGCGCAGCATGCCGTCCGCGATCGACAGCATCCGCATCAGCTCCTCGACGGCGTCCGGCAGCAGCCCCGGGTCGGCGCGCAGTTCGGCGAGCCGCTCGGGGTGCCGGAGCAGGGTGAAGGTGCCGAGCGAGATCATGTTCGCGGTCGTCTCGTGGCCCGCGACCAGCAGGATCAGGGCCATGGCGATCAGGCCCTCGCGGTCCAGGGCGCCGTCGTGCAGTTGCCGCCGGACCAGGTCGTCGAGCAGGCCGGTGCCCGGCTCGCGCTGCTTGCGCTCGATCAGCTCGCCGAAGTAGGTCTCCAGCCGGTCGCGGGCGTCCAGCACGTCGGCGGTCTCGGGGCCGCGCAGCAGCCGGCGGGACTGGGTCTCGAAGAAGTCGTGGTCGGCGTACGGGACGCCGAGCAGGGCGCAGATCACCATGGACGGCACGGGCAGCGCGAAGGCGCCGACCAGGTCGGCGGGCGGGCCCTGGGCGATCATCGCGTCGAGCCGCTCGTCGACGATCTGCTGGATGCGCGGCCGCAGTTCCACGGCCTTCCTGTGGGTGAAGTCCCCGACGACCATGCGCCGCTGGGTGCGGTGCTCGGGGTCGTCGACGCCCACCAGTGCCGTGCGGCGGTCGCGGATCCCCGCGAAGCGCCGGGTGGTGGCGGGAAAGCCGGGGCGGTCGCGGTCAGAGGACAACCGGGGGTCGGCCAGCAGCGCGCGGGCGGTCGCGTGCCCGGTGACGACCCAGGCCTCGCGGCCGTCGTAGAGGGTGATCCGGGTCAGCGGCCGTTCGGCGCGCAGCGCGTCGTAGGCGGCGGGCGGGTGGTAGGGGCAGGTCCGGTTCTGGGGGAAGGCGACGGGTGCGGTCGTGTCCGTCATGAAGACCTCGCAGACGAGTAGTGCGTCGTGCCGCGTCTCATTAGATGCCTCAGGCACCTATGAGGCGACGGGAAGTTCGGCCAGATGACCGACGGCGGCAACATGGCCGGACATGGCCGTCCTTCCGTTCGAGTGCCCGGTGCGTGTGCGGTCGTGCGGGGTGTGTGCCGTGGTGTCCCGCGGGTGCGGTGGGGGCGTGCCGGGGTTCCCGCGCCCGGTGCGGGCCAGCACCGGGGCGAAAACCGGTTGTCGCGGGGGCGGGTCGGGGCCCAGGATCCAGCCATGTCTCCGTACGTTCCTGCGCTGACCCTGTCCGACGCCGCCCGTGCCGCGCGCCGACAGCAGCAGCCCGGCCACCGTGGAGGGCCGACCCCGCCGCGCTCGTGACCGCCGCGCTCGTCGCGGGGCTGCTCGCCGGATACGGCATCGCCGTCCCCGTGGGCGCCGTCGGGACCTACCTCGTCTCCCTCACCGCGCGGACGACCCTGCGCACCGGGGTGTGCGCCGCTCTCGGCGTCGCCACCGCCGACGGGCTGTACGCGCTCGTCGCCACGCTCGGGGGCACGGCCCTGGCCGCCGCGCTGCGGCCGGTGCTCGGTCCGCTGCGCTGGGTCTGCGTCCTGGTGCTGCTGGCACTGGCCGTGTGGGGCGCGGCCACCGCGCTGCGCGCGTACCGCGGTCACCGGCTCGCCACCCGGTCCGCTCCTCCTCCCCCCGGCCCGGCCCGTGCCTATTTCGGGCTGCTCGGCATCACCCTGCTCAACCCCACCACCGTCGTCTACTTCGCCGCCCTGGTGCTCGGCACCCGGTCCACCGGACCGGCCGGCCCGGTGGAGCAGGGCGTGTTCGTGCTGGCCGCGTTCGCCGCCTCGGCGAGCTGGCAGGTGACGCTGGCGGGCGGCGGCGCGTTGCTGGGGCGGGTGCTGACGGGCCGTCGGGGGCGGCTGGTGACGGCACTGGCGGCGAGCGGCGTGATGACGGCCCTGGCCCTGCGGATGGCCCTCGCGCCGGGGTGAGTGGCCCGGAGCGGGACACGCCCCCGTGGTTGCGGATGATTCGCGTCCGCGGTGGTGTTGTCTTCAGGAGCAACGACCCGGCACGCGACGATGGGACTCCATGCCATGCCTCTTGAGGGAGAGTACGAACCCAGTCCGACGGAGTGGGTGCGCAAGCAGGTGGAGCTGTACGAGAGCTCCGGCGGCACCGAGGGCACGACCCTGCAGGGGATGCCGGTCGTGGTCCTGACCACCCGGGGGGCCAGGAGCGGCAAGCTGCGCAAGACGCCCGTGATGCGCGTGGAGCACGAAGGGCGCTACGCCGCGGTCGCCTCCCTCGGCGGCGCTCCCAAGCACCCGGTCTGGTACTTCAACCTCAGGTCGGACCCGCACGTGGAGGTGCAGGACGGGCCGAGGAAGCAGGACATGACCGCCCGTGAGGTCACCGGGGCCGAGAAGGCCGAGTGGTGGGAGCGCGCCGTCGCGGCGTACCCCGCCTACGCCGACTACCAGAGGAAGACGGACCGGGAGATCCCGGTGTTCGTCCTGGAACCGGCCGACGCGGGCTGAGCCGCGGCCGGCCGAGGGCCGGCGCGCTCGACGGCTGAGAGCCCGTACGGGAAGTGACCGCGGCCCCGTACGCGCGGTCGTCGCGGGCCGGCACCAGGCGGCCGGCCGCGCCGTGCCGCACCGGCACGTCGGGGCTCATCGGCCTGACCCTCGCCTCGCGCGCCCGGTTCGAGGACGTTGCGCACCGGGGGCGTGAACCCTCGGCGGCGGGGCATGCGTCCGTCAGGCCCCGCCGCGCTCCCCCGTCGCGGCGGGGCTTTCCGCTGCCTCGCGAGCCGGCCGGTCGGTGACGTCCAGAAAGATCTGGTGGGCCTCGGGCACCGTGTTCGCGATCGAGCGTTTGATGCGCACGGCGACCTCTTCGACCCGCTCGCTGTCCAGGCCCGGCACCAGGTCGACGCGGGCGGCCACCAGCGCCGTGTCCAGTCCGGTCTTCATGGTGAACAGCGCCTCGACGCTGTCGATCTCCGGCTGGGCCTCGAGCAGCACCCGGATCCGCCCGCTGGCCTCCGGGTCGGCCGCCTCGCCGATCAGCTGGTCACGGGCCTCCCGGCCCAGCCGGTAGGCGACGTACACCAGCAGCGCGCCGATCGCCAGGGACGCGGACGCCTCCCAGATCACCTCGCCGGTGACCATGTGCAGGGCCATGCCGGCGATGGCCAGCGTCACGCCCAGCACCGCGGTGCCGTCCTCGGCGACGACCGTGCGCAGCGCCGGGTCGCGCATCCCGGCGGACGCCCCGCCCTGGCGGCGCACCTGGTACAGCGCCCGCAGCAGCGAACCGCCCTCCGCGAGCAGGGCGACGCCCAGCACGACCAAGCCCGCCACATACCCGCCGAGGTCCTCGTCCCCTTCGTTCAGCAGAGCCTCGATGCCCTGGAAGAAGGAGAAGCAGCCCCCCATCACGAAGATGCCGACGGCCGCCAGCAGCGACCAGAAGAACCGCTCCTTGCCGTAGCCGAAGGGATGGCGGCGGTCGGCGGGCCGGCGGCTGCGGCGCAATGCCGCCAGCAGGAAGACCTCGTTGAGGCTGTCGGCGACGGAGTGCGCCGCCTCCGACAGCAGTGCGGGTGAACCCGCGGCGAGGCCGCCGACGGCCTTGGCGGCCGCGATCACCAAGTTGGCCGCGAGCGCCACCAGCACGGTGACGCGTGTCCTGCGATCAGCTCCTTCTTCAGTCACCTCCGCCGATTGCCCCGGTCGGCGGTGCTCATACCGTGCCGTCCGCGGAAAACGGGGAACGCGTTCACCAGGATCCACACACGGCGAAGGAGGTCATCCCCATGAGCCGCGACGACGGCGACGACGGCAACAGTGCCTACGGGAGGAAGGCGTTCAAGCGGTCCAAGGCGCATTTCGCCGACCGGATCACGGCCGACGGCCGGGACGGCTGGCCGGTGGAGGCCGGTCGCTACCGTCTGGTCGTCAGCCTGGCCTGCCCGTGGGCGAGCCGGTCGCTGGTCTCGCGACGGCTGCTCGGCCTGGAGGACGCGCTGTCCCTCGCCGTGGCCGATCCGATCCAGGACGACCGCAGCTGGCGGTTCACCCTGGACGAGGGCGGCCGTGACCCGGTGCTCGGCATCCGCTACCTGAGTGAGGCCTACGACGCCCGCGAGACCGGCTTTCCGGGTGGTGTCAGCGTGCCCGCGATCGTGGACGTGCCCAGCGGCAAGCTGGTCACCAACGACTACCAGCAGCTCACGCTCGACCTCGCGACCGAGTGGACGGCCCTGCACCGGGAAGGCGCTCCGGATCTGTACCCGGACGCCCTGCGCGACGAGATCGACGCGGTGATGGCGGAGGTCTACGACGACGTCAACAACGGTGTCTACCGCGCCGGGTTCGCGCACACCCAGGAGGACTACGAGGCCGCCTGCGCGAGCGTGTTCCGGTGTCTGGAGCGGCTGGCCGAGCGGCTGCAACGGCAGCGGTACCTCGTCGGTGACACGATCACCGAGGCGGACATCCGGCTGTTCACCACGCTGGTCCGGTTCGACGCGGTGTACCACGGTCACTTCAAGTGCAACCGCTGGAAGCTGACGGAGAACCAGGTGCTCTGGGCGTACGCACGCGACCTCTACCAGACGCCCGGGTTCGGCGACACCGTCGACTTCGACCACATCAAGCGCCACTACTACCAGGTCCACACGGGCATCAACCCGACCCGCGTGGTACCGCTCGGGCCGGATCTGGCGGGGTGGCTGGCCCCGCATCACCGCGAGGAGCTCGGCGGCCGTCCCTTCGGCGACGGCACCGCGCCCGGGCCCGTCCGCGCCGAGGAGCGCGTCCCGGCGGCGCACACCCCCTGAACCGACTGTCCCCCATCCCCTTCATCGAACGACCAAGGAGACTGCATCATGGCCAAGAAGAAGAAGAAGCTGTCCCTCGCCTACCAGCCCCTGGGTTTCGTGCTCGGCTGGTCGGGCGGCTGGCTGGCCGGCCTCGCCTTCCGCAAGACCTGGATGGCGATCCGCCACGAGGAGGACGCGCCCGACGCGCTGGACAAGGACCGCGGCTGGGGCGAGGTCCTGCTGGCCGCCGCGATCCAGGGCGCCATCTTCGCCGTGGTGCGCAGCGCGGTGGACCGTGCGGGCGCGAAGGCGATCGAGCGCTCGACCGGCACCTGGCCGGTCGGTGAGAAGGGCGGCCGGGACTGAGGGCAGCTCGGCCCCGCCGGGCCTGACAGCGCCTCGGCCCCGCCCGGTACGGAACCGGGCGGGGCCGAGGTGTGTGCCGGGGGGCGGCGCCGGCCGGGGGCAGCCCCCGCCCGCCTGGTGGGACGGGCGCCGGCCGGCCGGAGTCAGCCCTGCTTGGGCGCGGTCGGCGGGGTGCGGCGCAGGATGAAGGAGTGGCCTGCCGGGTCGGAGTAGCCCCGCTCCTCCAGGGGCCCCGAGGCGTCCTTGGCCTCCAGGGGGCGCCCGCCGAGGCTGACGACGCGGCGCTCCACCGCGTCGAGGTCGTCCACGACGAACTCCAGGTGCGCCTGCAGGGAGTTCTCGGGGCGCGGCCAGCTGGGCGGGGTGGCGTTGACGTCCCGGCGCAGCGCGATCCGGAAACCGTCGGCCGTCTTGATCTCCACCCGGTTCGCCGTCGCGTCCGACTCCTCCCCTTCCAGCAGTTCCTTGTAGAACACGGCGAGCTTCTCGGGCTCGGCGCAGTCGAGCACGAGGACCCCCGCTTTCACCAGTGCCATGTCTCCTCCGCAGGATCCCGGCCGCGGAACGGTCGTGTTCCCGGCTCCTCCTGTGCGGATATCCCGGCCCGGCCGAATCAGTCGGTTCTCAACCGGCCTTAGGCGCAGGCGGGTTGCGGGTGCGCCCCGCACCCGCACCGGTCCGCCGCCCGGGTGGCGCGTGAGGTGGCCGGTACGGCGGCCCGGCCGTGCACGCCACCCGGACGGCCCGGCCGGACGGCTCAGCGGGCGGCTCAGCGGGCGGCGGTCTGGAACGTGCGCCGGTACGCCTGCGGGGACACGCCGATCGCCGCGTGCAGATGCTGGCGCAGCGACGCCCCGGTCGCGAAGCCGACCCGCCCGGCGATCTGGTCCACCGTGAGGTCGCTGGACTCCAGCAGGTGCCGGGCCCGGGACACGCGCTGCTGGATCAGCCAGCGGCCGGGGCTGAGGCCCACCTCGTCGTGGAAGCGGCGGGCGAAGGTGCGCAGGCTCATCCGGGCGTGGCCGGCGAGGTCGGCCAGGGTGAGCGGGTCGCCCAGCCGCTCCAGGGCCCAGGCGCGGGTGGCCGCGGTGCTCGCGGCGCCCTCCTCGGGGACGGGCTGCTCGATGTACTGGGCCTGGCCGCCGTCCCGGAACGGCGGGACGACGCAGCGCCGGGCGACCCTGTTGGCCAGTTCGCTGCCGTGGTCCTTGCGGACCAGATGCAGGCAGACGTCCACGCCGGAGGCGGCTCCGGCCGAGGTGAGGAACGGGTGGTCGTCGACGAACAGCACGTCCGGGTCGAGGTCGACGCGGGGGAAGGTGCGCCGGAAGTGGTCGGCGACCTGCCAGTGCGTGGTCGCCCGCCGGCCGTCGAGGAAACCGGCGGCGGCGAGGACGAAGGCACCCGTGCAGATGGAGACGATGCGCGTGCCCGGGCGGATGAGGGCGAGCGCGGCCAGGACGTCCGCGGGGACCTCGTCGCTCAGCCGGTCGGGGGTGACGGGCGCGATCACCACCGTGTCGGCGGTGGCCAGGGCCCGCGGGCCGTGCTCCACGGTCACCCCGAAGTCCGCGTTGGTGCGCACCGGCCCCCCGTCGACCGAGCAGGTCACGACCTCGTAGTGCCCGTCGGCCGCACCCAGGATCCGGCTGGGGATGCCCAGCTCGAAGGGATAGACCCCGTCCAGGGCCAGGACCACCACTCGCTCACGTCGCATGGCACGATTCTATCGAAGGTTGGCAATCTTGCCATTGGCGGACCGCGCGCGGACCGGCACGCTTGATCACCATGAGCACACAGAACACGATGCGAGCCATCAGCCAGGACGTCCTCGGCGGTCCCGAGGTCCTGAAGGAAGTGGAGATCGAGCGCCCGGCGCCCGGGCCGAACGAGGTACTGGTCCGGGTGCGGGCCGCCGGGGTCAACCCGACCGACTGGAAGCACCGCGCCACCGGCGGCTTCCTGGGCGAGCCGCCCTTCGTCCTCGGCTGGGACGTCTCCGGCGTGGTGGAGGCCGTCGGCATCGGCGTGGCGGCGTTCGTGCCCGGGGACGAGGTGTTCGGCATGCTGCCCTACCCGTTCGGGCACGGTTCGCACGCGGAGTACGCCATCGCCCCGGTGCGCGCTCTGACCCGCAAGCCGGCCGGCGTCGACCACGTCGAGGCGGGCGCGCTCCCGCTGGTGTCGCTGACCGCGTGGCAGGCACTGACCGAGCACGCCGGCCTCCAGCCGGGCCAGCGGGTGCTGATCCACGCCGCGGCGGGCGGGGTCGGGCACGTGGCGGTGCAGATCGCCAAGGCGCAGGGCGCGTACGTCATCGGTACGGCGAGCGCCGGCAAGCACGACTTCCTGCGCGAGATCGGCGTGGACGAGGCGGTGGACTACCGCGAGACGGACGTCACCGAGGTCGTGAAGGACGTCGACGTCGTCCTGGACACGATCGGCGGCGACAACGCCCTGCGCTCCCTGCGCGTGCTGCGCCCCGGCGGTGTCCTGGTGTCGATCCTCCCGGGCGGCTCGGACGAGCTGTACGAGGAGGCCGGGCGGCTCGGGGTGCGGGCCCTGCGCATGCTGGTGGACGCCGACCGCAGCGGCATGGAGGCGATCGCCGACCTGCTCCGGACGGGGAAGCTGCGCGCCACGATCGCCGGTACGTTCCCGCTGTCCGCGGCGGCGCAGGCGCACGAGCGGGGTGACACCGGCCGGACCACCGGGAAGCTGGTGCTGGTGAACGACTGAGCACGGCGGCGGGACGCGCACCGGCCGGGCGGATCAGCCCGGCCGGTGGCGTTTTCGGCCAGAGGCCGTTCGGGCGGCCATCGGAGACCGGGCGGGTCGCCGACCCGCGGTGCGGGCTGCCGGAGGGCCGTTGCGTACCGGGCGGCGATGGCCTCTGCGCTCAACCGCCACGCCCGCGTCCCCCGGTCCCTCCGGCCCCCGGCCCCTCCGGCTCTCTGGCCTGTCCGGCTCCGTGCACCTCTCCCCCACGTGTGCGCCCCTCCGCCCGCGCCCGCGCTCGCGCCCGCGTGCGTGCCGGTGTGAACTTCCGCCAACACGGCCTGAATTCAATGACATATGTCAATCGAACATGCTCAGATTCACTCGTTCGGGGGTAACTTGCAGGGCGGGGACCGGAAGTGATGCCGTAGCCCCCTCCCACGCACGGAGCAGGCTGGAGGCGATCTCGTCGTGCGGCAGGAACCTGCACCGCTCACCCGTCACTTGCGCGTCCGCCGGGAGCGGGGGCACACGGTGCTGGAGTTCTGCGGCGAGATCGACCTCGCCGCGGCCGCGGAGATCGCCCCGCATCTGGACCGGGAGACCGGCCGCCCCGGCGCCCGGGTCGTCGTCGACCTGAGCCGGATCGCGTTCTTCGACTGCTCGGGCCTGCGGCTGCTGTACCGGGCCCGTACCCGGGTCCTGGACCGGGACGGGTACCTGCTCCTGGTCTGCTCGCACCCGCTGACCCTGCGCATCCTGCGGATCACCGGCCTGTCCCGGCTGCTGCCGCCGCAGCCGACGCTGGACGCGGCCCTGGAACTGCCTGAAGCCACTTCGGGCCCGGTGTGAGCCGCCCCCTCCACCGGCACACGCCCGTCCCCAAGTCGGCGGTCTGACAAGGATCGTGGCGGGCATCAGGACCGTAGGAAGGAGGGCCGTCGCATGACGACTCCCGTCAAGCGCCCCGACAGGCGCATGCCCGGCTGGGCGAAAGTGGTGACCGCGCTCGTGCTGGTGCTCGTCGTGTTCTTCGCCGGGCTGCGGCTGAGCGTGCTGCCGGGACTGAAGGACCTGTTCGGCAGCGAGACCCACGACCGGTCCGGCCCCGCGCTGCTGAAGTCGATCCAGGACATCAGCCGCTACGACGCCGCCTCCGGCAACTTCCAGGTCGTCGTGGACCTGGAGAAGGACGCGAAGTTGCTGCCCGACGCGATCCGCGGCACCCGCACCCTGTACGTCGGGGCCGGCAGCGTCGACGCCTACGTCGACCTGGGCAAGGTCGGCGAGAACGACGTGCGGGTCGACGAGGACCGCACGTCCGCCACGCTCCGGCTGCCGCACGCGCAACTGGGCAAGCCGGCGCTCGACCCGGACCGGTCCTACGCCGTCTCCAAACAGCGCGGCCTCTTCGACCGGCTCGGTGATCTCTTCTCGGACAATCCCAACGGCGAGCAGGCCGTGCAGAAGCTCGCGGTGCGGCACATCGGCGACGCGGCGAAGGAGAGCGAGCTGACCGCACGCGCCGAGTCGAACACCACCGGCATGCTCGAGGGCCTGCTGCGCTCCCTGGGCTTCAAGGACGTACGCGTCACCTACGGGGACTGACCGCTTCCGCCGGGACCCGGGGGCCCGTCCGGTACGACCCGCGTGCCGGACGGCCCCCGCGCGTGCTCGCGCGGGCCCCACCGCCGGGCGGCCGGACGCGGAGTTCCTGGTGCAGCGGGCCTGCGGTCGGCCCGACGCGCGCGGGAGTGCCCGGCGCGAGGCGGGGCAACCGAGGGTGAGGACGGCCGCCGTTGGGCATCCCCCGCGTTTCCGTGGGTAACCGCCGTGCGACACAAGGAAGTTGACGACTGGAGGACGACCTCATGGCCGGTACCGCCTCACGCCCCCGGACCGCCGGGTCCGGGGCCGAGCGACGCCCGCTCCCCCTGCCCGTCCGGCTGCTGGCGATGCTGTGCGCCTTCGCGTTCATGGTGGCCTTCGCCGTGGTGCTTGCCCGGCTGACCCTCCAGCCCTCGCCCGCCTCGGAGGCCCTGACCCACACCAATCTCCGGCCGGGCGACTCCCTGAAGGCCTACCTGAACCAGCCCGAACTGCGGGACGCCGTCCGGCAGGTCGGCGGCAACATCCTGCTGGGCGTGCCCTTCGGCGTACTCGTCCCCGTCGTCGCCCCGCGCACCCGCGGCATCCTGCGCGTCCTGCTCCTGACCGCCGTCGTGATGCTCCTGGTGGAGTTCGCGCAGGGCGCCCTGGTCACCGGGCGGGCCTTCGACGTCGACGACGTCATCCTCAACACCACGGGCGCGCTGATCGGTTACCTGCTCCTGGGACGACGGCTCAGTCGCGCGGTCCACGCACGCAAGCCGCGCGGGGCCGCGGCGCGGAAGAAGGAAGCGGCCGAGAAGGTCTAGGACCGGCCGCCCGCGACCGGCCCCAGGGTCTGTCTGACGATTCCCGCCGTCGCCCGCAGGAGGGAATCGTCAGACAGGCCCTAGTGCAGGGTCCAGGTGAACTTGTCGCCGCCGACCCAGCGGACCACGTCCGGGTCGTCCAGGTCGTGGACCGTGATGCCGAACGCGGCGGCGGCCATCAGGACGTCGGTGACGGCCTTCGCCTCCCCGACGACCTGGCCGTCGATCTCCACGATCCGGAACGGCGGCGTGCCCGGCTGTACCCCGAGCACCATGATCCGGGGGTTCGCCATGTGCGGGCTCGAGATTTCGGTCATGCATCGAGCGTAGAGCGGAACCGGCTCCGGCGCGGTTCCGGATCAGCGGTCGAGCAGTTCCAGGACCGCACGCTCCACCGCTCCCTGGGTGGCGGGGCGCCCGAAGTCGCCGTGCTCGCCCAGCCGGGTGAGCGCGGGCGCGATGGTCTCCCCCTGTTCGTACAGCTCGAAGACGCGCGGGTCGATGTAGGAGGCGCGGCAGACGGCCGGGGTGTTGCCCAGATAGTGGCTGACCTCGCGCACCACCCGCGCCGTCTGCCGGCGGCGGGCCGCGGCCGTCTGCCGGACGGCCTCGGTGGTGACGGCCAGCGCGACGGCGGCGAGCACGGTGGCGTGCCAGGTCCGGAAGTCCTTGGCGGTGATGTCCACCCCGGACAGCCGGCGCAGCGCCTCGTTCAGATCGCTGCTGTGCAGCTCGTGCCAGGCGCGTCCCTCCCAGTACGCCAGCAGCCGCTCCCCGTCCCGCCGGCGGCGCAGCAGCGACCGCACGACGGCGTGGGCGTCGTCGTCGACGAGGGCCCTGACGAGGTCGATGCCGCCCTTGGCGGGGTAGCTGAAGGCGATCTCGCCGCGTCCGCACCTGACGTGCTCGCGCAGCATGGTCGTCAGGCCGTAGGTGCCGTTGCGGCGGGTGTGCCGGTCGCTGCCGATACGGAAGAAGCCCAGGTCCAGCAGGCGCACGGCGCAGGCCGTGACCCGGGCCCGGCTCAGCCCGCGCCCGGCGAGGTCCTCGGCCACCCGGGCGCGCAGGTCGGGCAGGGTGCGCGCGACCTGGCGGACGTGCTCGTGCTTGGCCTGCTCCTGCTGGGCGCGGAAACCCTCGTGGTAGAGGTACTGGCGGCGCCCGGCGTCGTCGGTGCCGACGGCCTGGAGGTGGCCGTTGGCACGCCGGCAGATCCACACGTCGCGCCAGGCGGGCGGGATGACCAGGGCCTTGATCCGGGCGAGCTGCTCGGCGTCGGTGAGCGGCTGACCCTCGGCGTCCAGGTAGCGGAAGCCGCGCCCGTGGCGCACGCGGCGGAACCCGGGCTCGTCGCAGGAGGTGGTGCGCAGTCTCACGGCGGCCCGCTCAGGGACGTCGCCAGTCGTGGCCCGGCAGGTGCGAGCCGGCCTGCGGGCCCATGCGGAGCATGCCGCCGTCCACGCTCCAGGAGGCGCCGGTGACGTACGACGCGTCGGGGCCGGCGAGGAAGGCGATGACGGCGGCGACCTCGCGGGCGTCACCGGGCCGGCCGAGCGGGATGCCCGGGCGGCTCTCGGTGTGCGGGTCGGTGTCCTCCTGCCCGGTCATGGGCGTGGAGATCTCGCCGGGTGCGACGGCGTTGACGGTGATGCGGTGCTCGGCGAGTTCGAGCGCCATCACCTGGGTGAGCAGTCCCAGCCCGCCCTTGGCGGCGCAGTAGGGGGCCGCACCCACGCGCGGCTGGTGCTCGTGCACGGACGTGACGTTCACGATCCGGCCGCCGTCGCCCTGCCGGATCATGTGCCGGGCGGCCTTCTGCCCGCACAGGAACGGCCCCACGAGGTCGACGTCCAGCACCTCGCGCACGTCGGACAGCTCCAGGTCGAGGAACGGGGTCATGGTGCCGGTGCCCGCGTTGTTGACCAGGACGTCGATGCGGCCCAGCCGCTCGCACAGGTCGTCGACGGCGTCGGCCGCCTCGGGCAGCCGCGTGAGGTCCATCCGGGCGACCTCGGCGCGCCGTCCGTGCGACCGGACCTCCTCGGCCGTCTCCTGCGCGCCCCTGTCGTCGCTGTGAAAGGTGATGCCGATGTCCAGGCCCGCCTGGGCCAGCCGTACGGCCGTCGCGCGGCCGATGCCGGAGTCGGCGCCGGTGATCACGGCGACCTGGGTGGGAGGCGCGGTGGGGGCGGACATGGCAGGTCTCCTGTCGACGCGGTCGTGGCGAGGGGGTTGCAGTACCCGGGGGTGATCGCCGCAAACCGCGGGACCCGTCGTGCGGGCCGCCGGACGCTGGGGAACCCTTGAGGAGGAGGTGACGATGGACCCCGTCGAAGCACTGGAGCGGATCGCCTTCCTGCTGGAGCGGTCCCTGGCACCGACCTACCGCGTGCGCGCCTTCCGCACGGCCGCACGGGTGCTGAAGGATCTGGGCGGGGACGAGGTGGCCCGCCGTGCGGCGGACGGTTCGCTGGAGCGGCTGAAGGGCGTGGGCCCGAAAACGGCGCAGGTGGCCCGGGAGGCACTGGCCGGGCAGGTGCCGGGCTACCTGGAGAAGCTGGAGGGCGAGGCGCACGAGCCGCCCGCCGTGCGGGGCGGGCAGCGGCTGCGGGCCCTGCTGCGCGGGGACTGTCATCTGCACTCGGACTGGTCCGACGGCGGCAGCACCGTCGAGGAGATGGGCCGTGCGGCGGCGGCGCTGGGCCACGAGTGGGCGGCGCTCACCGACCACTCGCCCCGGCTGACCGTCGCGCGTGGGCTGTCGCCGGAGCGGCTGCGCGAGCAACTGGACCTGGTGGCGGAACTGAACGGGCAGTGGGCGCCGTTCCGGCTGCTGACCGGCATCGAGTGCGACATCCTCGAGGACGGCTCCCTCGACCAGGAGCCGGAGCTGCTGGAGCGGCTCGACGTGGTGGTGGTGTCGGTCCACTCCAAGCTGCGCATGGACGCCCGGGCGATGACCCGGCGGATGGTGGCCGCCGTGCGCAATCCCCACGCCGACGTCCTGGGGCACTGCACGGGCCGGCTGGTGACCGGGCGGGGGCGGCCGGAGTCGGAGTTCGACGCGGACGAGGTGTTCGCGGCCCTCGCGGAGACCGGCACGGCCCTGGAGATCAACAGCAGGCCGGAGCGGCTCGACCCGCCCCGGCGGCTGCTGCGCCGGGCCGTGGACGCGGGGGTGCTGTTCTCCATCGACACCGACGCTCACGCGCCCGGGCAGCTGGACTGGCAGATCAACGGATGCGCCCGCGCGGAGGAGTGCGGGGTGCCGCCCGAGCGGGTGGTGACGGCCTGGTCCCTGGACGACCTGCTGGCCTGGACGGGCGAGCGGCGAGTGCCGGCGGCCTGACGTGGTACCCGCGGGGCCACAGAGGAAGGAACCGCATCCATGGAACGCGCTGCTGTGTTCGACGTCGACGGCACCCTGGTCGACACCAATCATCTGCACGTCGTCGCCTGGTGGGAGGCTTTCCGGCAGGCGGGCCACGACGTGCCGATGCACGCCGTCCACCGGGCCGTGGGCCTGCCGTCCACCGATCTCGTCGCCCACCTGCTGGGCGACGACCGGGACGAGGACCAGGACGCGGACATCAGCGCCGGCCACAAGGCGCTCTACGGGCAGTACTTCGACCGGCTGCCCGCGCTGCCCCGGGCCGGGGAGCTGCTGCGGCGTCTGCACCGCGACGGCTGGACGGTGGTGCTGACCACGTCGGCGGGCGGCGCCGAGCTGAGCGCGCTGCGCCGGGCGATCGACGCGGACGACGCCATCGCCGCCACCGCGAGCGCCGACGACGTCCGGGAGGGCAAGCCGGCCCCCGAGCCCGTCGAGCACGCGCTGGAGCTGGCCGGGGTGCCGGCCGAGCGGGCCGTGTTCGTCGGCGACACCGTCTGGGACATGCGCGCGGGCAGCCGCGCCGGGGTCCGCTGCCTGGGTGTCCTGTGCGGCGGCATCCCCCGCGCGGACCTGGAGGAGGCCGGCGCGGACGCCGTCTACGCCGATCCCGCCCATCTGCTGTCCGTCCTCGACGGCAGTCCGCTCGCATGAGCCGGGGTGACACGCGCGGTCGGGCGGATACCCGCAGCGCATGACGCGTGTGAGGAGTGCGCTCAGGCGGACGGCGGGGGCCGTCCGCCTGAGCAGGGGCAACGGAACGGCGGACGGCACGGCACGGGCGGTGGTGCGGGACGGATCGGTGCGCGCCCCGGAGCGCGGCGCGGGTGCCCTGCGGCCGGTGGACGCGGTACGGCGGGAGACCCGCGGCGCCCGGGACGCGGCCCGCGCGGCCTGGCGGGGACCCGGGCGGGAACGGGACTTGGTCGTCCAGTCGCTCAAGGCCGCCCTCGCGGCGGTGATCGCCTGGCTGGTCGGCGGGGTCTGGATGGACGATCCGCTGGCGCTGATGGCGCCGTGGGTGGCGCTGGTGCTCGTGCAGGCCACTGTCTACAGCTCCCTGGTGCAGGGCGCCCGGCAGTTCGGCGCGATCTGCGTGGGCACCGTGCTGGCCTCGGCGGCGCAGGCGGTCACCGGCGACACCACGGCCGCGATCGCCCTGTCCGTCCCGGTGCTGATGCTGCTGGCGAACTGGCCGCGCTTCGGGGACCAGGGCATCTACGCGGCGACGACGGCCCTGTTCACCATCGCCGCGGGCACGGTGAGCCTGGCCGGGGTCGGCCATCGGGTGGGCCAGGCCGCCATCGGCGCCGTCATCGGCGTGGCCGTGAACGCGCTGATCCTGCCGCCGATCCATCTGCGCGACGTACGCGAGAACCTGGCGGCGCTCGCCCGTGAGGTGGGGGACGTGCTGCACACGGTCGCCGCCGATCTGCGCGAGGGCGAGTGGGACGGGCAGACCGCCGCCGGCTGGGTCAGCGCCTCGGCGGGGCTGGACCACCGGCTGCGGACCCTGCACTCCGCGCGCCGCTGGAGCCAGGAGAGCCTGCGCCTGACCTCGGGGCCGCTGCGCGCCCTGCACCGCGTGCCGAACGCCGCCGCGCTGCCGCCGGTCGAGGAGGACGAGCGGCTCGGCCGCATCACCGGGCACGTCACCGCGCTGACCCGGGCGCTGGCCGTCTCCGTGGACGACAACCGGACGCCGGTCCCGCCGCAGGGGGAGGCGCTGCGTTCCTACGCGCGGCTGCTCGAGCTGATCGGGGACGCATGCCGGGCGCAGGCGGACAGGCTGTGCGAGGGCTCTCTGGTGGGCCGCCCGGACGACGACACCGAGAAGGCGATGCGCGAACTGCACGAGGAACTGCAGGACCGGCTGCGCCGGCACGCCGAGGAGGGCGCCGAGCAGACGGCGGTCCTGGGGACCCTGCTGCTGCAGGCGGAGAACCTGTGGGCGGAGACCGTTCCGGTCGCCGAGGAGGCGTGACGCAGCTCACGGGAGGGAGGGCCCGCACGCGGAACACCCGGAGGTGGTTCGCCGTTGAACGACACGTGGGTGCGGATGGGACAGTGTCCCCGGGCCTCACCATTCGCCCACAGGGACGATCGTTCGGCTGAAGCCCTGTGGAGCCTTTCGCCGAGAGGCGACCGCCATCCGTGCCCACCTCCGTACCGCCCCGGCCGTGATTCCCCCGTCGCGGCCGGGGCTTCCTTTCGCCCACGTGCAATCCCGCCCACCCGGGTACTCGGTCGGCTCCCGCGGACCGCGCGGCCGAGAGGAGCCAGAGGTGAGCAGTACAACGGGCATGAGGGTGGTCGTCACGGGTGCCACGGGCAACGTGGGCACGAGCGTGGTGCGTCTTCTCTCCGAGGATCCGGAGGTCGGCTCCGTCCTGGGGCTGGCCCGGCGGCTGCCCGACTGGTCGCCGCCGAAGACGGACTGGGACGCGGTCGACCTGGCCTCCGAGGGGTCCGACCTGGTCGAGCGGTTCCGGGGCGCCGACGCGGTGGTCCATCTGGCCTGGGCGTTCCAGCCCACGCACGATCCGGCCACGACCTGGCGCACCAACGTGCTCGGCAGCATGCGCGTGTTCGAGGCGGTGGCCCGGGCCGGGGTGCCGGCGCTGGTGCACGCCTCGTCGGTGGGCGCCTACTCCCCCGGCCCGAAGGACCGGGCGGTGGACGAGTCCTGGCCGACGCACGGCTGGCCGGACGCCGCGTACTGCCGGGAGAAGGCGTATCTGGAGCGGGCGCTGGACATCTTCGAGCGCGACCACCCCGGCACGCGGGTGGTGCGGATGCGGCCCGCCTTCCTGTTCAAGTGGGAGTCGGCGAGCGAGCAGCGCCGGATCTTCGGCGGCAAGTTCCTGCCCGGGCCGCTGGCCCGCCCGGACCTGCTGCCCTTCCTGCCCGACGTGCCGGGGCTCAGGATGCAGGCCCTGCACACCGACGACGCGGCGCACGCCTACCGGCTGGCCGTGCGTCAGGAGGTCCGGGGCGCCTTCAACCTGGCGGCCGAGCCCGCGGTCGACGCACGGCTGCTGGGCGAGATGCTCGGCGCGCGCCCGGTGCGGCTGCCGCGCACGGCCGCCCGCTCGGCGATCGCCGCCGCCTGGGGCCTGCATCTGCTGCCCGCCTCCCCGCACCTGTTCGACGCGGTACTGCGACTGCCCCTGATGGACTCCGCCCGCGCACGCACGGAACTCGGCTGGGAGCCGCAGCGCACCGCGACGGAGGTCCTGGAGGAGTTCCTGCGCGGGATGCAGCAGGGCGGCGGCGCGAGGACGGAACCGCTGAGGGGACGCAAGGTGGGGTGAGGGTGGTTCCCTCCGGACGGGTGATTCCGGGCGGGGTCTCCGGCCCCGCCCGGCTGCACCGGCGCCGGGAACACGGCCGAGGGCCGCAGCCGACCCCCACAGTCGGCCGCGGCCCTCGGGTTCGCCCTGCGTGGCCTCAGCCGGAGGGCTCGTCGGGCACCGGGTTCTCGGTCTGCTCCGTTCCCGCGCTGGGTGCCCCTTGCCGGCCCGTCCCCGCCTCGTCCGTGTCGGGGAGGTCGCCGGCCGGTTCGCGGGCCTCGTCGGCCGCGCCCTCGTCGTCCGCGTCCTCGTCCGTGTCGGCGTCGGCGTCGGCCGAGAAGCGCGGTGCGACCTCCCAGGGGTCCTCGCCCGCGTCGGCCTGCTGGTCCGGCATGTCCCGCGGAACGGGCTCACCGTTCTCGCCGGGTGCGTCGAGGCGGTGGTCGGTCACGGCGTACTCCCTTCGGTGGTCCGGCGTCACGCGGGTACCCCGCGCCGAGCTGGGCAACCTCGGCGCGGGGTACCGGCTTCCGCGGTGCCACGGGTCCTCCCGCGCTGCCGTACGTCTCAGCGCGGGACGCGTTCCTGCAGGGCCGTGCGCCAGGCCGGGAGCGGGTTCTCCGGTTCGGGGTCGGGGCGCCGGCCGCCGCGGGCGAAGAAGTCCGCGAGCGGCAGGATGGCCGCGCCGACCGTGACGGCGTCGGGCCCGAGCCGGCCGAGGTCGACGGTCACCTTCGCGGCCGGGTGGCGCAGCGCGTAGGACACGGCGTGGCGGCGTACGGCCGGCAGGAAGCGGGAGCCCAGCGCGAGGCCCGCCCAGCCGCCGATGAGGATGCGCTCGGGCTGGAAGAGGTTGATCAGGTCCGACAGGCCGGCGCCCAGGTACTCGGCGGTCTCCTCCAGCACGGCCAGGGCGACCGGGTCCGGCTCCTCGCCCGAGGGCGGGTAGGCCGCGGCGAGCATCGCCGTGAGGGCGGTCTCCTCGTCGGTGCCGACCGGGGCCGGGCCGCCCTCCTCCCGCCAGCGGGCAAGCAGCGACTCGGCGCCCGCGTAGGCCTCCAGGCAGCCGAGCGCCCCACAGCGGCAGCGGCGGCCCCGCACCCGTACGGTCAGGTGCCCCCACTCCACGGCCCGGCCCTGCTCCACGTCCGGGGTGACGAGGCTGGCACCGACGCCTGAGCCGAACAGCACCACGACGGCGTTGCGGGCGCCGCGTCCCGCGCCGAACCACATCTCGGCCTGACCGAGGGTCTTGGCGCCGTTGTCGATGAAGTACGGGACGGTGTCCGGCAGCGGGGAGCCGGCGCGCAGCAGTGCCTCCAGCTCGACGGCGTCCCAGCCGATGGTCTGCCCGTGCACGACCGCGCCGCGCTCGGGGGTGCGTTCGACGATGCCGGGGACCCCGATACCGACGCCGAGGAGCCGCTCGGGCGCGAGCCCGGCCGTGTCGAGCACCTCGGCGATGCCGTGGCGGACGTGGTCGACGATGTCCTCGACCTCGTAGCGCTGCGGGCTCAGGGGGCGTTCGGCGCGGGCCAGTTCGGTGAGCGTGAGGTCGAACAGCTCGACGCGGACCCGGGTCTCCCCGACGTCCACGCCGATCATGTGGCCGCTGCCGGGGGCGACGCGCAGCAGGGTGCGGGGGCGGCCGCCGTCGGAGTCGACGCTGCCGGCCTCCTCGACCAGCCCGTCGGCGACCAGGTCCGCGACGACGTTGCTGACGGAGCCGGAGCTCAGCCCGGTCGCCGGACCGAGTTCGAAGCGGCTGAGCGGTCCGTCGAAGTAGAGCCGCTGCAGCACGGCCGTGCGGTTGGCCCGCCTGAGATCGCGCACCGTGCGCCCGTTCCGCCCCGCCATGCGGTTCCTCCACATCCCCGGTCCGGCCTGCAACATACCGTCGGCACGGGCGCGGCGCGATATTCGTCCAACCCTTATTTCACGATGTGAGCTAACCGACGCGGTGTCCCGGGCCGCCTGGTGCGGCTCCGGGACGGCACGGCGCCCGGTCCGGCGGCCTCCGGCCCGGTCCGGCCGGGGGCCGCCGGGTGGGCGGTCAGCCTGCCGCGTACACGTCCTCGACGTACCGCCCGTCCGCGATCAGCCCGTCCAGCCACCGCGCCGCGGCCGCCTCGTCGGCACCCGGGGTGTGCTCGCGGAACAGCGTACGGAACGCCTCGCGCACGCCGGGCGCCATGCGGGAGCCGTCCCCGCAGACGTACACCCGCGCCCCTGCGCCCAGCAAGGCCCAGGCCTCTTCCGCCTCGGCGGCGATCCGGTGCTGCACGAAGCGCACTTCGCCCTCGGGTTCCTCGCTGAAGGCGGGGCGCAGCGAGACGGCGCCGGCGGCGTCCGCGGCGCGCAGTTCCCCGGCGTGCAGGAAGTCGGCGCCGGGGGCGTCGCAGCCGAAGTAGCACAGGGCGGGGGCGAGCCGGGCTCCCGACGCGAGGGCCGCGGTCCGGTCGGCGATGGCACCGCGGAACGGGGCGAGGCCCGTGCCCGCGGCGACCATGACGACCGGTTCGTCCGCGGTGGCGTCGATGCGGAAGGCCTCGCGGCACGGCTGCACGCGCGCGTGCACCGTGTCACCCGGCCGGAGCGCGGCCAGGTGGCCCGAGCCGGGGCCCCGGTGAACGCCCCGGCCGGAGCGGGCGGGTGCCTCCACCAGCGAGACCATCAGGTCGACGTGGCCCGGGTCGGTGGTGGACGAGGAGGAGATGGAGTAGTGGCGTGGGCGCAGCGGGGTCAGGAGGTCCAGCAGCACCGGCCAGTCCAGGGCGCCGCGCAGGGCCGGGTGGTCCTCCAGGATCTCCACGAGCGTGCGGGGGTCGTCGGCGAGGGCGGCCAGGGCCGCACGCTCGGGCGGGCACGGGTCGGCCGCGGCGAGCGCGGCCAGTTGCGGCGCGCTCGGGCGGTCCTGCAGTTCGACGTGGTGGGTCAGGAGCCGGCGCACCGTCACGGGCCGGTCGACGGCGATGCCGTCGCGCCGCGGGCGGGCGGGGCGGATGTCGAGGAGGGTGTCGGGATCGGCGCCGAGGGCGACCGCGGCGCGCTCGACGAGGTCCGGGGCGTTGGCGGGCAGCACGGTGAGGTGGTCGCCCGTGCGGTAGGTGACCCCCTCGGGCAGCGCGAGGCGGACGAAGCGCTTGCGTCGCGGGTGGCCGGGCGCGGTGAGGTCGTACGCCTCGGTGACGCGCAGGGGCTGGAGTCCGTGCCGTTCGGCCAGGGCGTCCAGGGGGCCGCCGGTGAGGGTGCGGACCCGGTAGCCGGTGGCGGGCTCGCCGGGGCGGGGCGGCGTGGCGTCCGGGTCGCCGTGGCGTTGCAGCAGGGCGGTGCGCAGGGACGCCGCGAACGCGCGGACGGTTCCCGCGAGGTCGCCCGAGGCGTCGGCGGCGGCGCGCTGCAGCAGCCGCGTCGCGCCCGACCGCGCCAGTCGTTCGTCGATCCGGGCGGGGACGTGCTGGTAGGTGGCGGCCCAGGTGCGGTCGCCGACGCCGAGGACGGCGTACGTGACCCCGGACAGGTCGCGGTCCTCCTCCAGCCGGGCCGCGAAGGCCGCGGCGTCGTCGGTGGGGCGGCCGTTGTAGGAGGCGGCCGTGATGACGACGGGCCGGTCGGTGGGCAGGCCGTCCGCGTAGGCGTCCAGCGGTGCGACCTCGGTGGCGCAGCCGATGGCGGCGGCCTCGTCGGCGAGGTGGGCGGCGAAGTCCCGGCAGGTGCCGTAGTTGCTGCCGTGCAGGAACAGCGCGGCGGCGCCGGGGCGGACCCGCGCGGGCAGGTGCTGCGGCCGGCCGGTTTCCGCCGGGAGGGCCGGGGAGGCTCCGGGCAGCGGCGTGTGGACGCGGTCGGCGGGTGTGCGCGGGGTGAGGGCCAGGGTGAAGCCCTCGGGCTTGAGGGTGAGGGTCTCCTTGACGGTGAGCCGGTATCCGGCGTGGTCGTGCAGCCGGTAGCGGTGGACGAGCATGGCCAGCAGCATGGTCGCCTCGTGCAGTGCGAACTGCCGCCCGATGCAGGCGCGTTCGCCGGTGCCGAACGGCTTGAAGGCGTGCACCGGCCGCCGTGCCTCAGCCTCGGGTGTGAAGCGGGAGGGGTCGAACAGCTCGGGGTTGTCACCCCAGACGGGCCGGCGGTGCAGCATCGGCGTGAGCACCAGGGCGGCCTGCCCGGCGCGCAGCGGGATGCGGCCGCCGAGCAGGGTGTCCTCGCGCGCCTCGCGGCCGAAGACGGCGGCCGTGGGCCACAGCCGCAGCGCCTCGTTGAGGACCTGCCGGGTGTAGGTCAGCCTGCCGACCTCGTCGTAGGTCGGCTCGGGGTCCGTCCGGTCGCCCCAGAGCGCGTCGGCCTCGCGCTGCACGAGCTGCAGCGCGGTGGGGTGCTTGGCGAGGTGGTACAGCGCGAAGGACATGGCGCCGGAGGTGGTCTCGTGCCCGGCGATCAGGAAGGTGATGACCTGGTTGCGGATGTTGGCGCTGTCCAGCGTGGTGCCGTCGGCGGGGTGCTCGGCGGTGAGCATCAGGCCGAGGAGGTCGTCGGTGCCGCCCGGGCCGCCGCGGGTGCGTGCGGCGATGACGTCGTCGACGACCCGGGCGAGGTGGGCGGCGTCGTCGCGGAAGGCCGCGTCCTCGGCCGCGTGGTCTTCGCCGGGCCTGCGGGCGAGGCGGGTCATGCTCCACTCCAGGCAGCGCACCATCGACGCGACGAAGGGGTGCGGCTCGGCCCGTTCGAAGGAACCGAAGTCGTAGCCGAAACCGGCCAGGCCGATGGTGTCGAGCGTCATGCGGGTCATGTCGTCGGACACGTTCACCGGCCGCCCGTCGCGGGCGTCGCGGTCCCAGGAGGCGATGAGCCGGCGGGCCACCTCCAGCATCGCGGGGTGGTAGGTGCGCATCGAGCCGAGCGCGAAGGCGGGCATGAGGATGTCGTGCGCCTTGGCCCAGTTGGGTTCGTCGTCGTACGCGGTGAACAGGCCGTCGGCGGCGAACTCGCGCACGTTCTCCAGACCGGGCCCCACGTGCTTGGCGAAGCGCTGCTCGTCGGCGAGTTCGGCCACGAGGTCCACGTCCCCCACGAACAGCGTGTCGCGTCCGTGCAGGCGCCGCACGAACACGGGCCCGTGCGCACGCATCAGGTCCATGGCCTGCTGGACGGGCGCGGCGCCGGGTCCGGTGGCGGAGATGTCGGCGACGGGGACGCCGGGGAACCGGCCGGTGGTGGGAGAGGTCGGTGCGGTGGGGCGCATGACGCGGCAACTGCCTTTCGCGGTACGGAAGTACTGCCGTCCAGCGTGGTGCACGGGACCCGGCGGGCGCGGAGGCGGCACTGCATGATTCCGTAGTGGCCGGCGAAGGTGCCGCTCTTGCGCGGAGCGGCCCGGCATGGCAGGAGAGGCGTGTGGACCCGGCCCGGCTGGAGACCGTGACGTGGCGCAACCGTGCGCTGGTGCTGTTCGACCGGATCGCGATGCCCGTGGCGGTGTGCGACGTGTACGGGGCGGTCCTGCTGGCGAACCCGGCGATGGCCGCGGAGTGCGGGACGACGCCGGGGCGGCTGCGCGGCCGTGCCGTGCTGGAGCTGTTCAGCCCGCGTCGGGCCACCCAGGTGGAGCGGATCGCCGAGGCGCTGCGGCTGCGGCACCGCTCGCGCTACCGGGTGGCGGTGTGCTGGCGGGCCCCGGACGGGGCGGAGCGGTACGGCGAGCTGACGGCGGACCCGGTGAGCGACACGGTGGAGGACACCCCGGCCCTGCTGGTGATGCTGCGGCCCGACGGCCGGCGCGAGCAGCCCACGCGGCCCGGCGGCCGGCGCGAGCACTCCCCGGCCGCCGCGGGAGAGGCCCGGGTCTCCCCCACGGAGGCGCGGGTGCTGGAACTCCTGGCGGGCGGTGCCACCACCGCCCGGGCGGCCCGGGAGACGGGTCTCACCACGGACGGGGTGACGTACCACCTGCGCCGCCTGTCGTCCCGCTGGAACGCGGCCAACCGCACCGAGCTGGTGGCCCGGGCCTATGCGCTGGGGGTGCTCAGGCCGGGGGTGTGGCCGCCCGAGGCAGCGGGAGCGGAGCAGGGCCCGTAGGGGAAAACCGTTGGCCCCCGCACGGAGCCGGTGCCTACCCTGATCCGGAACGAAACCTAGGACCCCTAGGTTTACCGGCAGACCCTCAGGAGCCCTCCGTGCGACCACTCACCGAGCAGGACATCCGCACCTCGTTCGTCAACTGCTCGAAGGGCGAGGCGAAGCGGCTCGCCGTGCCCCGGGACCTCGCCGAGCGCCCCTGGGAGGACCTCGACTTCCTCGGCTGGCGGGATCCGGGGGCGCCCGACCGGAGTTATCTGGTCACCGAACGCGGGGGGCGGCTCGTCGGGGTGGCGATGCGGTTCCAGCCCGCGCAGCGGGGGTTCCTGCACCGCAGCATGTGCTCGCTGTGCCTGACGACCCACCCGCGGGGCGGGGTGGCGCTGATGACCGCGCGCAAGGCGGGTACGGCGGGCCGCGAGGGGAACTCCGTCGGGGCCTACATGTGCACCGACCTGGCGTGTTCCCTCTACTTGCGGGGCAGGAAGGTGCCGGAGACCGGGGCGCGGTTCGAGGAGAGCCTCACCCTCGAGGAGCAGATCGAGCGGACCATGGGTCATCTCGCCGCCTTCCTCGACAAGGTCCACGGCTGACCCTTCTCGGTCGCCCACGGTTTCCCCCGGCACTAACGTCCTAGTGGACGAGTTCAGGACACCAGGGGAAGGGGAGCAGCCCGAGCATGCGAGAGGCAGTACGTGAGTGGACGGCACGCGCCACACGGATCGTGAAGAAGCGCCGCGACCCGGTGGTGGTCCAGACGCTGCGGTCCGCGACCGCGGCGACGATCGCGTACGTCATCGCACTGCGGCTGAGCCCCGAGGCGGCGCCGCTCACCGCTCCCCTGACGGCCCTGCTGGTCGTGCAGGTGACGCTCTACGCCACCATCACCAACGGCTTCCGGCGGGTGAACGCCGTGGTGACCGGCGTGCTCGTGGCCATCGCCTTCAGCCTCCTGGTGGGCCTGACCTGGTGGAGCCTGGCCCTGCTCCTCATCGCCTCGCTGGCCGTGGGACGGCTGGTCCGGGTGGAGGAGTACGTCCCCGAGGTGGCGATCAGCGCCATGCTCGTCCTCGGTGTCACCACCGTCGGCGACACCGCCTGGGCGCGGGTGCTGGAGACCCTGATCGGCGCGGGTGTCGGACTCGCCTGCAACCTGCTGCTGGCCCCGCCCGTGTGGGTGGAGGAGGCCGGTGAGTCGATCGACGACCTCGCCCGCCGGCTGCGGCAGCTGATGCTCCGCATGGGCGAGGAGGCCGCGGGCGGCACGCCCGTGGACCGGGCGGAGGAGCGGCTGTACGAGGCACGCCGGCTGGACCACGACATCTCGGAGGTCGACGCGGCGCTGCGGCAGGCGGAGGACAGCCTGCGGCTGAACCCGCGGGTCCGGGAGGGCACGCTGCACCGGGTGGTGCTGCGCACCGGCCTGGACACCCTGGAGATCTGCACGGTCGTCCTGCGGGTGCTCGCCCGTTCCCTCACCGACCTGGCGAAGGTGCGGCAGCCGACGCCGCTGTCCGAGACCGGCACGGGAGCCGTGCTGCAGCAGTTGCTCTCCGAGATCGCCGACGCGGTGGTCAGTTTCTCGGTGCTGGTGACCACGCACCTCAGCTCGAGCGCCGAGTCGGCGGAGGAACGTCTCGCCGCCGAGCTGCGCACCGCGGCGGGCACCCGCGACAAGCTGGCCGAGCTGCTGCGCCAGGACGCCGACCGCGACGCGGGACACTGGCAGTTGCTCGGGGCCGTGCTCACGGAGGTCGACCGGATCCTCGACGAACTGGACACCGAGCACCGGACCCGGCGCCTGTTCGAGGAGCTGGACCGGGTGTCGGCGGAGCAGCGCGCCCGGATGCCCCGGCTGACACGGCTGCGGGAACGTCTGGGTGTGACGGAGCAGATGTGGCGGAACCGCGCCGGGTTCCAGGAGCGTTCTCGCTGACGAGATGCCGGCCCGACGCCGGCACCGGGAGAATAGGGGGCGGGCCGATGGCCGACACGAGCGTGCGGATCGACGGGAACACGCTGCACCTGCCGGGAGGTGCTCTCGTGCGGTTCATCCGCACCCTGCGCCTGCCGGAGACCGGCACGCATCCGCTGCCGCCGGGACTGGGCGAGTTCCCGGTCCGGCGTGTGGCGGACTACGGCGACCGGGTGCCCGAGACGATGCGGGCGCGCGGCGGTGTGATGCTGCCGGTGTACCTGCGCGAGGCGATGTGGCTGAGCTTCGCCGGCACCCCGGAGCCGGCCGCGCTCCAGGTCGGCGTCGGCAAGGTGTGCGCGGTGTCGGGGCGGCCCTGGAGCGACGAGCTGGCCCGTGACCCGCAGAATTACGTGGTGCTGCCCCGGCAGCCCTGGCTGGACGGCATCAACTCCGGCACGGGCACGGTGCGCCAGTTCGTGGCCGTCCCTCTCGGCCTGGGCGCCACGGTCGAGGGGCAGGTCACGGGCGAGGAGGTGTGGGGCGGGGTGCAGCTGCAGTCCTTCCCGCTGAACGACGCGCAGCTGGCGCGCTGGCGTGCGGACGAGCGGCGCCGGCGGGAGCAGCTGCCTCCGCCGCCTCCGCTCCCGTACGGCGCCCCGATGCCCGCGGCACCACCGCCCGGCGGCGGCTTCGGTGCCGCCATGCCGGTGTCGGCACCGCCCGCCGCAGGCGGCTTCGCTCCCCCGATGCCCATGGCGGCACCGCCCGCACCGGGTGCGGCCCGCGCGGCCGGCGCCCCGGCGGCTCCGCCGCGCGGGGCCGCCATGGGGCTGGGCGTCGGGGGTTCCATGCGGCAGGAGGTCTACCGCGACGAGCGGCCGTTGTCGGACTGGGCGGAGCGGCCCGCGGGCCGGGTGTTCGTGCACCTGGTGACGCCACCGGAGTGGCGCCGCATCACCGGCGAGGCGGCGCCCCCGTCCCCCGTCGACCGGGCCGCGTACACCCGGGCGGGCCTGCCGTGGTTCGACCACTACGACGAGGACGCGCAGGACCTGGCCCCCTCGGACAAGCTCCAGGCGGTCAAGCCGGTCGGCGACTGGCTGGGCGACGACCACGAGCCGTGGCAGCAGCCGGCGCCGGGCCAGACCCGTCCCCTCAAGGACGCCCCCGGCAAGCCGGTGTCCGACGGCGACTGGTGACGGTCCGGCGGGCCGCTGTTGCGCCCGGCGGGCGATCCGCGCGAGGGTGACGGTCGCGACGGCGGCGAGGGACGAGTCGAGGGGTGACATGGACAGTGGTGGCTGGAGCAGGCGCCGGTTCGCCGGGGCACTGGCGGGTGCGGGCGCCGCGGTGCTGTTGCCCTCCTGTGACGACGCGCCGGAGTCCCCGGCGGCTCCGGCCGGGGACCCGCAGGAGAGCGCGAGTCCGTCCCGGGAGGTCCGGCGTCCTTCCGGGCCCCGCCCGCTCCTCCTCGGCACGTACACCTCCGCCGAGGGCGGCGGCAAGGGCATCGGCCTGGCCGAGTACGACCCTTCGACGGGCCGGATCACCGCAACCGGGACCGTCACCGGCGTGGGCGACCCTTCCTACCTGGCGCTCCATCCCGACCGGCGCACGCTGTACGCGGTGGACGAGCGGGAGGACGGTGCCGTGACCGCCGTCCGGCTGGCCGACCGCAAGGTCCTGGGCGGCCGCAGCACCGGCGGCGCGGCCCCCTGCCATCTGTCGGTGCACCCCTCGGGGCGCTGGCTGCTGAGCGCCAACTACGGCTCGGGGAGCGTGGCCGTCCACCCGATCGAACGCTCGGGTGCCCTCGGGGAGCGCACCGACCTGGTCACCCACTCCAGCCCGCCGCCGGGCCCGGGCCAGGACGGTCCGCACGCCCACCAGATCGTCACGAGCCCGGACGGCGGTCACGTCCTCGCCGTCGACCTCGGCACGGACACCGTGTACACCTACCGGCTCGACGAGCAGGCCGGCACGCTCACCGAGGTGGCGCGGGCCCGGACCCGGCCGGGCGCCGGCCCGCGCCATCTGACGTTCCACCCCGGCGGCCGGTACGCCTACCTCGCCGACGAGGTGGACAACACCGTGGCGGTCTGCGCGTACGACCCGGTCACCGGCCGGCTGCGCGTCGGCTCGGCGCAGTCCACCGGCACCGGCCCGGGCACCAGCTACCCGGCGCAGTTCCTGGTCACGCCCGACGGCCGGTACGCCTACCTCGCCAACCGCGGCGACGACAGCATCACGCGGTACGCGGTCGAGGGGGACGGAGCCCGGCTGAGGTTGCTGGACACGGTGCCGGTGGGCGGGCGGTTCCCGCGGCAGATCGCCTTCTCCCCCGAGGGCACGCTGCTGTTCGCGGCGAACCAGAGGTCGTCCACCGTGACCGTCTTCCGGGTGTCGGACAGGGACGGCGGACTGCGGCGGGCCGGAGAACCGTTCCCCTCACCGGTCGCCGTCTGCGCGCTGCCGCTGTAGGGGACGCGGGCAGGACACGGCGGCCGCCTGGCCGAGCAGGACGTGCATCCGCTCGGTGAGCTGCGCGACGTCGTCGGCGGGCGCGTGGAAGGCCAGGCGTACGTCGCCGTGGGTGCGGGCGCGTTCGATGCGCAGGGTCAGCCCGTGCCGGTCGACGGCGAGCGGCTGGACGCGGACCGCCCCGTGCAGGCTGTCGGGTTCGACGAGGCGCGTGAGGCGCTCCACCGCGTCGGCGTGGCAGTCGGCGAGGTGGGTCAGCAGCCGGGCCTCGGCCGTGGTGAGCGGGTCGGGCGCGGCGGCGGCGAAGTCGCCGGGGTCCACGACCACCGTGCCGGAGGTGCGGCGCAGCACCACCCGCGTCGGCGTGAAGGCCAACCTGCTCTCCTCCACGGCGAACCAGCCCGCGAGCCACAGCCGGGCGCGGATCCGTGTGCGTACGGGGGCGGGGGCGACGTCGGCGAACTCCAGCACCGCGGACGGCTCGCCGCGCGGCGCGCAGATCGCGGCGGTGAGCAGGGCGCTGTCCTCCGGCACCGCCACGAGCACCCGGCCGTCGTGCGTCACCGTGTGCGCGCCGACCAGCTCCTCGCGCGTGCTCTCGGCGGTCACCGAGCAGGACCACGCGGCGGCGAGCACCGAGCGGGCCCGCTCCGCGGCCGTGGGGGCCGCCGTCCGGCTGTGGCTGTCGTCACCCATTCCAGACCTCCTTAGGTAAGGCTCACCTAACTTATCGGAGATCAAGGCGTGAGCCAACCAGGCCACCCGCCCGTGACCGATCTTCAGGGTGAGAGAACGCCCAGCAGAGCGCGGGCGCACAACTCGCGCACCTGCTCACGGCTCAGCCCCGTGCCGCACAGCCACTCCAGGCAGACGGCCGTGGTGAAGGCCAGCCAGCCGCGCACGGCGAGACGGACCTCGGGCCGCACACCGAAGTCCGGCCCGAACTCCGGATCGGCGGCGAGCGCGGCGAGGATCTGCCGCTCCTGCGCGGCCAGCGCCCGTCGGTAGACCCGCCGCACGGCCTGGTCGCCCGCGGCGTCGGCGCGGTGGAAGGCGCGGTAGCCGTGGGCGTGCGCCCGCACGTACTCCAGGAACGTGTCGAGCCCGTCCGCCAGCTGGTCGCGCACCGGCCGGCCCGGGACCGCCGCGGTCAGCCGCAGCATGCGCTCGCTCTCGCGCTCGACGACCGCCGCGAAGAAGTCCCGCTTGGTCGGGAAGTAGTGGTACAGCAGCCCGCGCGAGACCCCGGCGATCTCGGCGACCTGCTCGATCCACACGTCGTCGTACGGGCTCTCCGAGAACAGCCGCGCCCCCACCGCCAGAAGCTGCTCCCGGCGCTCCTGCGTGCTGAGCCGGCGGCGCGTGCGCCCGCCCTGGTTCGCGGCCATGCCCGCACTTTACTTGACGCCGGTTCAACAACGGCACCAGACTGAGGCGCGCTGTTGAACTCGCGTACAACACGGGCGAACACGCCGCTGGATCAAGGGAGATCGCGTCATGCCTGAGGCGCCGGAACGGGCCGGGCGGCCCAAGGGTTTCCGCAGTGCCGAGCTGGGCTGGCCGCAGCTGGAGCGCATCCCGCACCCGCCGCACCGCGTCCCGCTGCTCGGTGACGTGCTGGGCGTGAACCGGAGCACGCCGCTGCAGGACTCGATGCGCTACGCCCGCCGGCTCGGGCCGGTCTTCCGGCGCCGGGCGTTCGGCAAGGAGTTCGTGTTCGTCTGGGGCGGCCGCCACGCGGCCGACCTCGCCGACGAGTCGCGGTTCGCCAAGCACGTGGGGCTCGGGGTCGCCAATCTGCGGCCGGTCGCCGGGGACGGACTGTTCACCGCGTACAACCACGAGCCGAACTGGCAGCTGGCCCACGACGTGCTCGCCCCGGGGTTCTCCCGCGAGGCGATGGCGGGCTACCACCCGATGATGCTGGCCGTCGCGCGGCGGCTGACGGAGCACTGGGACCGGGCGGCCGCGGCGGGCCATGCCGTGGACGTGCCCGGCGACATGACCAAGCTGACCCTGGAGACGATCGCCCGCACCGGCTTCGGCCACGACTTCGGCTCCTTCGAGCGCTCCCGGCCACACCCCTTCGTCACCGCCATGGTCGGCACCCTCACGTACGCGCAGCGGCTCAACACCGTGCCCTTCCCGCTGGCCCCCCTGCTGCTGCGCGGCGCGAGCCGCCGCAACGCGGCCGACATCGCCCACCTCGACCGCACGGTGGACGAGCTGGTCCGGGCCCGGCGGGCGAACGGCCCGGGGGACGGGGACCTCCTCGACCGGATGCTGGAGACGTCCCACCCGCGGACCGGCGAACGGCTCTCGCCGGAGAACGTCCGCCGGCAGGTGATCACCTTCCTGGTCGCCGGGCACGAGACGACCTCCGGTGCGCTCTCCTTCGCCCTGCACTACCTCTCCCGCCATCCCGGGGCCGCGGCCCGGGCCCGTGCCGAGGTGGACCGGGTGTGGGGCGGCGCCGCGGAGCCCGCCTACGACCAGGTGGCACGTCTGCGCTACGTGCGCCGGGTGCTGGACGAATCGCTGCGGTTGTGGCCCACCGCGCCCGCCTTCGCGCGGGAGGCCCGCGAGGACACCGTGCTGGCCGGGGAGCACCCGATGCGGCGCGGGGCGTGGGCGCTGGTGCTGACGCCCATGCTGCACCGCGACCCCGAGGTGTGGGGCGCGGACGCCGAGCGCTTCGACCCGGACCGGTTCGAGGCGGCGGCGGTACGGTCCCGGGCGCCGCACACCTTCAAGCCGTTCGGGACGGGCGCGCGGGCGTGCATAGGCCGCCAGTTCGCCCTGCACGAGGCCACGCTGGTGCTGGGCCTGCTGCTGCGCCGCTACGAGCTGCGGCCGGAGCCGGACTACCGGCTGCGGGTGGCGGAACGGCTGACGCTGATGCCGGAGGGCCTGCGGCTGCACCCCGAACGTCGCACGGCGGTGGCGGAGCCGGCCTCAGAGCTGCGCTGTCCAGTGCCCGGGGCGGGCGACTGAGCCGGGCAGCCGGGTCCCGGCGCTCCCCCGGGCCGCGTTGAGCTGCGGTTGGGTGAGGAAGAACGCCCCGGTCAGATCGGCGTCGGTCAGGTCCGCGTCACGCAGGTCGGCCCCGATCAGGTCCGCACCCCTGAGGTCGGCCCCGGTGAGATCGGCGGCGATGAGGCAGGCGCCCCGCAGGCTCGTCCCGCGCAGATCGGCGCCCTTGAGACGGGCCCCCATGAGATCCGCGCCCCGGCGGTCCTTCCTGCGGCCCCTGACTCCGGCCCGGGCCAGCTCGCTCGTCCGCAGCAGCAGGACGTTGACCTCCTGGCGGTGCGCCGCCACGTCCAGCGCGGCGAGCTGCTCCGGGGTCCCGCCGGCCAGTTCGCGGGTCCTGCCCAGCGCCCGGCGCAGCCCGGCGTGGACCGGGCGGGCCGCGGGCAGGGTCAGCGCCTCGGTGAGGTACCAGAGCAGTTCGTGCAGCTGCCGCACGACCGGGAACACCTCGAACATGCGGCGGGCGTGCTCGGGCGGCCCGGCACGCCAGCCCTTCCCGCCGAAGGTGACCTGCGAGACCTGCTGCCCGGCACCGAAGCAGTCGTAGACCGTGCAGCCGGTGAATCCCTGCTGCCTCAGCCGGGCGTGGATGCCGCAGCGGTGGTCCTCGCCGAGGTTGCGGCAGGGGGTCCCGGCGGCCTTGCCGACGGCGAAGTCGGCCGAGGCGGCGAAGGGCAGGGCGACGCAGCACAGTCCGAAGCACCGCTCGCAGTCGCCGCGCAGTTCCGCTCGCGCGGCGTGGTGATCTCGCATGGCGTTCAGCATACGAAACGACCGGATGCCGACCGGCTCCCCGGCCTGCCGGACCCGCTTCCCGGCGGCCTCGCGCCGCCGGGGGCTTCGAGGCCGCTCCCGCCCGGTCAGGTCATCTGCTGAACAGTTCGAACGCCACGGCCGGCCTGCCCCCGAAGCGCTCTCCCATGGTCTCGGCGTGCTGCGTCAGGAACCCGCGCACGTACGTCTCCGGGTCCTCGTCGGTCAGCACCTCGATGTAGCTGCGGTGCTCCAGCAGGGAGGCCACCGCCCGCTCCATGCCCGGCGACGCGTCCACGGCGTGCGTGGGGTTGGGGGAGCCCGCGACCGCGACCCAGCGCACCCCGTCCCAGGGGGCGAGTCCCTGCGCGGCAAGTTCCGGGAAGATCCACCGGTTGCCGGCGTCGCCGGCCGCGTCGAGCGTGGCCCGGCCGACGGCCACGTGGTCCGGGGTGTTCCAGGCGACCCCGCCCCAGGTGTCCCGGTGGTTGAGGGTGACGACCAGTTCGGGGCGGTGGCGGCGGATCGCGGCGGCGATGTCGCGGCGCAGGGCGGTGCCGTACTCGATCACGCCGTCCCGGTGGTCGAGGAACTCCACCTCCGAGACGCCGACCACCGCGGCGCTCGCCCGCTGCTCCCGTTCCCGCAGCGGACCGCACCGCTCGGGCTCGATCGTGTCGATGCCGGCCTCGCCCCGGGTCGCGAGGACGTAGGCGACCTCGCGGCCCTCGTCGGTCCAGGCCGCGACGGCCGCCGAGCAGCCGTACTCGAGGTCGTCCGGGTGGGCGACGACCGCGAGGGCGCGCCGCCAGTCGCCCGGCATGGGCTGGAGTTGATCGGTCGTCATGTCGGCAGACTAGTCCGAGTCGCTGCCGGCGCGCGGTGTCCCGCGCGTTGTCACGCCTCGTCCCGGGCCAGGGCCAGCAGCCGGTCCAGCACGCGCGGTCCGCCGGCACGGACGCCGTCGTGCTCGAACTCGTCCGTGACCCAGGTGCGCAGGCCCCGCACGGCCCGGGCGGTGCGCAGCGAGTGGGCGGTGTCGACGTACATGTCGTCGTGGTAGACGGCCGCGGCGATCGGCACCTCGTTGGCGGCGAGGCGGGCCGGGTCGTACAGGGGCGTCCAGTCGGTGCGGGCGGCCAGCAGGTCCGCGGTCTCACGCAACGGGCGCAGGGCCGGGTCGCACTCGAACATCCAGGGGTGAATCGATTCTCCGGTGAACAGCAGCGGTTCGTCGCCCGCGAGCGCCTTGGCGGCGTCGAACTGCGGGAACTCGGCGCGGACCCGCTCGGCCGACCAGTCGGTGGGCCGGCTGTCCTGGCCGTAGATCGACTCGTGGACCAGGGCGTACAGCGGGTGGCGGGCGAAGGACAGTTGGGTCTGCACCTGCTCCAGGAACGCGTCGGACAGGGCCGCGCCCTGCGGGGTGCGGACGAAGGCGTCCTCCAGCAGGTGGTGCAGGCGGTGGGTGCCGTCGCCGGTGCCGAGGACGATGCCGAGCGACTGGAAGGCCTCGACCGTGAACCGGTACCCGTTCGGCAGGACCACGTCGTGCGTCAGCAGGTGGTCGGCGATCCGGCGGGCCCGTTCCACGTCCTGCGGGTAACGGGCGTAGTGGGCGGCGACCTTGCGCTCGATGCGCGGGTAGGCGGCCCGGTAGACGTCGTCGGCGTGGGCGTCGAGGGAGGGCAGCCCGCCGGTGACGAGGGCGGTGGCCAGCCCCTCGGGGGCCAGGGAGAGATAGCTGGTCACGCAGAACCCGCCGAAGCTCTGCCCGAGGACGGTCCAGGGCCTGCCGCCCGTGACGCCGGCGCGGACGGCCTCGCAGTCGCGGACGATGGAGTCGGCCCGGAAGTGCGTCAGGTAGTCGGCCTGTTCCGCGGGGCCGCCGCGCAGCGGGAGCGTCTGGCGGTTGGCCGGCGTGGAGTGGCCGGTGCCGCGCTGGTCGAGGAGCAGGACCCGGTACTCCTTCAGGGCCCGGCCGAGCCACCCGGGCCGGCCGACGGAGCGGTCCGCACCGAAGCCGGGTCCGCCCTGGAGGTAGAGCAGCCACGGCAGGTCCTGGCCGGCCTTGTCGCTCGCGACGGCCTCGCGGGCGTACAGCTCGATCGTCTCGCCGTCGGGTCGGCCGTGGTCGAGGGGGACGGTGAAGCGGCGGTCGGTGAGGACGACTCCGGGCTGGCGGTAGCTGAGGGTCAACAGGGCTCCCGGGACGGACGGATTTTCGGGCCGCGTCCCAGTTCATCACAGGCGACGTCCGGGCGGAGGCCCTTCGATCATGAAATCCTGCTGAACGGCCGTTCAGGCCGGGCGTGCGGGCAGGCTGGAGCGGCGGACCACCAGTTCGGGCCGGAGCACGACCCTGCGGTGCTCGTGCGGACGGGCCGCGACCGCCCCCTCGGTCTCCTCCAGGAGCAGGTCGGCCGCCATGGCTCCCATGGTGACGGCGGGCTGCCGGACCGAGGTCAGCGGGACGGCCGCGGCGGCCGCGAACTCGATGTCGTCGTACCCGACGATGGCCAGCTCGTCGGGCACGCCGACCCCGGCCGCGTACATGGCCTGCAGGACGCCCAGGGCGAGCAGGTCGTTGGCGCAGAACACGGCCGTCGGACGAGCGGCGAGGCCGAGCAGCCGGGCTCCGGCGTCCCGCCCGGCGGCGACGTCCAGCCGTTCGGTGGGCAGTTCGCGCAGCGCCTCGGGTCCGAGCCCGGCCTCGGCGAGCGCGTGGAGGGCGCCGGTGCGCCGGTCACGGACCTGGTTCAGGCCGGGCGGGCCGCTGACGTAGGCGAGGCAGCGGTGCCCCGCGTCGACGAGGTGGCGCACGGCCAGGGCGCCGCCGGCCACGTCGTCGACGGAGACCGAGCACTCGGTGGCGCCTTCGGCGACCCGGTCGACCAGGACGAACGGGATGCCGTGCCGCCGGAACGCCTCGATGTTGCGGCCGGTGGCGTCGGCGGGAGTGAGCAGCACGCCGCGCACGCGCTGCTCGGCGAAGAGCGAGAGGTACTCGGCCTCCTCGCCCGGGTCCTGGGCGCTGTTGCAGACCATGACGCCCAGTCCGGCCCGGCGGGCGGCGCGCTCGGCGCCGCGCGCGACGTCGACGAAGAACGGGTTGCCCATGTCCAGGACGAGCAGTCCCATGATGCGGCTGCGGCCGGCGCGCAGCTGGCGGGCGGACTCGCTGCGGACGTAACCGAGCCGGTCGATCGCGGACAGCACGCGGGCCCGGGTCTCGGTGGCGACCGTGTCCGGGCGGTTGATCACGTTCGAGACCGTGCCGACGGACACTCCGGCGGCGCGGGCGACGTCCTTGATACCCACCGACTGGGCCATCGGGCGGGGACCTCCAGGGGGAGACGAGAGGCGGCGGCCGGGGCGGCTTCACACTACCGACCGTCCACCGCCGGGACCGGGTGCGGTCAGGCGGGCAGCGGGAAGTCGGACCGGCCGGTGCACTCCGGCGGGCCTGTTGATCAGGGCCACTTGTGCCGGCGGGGCCGGACCCGTGGTGGTGGGTGGGTCATGAGGGCTCCTCGACGACGCCGCCGCGACGGCCTCGCGGCGTCACAGGCGTCGTGAAAGGTTTCAACCGAGCCGCGATCCGGGGTTTTTCCCTTCGCCGAGGCGTCACCGTTCGCGATCAAGGGTCCGTGCGGGAGGGGTTGACACCCTTGCGGAGGGTCCCTAGCTTCACGTTCTGAATCGTTTCACGCAGCGTCGTCATGACGTCATGTCACAGGAGCCTGTCGTGACCGAGCTCGCCGCGGCCAAGGCCGCCTTGAGGATGCAGGCCGTCGAGACGCCGTCGTGGGCGTACGGCAACTCGGGCACGCGGTTCAAGGTGTTCGCGCAACAGGGCGTGCCGCGCACGCCGCAGGAGAAGCTGGACGACGCGGCGAAGGTGCACGAGTTCACCGGGGTCGCGCCGACGGTGGCCCTGCACATCCCCTGGGACAGGGTCGACGACTACCCCGCCCTGGCCGAACACGCCGAGCAGCGCGGGGTGCGGCTGGGGGCGGTCAACTCCAACACCTTCCAGGACGACGACTACCGCCTCGGGAGCATCTGCCATCCCGAGGCGTCCGTGCGCCGCAAGGCGGTGGACCACCTGCTGGAGTGCGTCGACATCATGGACGCCACCGGCTCCACGGACCTGAAGCTGTGGTTCGCCGACGGCACGAACTACCCGGGGCAGGACGACATCCGGAGCCGGCAGGACCGGCTGGCCGAAGGGCTGGCGGAGGTCTGCGGGCGGCTCGGGGACGGGCAGCGGATGCTGCTGGAGTACAAGCTGTTCGAGCCGGCGTTCTACACCACGGACGTGCCCGACTGGGGCACCGCGTACGCCCATTGCCTGAAGCTCGGGCCGAAGGCGCAGGTCGTCGTCGACACGGGGCACCACGCGCCGGGGACCAACATCGAGTTCATCGTGGCGACGCTGCTGCGGGAGGGGAAACTCGGCGGGTTCGACTTCAACTCCCGGTTCTACGCGGACGACGACCTCATGGTCGGCGCGGCGGACCCCTTCCAGCTGTTCCGGATCATGTACGAGGTGGTGCGGGGCGGCGGGCTCTGCGACGGGGTGGCGTTCATGCTCGACCAGTGCCACAACATCGAGGCGAAGATCCCGGCGGTCATCCGCTCCGTGATGAACGTGCAGGAGGCGACGGCGAAGGCGCTGCTGGTCGACACGGACGCGCTGGCCGCGGCGCAGCGGGCGGGGGACGTGCTGGAGGCGAACGCCGTGCTGATGGACGCGTACGACACGGATGTGCGGCCGTTGCTGCGGGAGGTGCGGGAGGAGATGGGGCTGGACCCCGAGCCGCTCGCCGCGTACCGGCGGTCCGGGTGGGCCGAGCGGATCGTCGCCGAGCGGGTGGGCGGGCAGCAGGCGGGGTGGGGTGCGTAGGCGTCTGCCGAGTTCTGTGATGTGCGGAGTGCGGGTCGTGTGCGGTTGGTCGCACCGTTCCCCGCGCTCCTGAGAAGAAGGCACCCCATCCCCTCCGACCGGAAAGGGACGTGTTCATGGATGTTCCTCCCGAAGCCGACGCTCTGCTCGCCCGGTCGCACCGGCTCGGGGCCGATCCCCGGAACACGAACTACGCGGGCGGCAACGCCTCCGCCAAGGGCACCGGTACCGATCCCGTCACCGGCGGGGACGTCGAGTTGATGTGGGTCAAGGGGTCCGGGGGCGACCTCGGGACGCTGACCGAGGCCGGGCTGGCCGTGCTGCGGCTGGACCGGGTGCGGGCACTCGCCGACGTGTACCCGGGGGTGGAGCGCGAGGACGAGATGGTCGCCGCGTTCGACTACTGCCTGCACGGCAAGGGCGGGGCCGCCCCCTCCATCGACACCGCCATGCACGCCCTGGTGGAGGCCGCCCACGTCGACCACCTCCACCCGGACTCCGGGATCGCGCTCGCCTGCGCCGCCGACGGGGAGAGGCTGACCGCCGAGTGCTTCGGGGACAGCGTGGTGTGGGTGCCGTGGCGGCGGCCCGGGTTCCAGCTCGGACTGGACGTCGCCGCGGTGAAGCGGGCCAACCCGCAGGCCGTCGGCTGCATCCTGGGCGGGCACGGGATCACGGCCTGGGGCGACACCTCCGCGCAGTGCGAGCGCAACTCACTGCACATCGTCCGCACCGCCGAGCGGTTCCTCGCCGGGCGCGGCAAGGCCGAGCCGTTCGGCCCGGTGATCGAGGGGTACGCGCCGCTCGGCGCAGGCGAGCGGCGCGCACGGGCCGCCGCGCTCGCGCCGTACGTGCGTGCCCTGGCCTCCCGGGACCGGCCCCAGATCGGGCACTTCACCGACTCCCACGTCGTCCTCGGCTTCCTGGCGCGCGCCGAGCACCCGCGGCTCGCCGCCCTCGGCACCTCCTGCCCCGACCACTTCCTGCGGACCAAGGTCCGTCCGCTCGTGCTGGACCTGCCGCCCACCGCCCCGTTCGACGAGGCGATCGCCAGGCTGAAGGACCTGCACGCGGAGTACCGCGCGGAGTACGCCGCCTACTACGAGCGGCACGCCGGGCCCGGCTCACCGGCGATGCGCGGCGCCGACCCGGCCATCGTGCTGATCCCGGGGGTCGGCATGTTCTCCTACGGCAGGGACGAGCAGACGGCCCGCGTGGCCGGGGAGTTCTACGTCAACGCGATCAACGTGATGCGCGGCGCCGAGGCGGTGTCCGCGTACGCGCCGATCGAGGAGTCGGAGAAGTTCCGCATCGAGTACTGGGCGCTGGAGGAGGCCAAGCTCCGGCGGATGCCGAGGCCCGGGGCGCTCGCGACGCGGGTGGCTCTGGTGACCGGCGCCGGCAGCGGGATCGGCAAGGCCGTCGCGCACCGGCTCGTGGCCGAGGGCGCGTGCGTGGTCGTCGCCGATCGGAACACGGGGAACGCCGAGGCGGTCGCCGAGGAGCTGGGCGGGCCCGACAAGGCCGTCGCCGTCACGGTGGACGTCACGTCCGAGGAGCAGATCGCCGAGGCCTTCCGCGCGGCCGTACTGGCCTTCGGCGGCGTGGACCTGGTGGTCAACAACGCGGGCGTGTCGATCTCCAAGCCGCTGCTGGAGACCTCCGCGGAGGACTGGGACCTGCAGCACGACATCATGGCCCGCGGGTCGTTCCTGGTGTCGCGGGAGGCGGCCCGGCTGATGATCGCCCAGGAGCTGGGCGGCGACATCGTCTACATCACCTCGAAGAACGCCGTGGTCGCCGGGCCGAACAACATCGCCTACTCGGCCACCAAGGCCGACCAGGCCCACCAGGTGCGGCTGCTCGCCGCCGAACTGGGCGAGCACGGCATCCGCGTCAACGGGATCAATCCCGACGGCGTCGTGCGCGGTTCGGGCATCTTCGCGGGCGGTTGGGGCGCCCAGCGGGCCGCCGTGTACGGGGTCGAGGAGGAGGAGCTCGGCGCGTTCTACGCCCGGCGCACCCTCCTCAAGCGCGAGGTGCTCCCGGAGCACGTGGCCAACGCGGTGTTCGCGCTGACCGGTGGGGAGCTCACCCACACGACCGGGCTGCACGTCCCGGTCGACGCCGGCGTCGCGGCCGCCTTCCTGCGGTGAGCGCGGCCGTGACGTCGCACGCGGCCGTCGACCTCGGGGCGTCCAGCGGTCGCGTCATGGCCGGCCGCGTCGGCCCCGGCACCCTGGAGCTGACGGAGATCCACCGCTTCCCCAACCGTCCGGTGCGGGTGCCGGAGGGCCTGCGCTGGGACGTGCTCGGGCTGTACACCGGCGTGCTGGACGGGTTGCGGGCGGCCGGGCGGGTCGACTCCGTCGGCATCGACGGCTGGGCCGTGGACTACGGGCTGCTCGACGCGGACGGGGCGCTGCTCGGCAACCCCGTGCACTACCGGGACACCCGGACCGAGGGTGTGGCGGAGCGGGTGTGGGCGACCGTGCCCCCGCAGGAGCTGTACTCCGCGACCGGGGTGCAGTACGCCCCGTTCAACACCCTCTACCAGCTCGTCGCGGCCCGCCCCACGGCCCAGTTCGAGCGGGCGCGGCGGCTGCTGCTGGTCCCGGACCTGCTGACCTACTGGCTGACCGGGGAGCAGGGCACCGAGCTCACCAACGCCTCCACGACCCAGTTGATCGACCCCCGGACGCGTGAGTGGTCCCACGGCGTGGCCTCCCGGCTGGGCATCGACCTGGACCTGTTCGCGCCGCTGAGGGAACCCGGCGACCCGGCGGGGCTGCTGCGCGCGGAGGTGCTGGAGCGGACCGGGCTCAGCGGTCCGGTGCCGGTGACGGCCGTGGCGTCGCACGACACCGCGTCGGCGGTCGCCGCAGTCCCGGCGATGGGCGGCCGGTTCGCCTACGTCTGCACCGGCACCTGGTCGCTGGCCGGTCTGGAGCTCAACGAGCCGGTGCTGACCGAGGAGAGCCGGGCCGCCAACTTCACCAACGAGCTGGGGCTGGACGGCACGGTCCGCTACCTGCGCAACATCACGGGCCTGTGGCTGCTCCAGGAGTGCGTACGCGACTGGGGTGAGCCGGACCTGGACGCGTTGCTCGTCCGGGCGTCCCGGATGGAGGGGCTGCGGTCGGTGGTGGACGCGGGCGACGCCCGGTTCCTCGCTCCGGGGCGGATGCCGGAGCGGATCGCCGAGGCCTGCCGGGCCTCGGGGCAGCTTGTGCCCGGGTCGCCGGCCGAGGTGACGCGCTGCATCCTCGACTCACTCGCCCTGGCCCACCGGGAGGCGGTGCTGGACGCGCAGCGGCTGGCCGGGCACGCGGTGGACGTGGTCCACGTGGTGGGCGGCGGCACGCGCAACGCGCTGCTGTGCCAGCTGACCGCCGACGCCTGCGGACTGCCGGTGGTGGCCGGCCCGGCCGAGGCGGCGGCCCTCGGCAACGTGCTCGTGCAGGCCCGGGCGCACGGCGGTACCGGTGACCTGGCCGCCATGCGCGACCTGCTCGTGCGCACCCAGGCGCTGGGGCGGTACGCACCACGGGGCACGACCGCGCGGTGGCGTGCCGCGCGGGCCCGGCTCGCCAGGATCTGACGGGGTCTCCCCCGGGCCCGTCGCCCGCAACTACGCTGCACTCGTCCGGTGATCGACCCCTGGGAGCGCGATGCGTGTCGCCCTGTTCCTGACCTGCGTGAACGACACGCTCTTTCCGGACACCGGACGTGCCGTGGTGAAACTGCTGACCAGGCTGGGCGTCGAGGTCGACTTCCCGCCGGGGCAGACCTGCTGCGGGCAGGCGCACTACAACACCGGCTACCGGCACGAGGCCGAGCCCCTCGCCCGGAACTTCTCCGAGGTCTTCGGCGGGTACGAGGCGATCGTGACCCCGTCCGGGTCGTGCGGGGCGATGGTGCGGGAGCTGTACCCGCGGATGGGCGAGCGGGCCCGGGCTGAGGGGCGGGGCGGCACCCTCGCGGCCGCGCTGGCGCCGGTGGTGCCGAAGACGTACGAACTCACCGAGTTCCTGGTGGACGTGCTGGGCGTGACCGACGTCGGGGCGTACTACCCGCACACGGTCACCTACCACCCGACCTGTCACGGGCTGCGCGCGCTCGGGCTCGGCGAGCGTCCGAAGCGGCTGCTGCGGGCGGTCAAGGGGCTGGAACTGGTCGAGCTGCCGGGCGCCGAGGAGTGCTGCGGCTTCGGCGGCACCTTCGCCCTGAAGAACCCCGACGTCTCGGCCGCGATGGGCGCGGACAAGGTGCGCAACGCCGAGTCGACGGGCGCCGAGGTGCTGTGCGCGGCCGACAACTCCTGCCTGATGCACATCGGCGGGACGATGACCCGGCTGCGGACCGGGATGCGGCCGGTGCACCTCGCGGAGATCCTGGCGAGCACGGAGGAGGAGCCAGTCGTATGAGCGGAACGTTCGTCGGGATGCCTGGGTTTCGCCCGCCCGCCCACCCTGCGTTTCCCCCGCCCGCCCACCCTGCGTTTCCCCCGCCCGACCACCTCGCGTTTCCCGCCTTCCCGGACGCCGCGCGGGAGGCAGCCGGGAACGAGACCCTGCGCGGCAATCTGCGGCACGCCACCCACACCATCCGCGCCAAGCGGGCCAAGGCCGTGGCGGAGCTGCCCGACTGGGCCGAGCTGCGCGAGGCGGGCAAGCGGATCAAGGACCACACCCTGCGTCATCTCGACCGCTACCTGGTGCAGTTGGAGGAGTCGGTCACGGCGGCGGGGGGTGTCGTGCACTGGGCCGCCGACGCGGCCGAGGCCAACGACATCGTCGTGCGGCTGGTGCGGGAGACCGGCGAGACGGAGGTCGTGAAGGTCAAGTCGATGGCCACGCAGGAGATCGGGCTGAACGAGGCGCTTCAGGCCGCGGGCGTCCGCGCCTACGAGACCGATCTCGCCGAGCTGATCGTGCAGTTGGGCAAGGACCGCCCGTCGCACATCCTGGTGCCGGCCATCCACCGCAACCGGGGCGAGATCCGCGACGTCTTCGCCCGGGAGATGAGCGAGTGGGGCCGCCCCGCCCCCGACGGCCTGACCGACACGCCCGCCGAACTCGCCGAAGCGGCCCGGCTGCACCTGCGCGAGAAGTTCCTGCGGGCCGAGGTCGGCATCTCCGGCGCCAACTTCATGGTCGCCGAGACGGGCACGCTCGTGGTCGTGGAGTCCGAGGGGAACGGGCGGATGTGCCTGACCCTGCCCGAGACGCTGATCTCCGTCGTCGGCATCGAGAAGATCGTGCCGACCTGGCGGGACCTGGAGGTGTTCCTGCAGACCCTCCCCCGCTCCTCGACGGCCGAACGCATGAACCCGTACACCTCGACCTGGACCGGCACGACCGACGGCGACGGGCCGGGCACCTTCCACCTGGTACTGCTGGACAACGGCCGCACCGACACCCTCGCCGACGAGGTCGGCCGGCAGGCCCTGCGCTGCATCCGCTGCTCGGCGTGCCTCAACGTGTGCCCGGTGTACGAGCGGGCCGGCGGCCACGCCTACGGATCGGTGTACCCGGGCCCGATCGGCGCGATCCTCAGCCCTCAACTACGGGGCACCGGCAGCGAGATCGACGCCTCGCTGCCGTACGCGTCCTCGCTGTGCGGGGCGTGCTACGACGTGTGCCCGGTCGCCATCGACATCCCGGAGGTGCTGGTGCACCTCCGGGAGCGCGTCGTGCAGGGGGGTGAGGCGGTCCGCGGGGGCAACAAGGTGGTGCTGCGGCCGACGAAGGGACACGCGGCGGAGCGGGCGGCGATGCGCGCGGCCCGCTGGGCGTTCACGCACCCGGGCGCGCTGCGCGCCGGCCAGCGCGCCGCCTCCCGGACCCGGCGCTTCCACCCCCGGACCCTGCCGGGCCCGGGCCGGGCCTGGAGCGGGACACGGGATCTGCCGCGGGTGCCCGCCGAGCCGTTCCGGGACTGGTGGCGGCGGACGAACGGCGGGAAGGACGGCGTGGCATGAGCAGCAGGGAACGGATCCTCGGGCGGGTGCGGCGCGCACTGGCGGACCTGCCGGCCGGCGAGACACCGCTCACGCGGGACTACCTGCGTGAGCACGGGCGGCGCAGCGTCGCGGAGACGGTGGAACTGCTGGCCGGGAACCTGGCGGACTACCGGGCGGTGGTGCACCGCACGGACGGCGAAGGGCTGGCCGGGCTGATCGCCGCGCTGCTTCGGCGGCGCGGATCGGCCTCCGTACTGGTGCCGCCCGGGCTGGACCCTGGGTGGCTGACGGCGACCGGCGTGCCGCGGGTGGCGGACCGGGCGGAGTGCACGCCGCACGAACTCGACCGGGTGGACAGCGTGGTGACCGGCTGCGCGGTCGCCGTCGCCGAGACCGGCACCATCGTGCTGGACGGCTCCCCCGACCAGGGCCGCCGGCGGATCACCCTCGTCCCGGACCACCACATCTGCGTGGTGCGCGTGCCCGCCCAGGTCGTCTCCTCCGTGCCGCAGGCACTGGAACGCCTCGACCCGGCACGTCCGCTGACGTGGATCTCCGGGCCGTCGGCGACCAGTGACATCGAGCTGGACCGGGTCGAGGGTGTGCACGGCCCGCGCACCCTGGAAGTGGTGCTGACCAGCGGGGACTGACCCGGGGTCAGGGCAGGATCGAGTCGATGTAGCCGCCGTCGACCCGCAGGGCGCCTCCGGTGGTCGCCGAGGCCTGGTCGGAGGCGAGGTAGACGACCATGTTGGCGATCTCCTCCGGCTCGATCAGCCGCTGCAGCAGGGACTGGGGCCGGTGCTGCTTCATGAAGACGCGCTGCGCCTCGTCCCACGGCAGGTCGCGGTCGACGAGCTGGTAGACGAAGTCCTCGACGCCGCCGGTGTGGGTGGGGCCCGCGATGACGGAGTTCACCGTCACACCGGTGCCGGCGGCCTGCTTGGCGAAGCCGCGGCCGACCGCGAGCAGGGCCGTCTTGGACATGCCGTAGTGGATCATCTCGGCGGGGATGACGACCGCCGAGTCGCTGGCGACGTTCTGGACGCGTCCCCAGCCGCGCTCGGTCATGCCGGGCAGCACGAGCCGGGTCAGGCGCACGGCGGACAGGACGTTCACGTCGAAGTAGCGGCGCCACTCGTCGTCGCTGATCTCCAGCGGATCGGCGGACCCGAAGATGCCGAGGTTGTTGACGAGGATGTCCACCTGCCCGAGCGTGTCCACCGCCTGCCGGGCGCCCTCGTCACCGGTGACGTCGGCGGCCACGGGCACCAGTTCGGCACCGGGCACCTCGCCGCGCATCCGTTCCACCGCCTGCTCCACCCGGTCGGGCGAGCGGCCGTTGACACCCACCCGGGCGCCCGCCCGGGCCAGGCCCGTGGCGATGGCGGCGCCGATGCCCTGCGTGGAGCCGGTCACCAGAGCGGTGCGGCCCTTCAGATCGATCTGCATGCCGTTCCAACCCTTTCCGTAGGGGAGTGATCAGGTACCCCGGGGGGTGTCGCTGAGTACACCCCGCGATACGGGTTCTGCGGCCAGTGTGGTCACGTCCCGTTGTCCGTAGCGTCGAGGCGAGACACAGGGCGTGTCGGACGAAGGGGGACGAGGGGATGTTCCGCACCGGGGCACGACAGGACCAGGACCGGGACCAGGGACCCGCCGCCGAAGCGCTGCGGCTGGTCGAGGTCACCAGGACGTACGGCAGCGGCGACAGCGCCGTGACCGCGCTGGACGGGGTGACGCTCGGGCTGGGGCGCGGCACGTTCACGGCGGTGATGGGGCCCTCGGGTTCGGGCAAGTCGACCCTGCTGCAGTGCGCGGCGGGCCTGGACCGGCCCGACAGCGGGATCGTGCGGGTCGACGGCACCGAACTGACGGGCGGCGGCGAGGCGGAGCTGACGAGGTTCCGCCGCGGCCGGATCGGGTTCGTGTTCCAGCAGTACAACCTGCTGGAGACGCTGACGGTCGCGCAGAACACGGTGCTGCCGCTGAAGCTGGCCGGGCGGCGCGTGGACCGGCGGCACGTGCGGGAGGTGCTGGCGGCCGTGGGGCTCGGCGACCGCCTCGGGCACCGGCCGGACCAGCTCTCCGGCGGTCAGCGCCAGCGGGTGGCGATCGCCCGCGCGCTGGTCACCGAGCCGCGGGTGATCTTCGCGGACGAGCCGACGGGCGCGCTGGACTCGCACAGCGCGCGGGACGTGCTGCGGCTGCTGCAGCAGGCGGTGCGGGTGCACGGCCGGACGGTGGTGATGGTGACGCACGACCCGGTCGCCGCCTCCTGGGCCGACACCGTGCTGTTCCTCGCGGACGGCCGGCTGGCGGGGCGGCTTCCGGCACCGACGGCGGACGCGGTCGCCGAGCGGCTGGCGCACCTGGGCGACGACGCGACGGCGGGGGTGTGAGCGATGTTGGTACTGGCGATGCGGTCGGTGCGGCAACGGCCCGGGCGGTTCCTCGCGACGCTGCTGTCCGCGTTCCTGGGCGCCGCGATCATCATGACGTTCAACGCGCTGCACGACACCGCCGGGCAGCCCGGAGTGGACCCGGTCAGCTCCGGGACGCTGTCCACGGCGGCGGGCGTGGTCGGCGGTTACGGCACCCTGCTGGTCTTCTTCGCGATCGCCTCGACGCTGACGGTGAACGTGCGTCAGCGGGCCGCGGAGAGGGAACTGCTGCGCTGCTCCGGGGCGACTCCGGGGCAGATCAGGCGGATGGTCGTGGGTGAGGCGGTGGCCGTGGCGCTGGTGGGCGCCGCGCTGGCCGTCGGGCCGGCGGTGCTCGGCGGCCGGGCGCTGCTGGAGGTGTTCCGGGACAGCGGCCAGGTCGCGCGGTCGGTGGAGTTCTCCTTCGGGCCGGTGGCGTTGCTGACGGGTGTCGGCGTCACCCCGCTCGCCGCGGCGGGGGCCGCGTCCCTCGCCGTGCGGCGGGCGACGGGCAGCGGCCGGGAGCGCGGCCGGGCGAGGTCGGTGCTTGCGTACGCGGCCCTGGCGGTCGGAGCCGCGTCGGCGGGTTCGACGTTCGCGCTCTCGGCGACGGACGCCGCGCTGATGGCGCCGCCGGCCTACGGGGCGATCCTGCTGTCGGTCGGCTGCGCGCTCAAGGCGCCGAGGCTGCTGGCGGCGGTCCTGGACCGGTTGCCGCTTCGCGGGGCGAGCGGGTGGCTGGCGGTGCGCAACCTGCGCGAGCGGGCCGGGCAGCTCGCCGGGATCCTGGTGTCGCTGATCCTGTTCACGGCCGTCGCCACGGCGACGCTGACGATGCAGGCGGTGGAGAGCGACGCCGTCGCCGCTTCGGGGGCGGTGAAGTCGGTCGACGCGAGGAACCTGGAGACGCTCAACCTCACCGTCGTCGGCATCGTCGTGGTCTTCGTCTGCGTCATGCTGGTCAACTCCCTGTACGCGGCGACCTCCTACCGTTCGCGCGAGTTCGGGCAGCAGCGGCTGGCCGGGGCGACTCCGCGGCAGGTGCTGGGCGTGGTGGGCGCCGAGGGGCTGGTGCTGACGGTGACGGGCGTGTGCTGCGGCACGCTGGCCGCCCTGGCGGGGATCGTGCCCTTCACGGTGGTCCGCACGGACGGGGTGCTGCCGGGCCAGGTTTTCGGTGTGTGGCTCGCGGTGGTGGGGGTGGCCGCGGCGGTGACGCTGGGGACCGGTCTGGCGACGGCCCGGCGGGTGCTGCGCACGGACGCGGTGCGGGCGGTGGCGGCCGCCGCGTGAGCGGGGGGATGCGGGGAGGGCGGCCGCCTTCAGCGTGTTCCGGCAGCGTCCAGCAGTGCGGTGACGGTCGCGGTGGTGAGCCCGTCCAGCCTCTCGATCCCGGCGCCGGCCCGGGCGCTGGCCCCGTCGAAGACGAGCATCAGCTGGCGGGCCAGCAGCTCCGGATCGCGGGCTCCCCCTTCGGCGGCCCGGGTCCGGAAGAAGCTCTGCAGCCGTTCCTTCGCCCCGCGGGCGACCGCGCTCGCCGGGTGGGCGGGGTCCTTCAGCTCGACGAGCGCCGCGAGGTAGGGGCAGCCCAGGTAGGCGGGCTCGGCAGCGGCCTTCTCCAGCCGTTCGAAGACCCCCAGGATGCTCTCGCGCGGCGTGCCGGCGGGCTCCTCCTGCGGTCCGGGGGCGAGCCGCGCCTCGTACTGCGGGAGCAGCCGGTCGAGGCTGGCGGCCAGGACCTCGTCCTTGCTCTGGAAGAGCTGGTACATGGACCGCTTCGAGACCCCGGCGCTGCGGCACAGCGTCTCGACACCGATGGAGACGCCCTCGCGGTAGAAGAGGTCGGCCGCCGCGTCGAGCAGCCGGTCGCGGGTGGACGCCTTGTCAGTCGTGGCCATGGGGTGAGGGTACCGCGCCGCCGCCCCCGGTGAAACCGATCGGTTTTGACCCCGGCCCGATACGGGCGGCCCCGTGACAGCGACTGTGACCAAGCGCTTAGATAGTGCCGTTCGCCGCTGCCGTCGCCCGGAGGTCCTCAGGTGTTCACGTCCGTCGACGAGGTCTCCGCCCGTCTGGCCGAGGCCGGCTACCTCGCCTCCCCCGCCGTCGCCACGACCGTCTTCCTCGCCGACCGTCTGGGCAAGCCGCTGCTGGTGGAGGGACCGGCCGGTGTGGGCAAGACCGAACTCGCCAAGGCCGTCGCCCAGGCGTCGAGGGCCCGGCTGGTGCGCCTGCAGTGCTACGAGGGCGTGGACGAGTCCCGCGCGCTGTACGAGTGGAACCACGCCAAACAGCTCCTGCGCATCAGCGCGGGCCGCGACGAGACGTGGGACGAGACGCGTACGGACATCTTCAGCGAGGAGTTCCTGCTCACCAGGCCGCTGCTGACCGCCATCCGCGGCGACGACCCGAAGGTGCTGCTGATCGACGAGACCGACAAGGCGGACGTCGAGGTGGAGGGCCTGCTCCTGGAGGTGCTCGGCGACTTCCAGGTGACCGTCCCGGAGCTGGGCACCATCACCGCGACGCGCCGCCCCTTCGTCGTCCTCACCTCCAACGCCACCCGTGAGCTGTCCGAGGCGCTGCGCCGCCGCTGCCTGTTCCTGCACATCGGCTTCCCGGACGAGGAGCTGGAGCGCCGGATCGTACGGCTGCGGGTGCCGGGGCTGGACGAGGCGCTGGCCCGGTCGGTCGTCCGGGTCGCGGGGGCGCTGCGCGCGATGGACCTGCGCAAGGCGCCGTCGGTCGCCGAGACCGTCGACTGGGCGCGCACCCTGCTGGAACTGGGCGCCGGCACTCTGGACGAGACCGTCGTGCGGGCGACGCTCGGCGTGCTCCTCAAGCACCAGGACGACGTGCTGAAGGCGTCCGCCAAGCTCGACCTGGACGCCCTGTGACCCCTGCGGTCGGTGTCGCGGAGCGGCTGACGTCGCTGGTGGGGGCCCTGCGCGCGCACGGCGTCCGGATCGGCACCGGGGAGACGGTGGACGCCGCACGGGCGGTGGAGGAACTCGGCCTCGCCGATCGGGAGCTGCTGCGCGAAGGGCTCGCGGCGACGCTGCTGCACGGGCCCGGACAGCGGCAGGTGTTCGACGCGGTCTTCGACCTGTACTTCCCGCGCGGGGTCGGCGCCCCCGCCGAGGAGCCGGCCGGACGCGAGCAACTGCGCGACCGGCTGGCCGACGCGCTGGCCGCCGACGATCGGGCCCTGCTGGGCCGGCTGGCGATCGAGGCGGTCGACGGTTTCGGCGGCTACGGTTCCTCACCCGAGTCGGACGGCTGGTCGTCGTACCAGGCCTTGGAACGGCTGCGGCCGCAGACTTTGCTGGCCCGCGTGCGGGACCAAGTGCGTGGCGCGGGCGGGAGCCAGGGCTTCGCGGACCGGCTGCTGGAGGACGAGATCCGGCGGCGGATCGAGACGTTCCGCGCGCTGGTGACCGCGGAGGCCCGGCGCCGCGTCGCCGAGCGGCGGGGACGGGACGAGATCGCCCGGCGGGCGGTCGCCCCGACCGCCGACCGGGTCGACTTCCTCTTCGCCGGCAGGGACCGGTTGGCCGAGCTGCGCCGCACGGTCCAGCCGCTCGCCCGCAAGCTCGCGACCCGGCTCGCGGCCCGGCGCCGCCGCGCCTCCCGCGGTGCGATCGACCTGCGCCGGACCCTGCGCGGTTCGCTGTCCACGGGCGGGGTGCCGATGAGTCCGGTGTTGCGCCGGCGCCGGCCCGCCCGCCCCGAACTGGTGCTGCTGTGCGACGTGTCCGGGTCGGTGTCGGGTTTCTCCGACTTCACGATGCTCCTGGTGCAGGCGCTGCACGACCAGTTCAGCAAGGTGCGGGTGTTCGCCTTCGTCAACCGGATCGACGAGGTGACGGGCCTGCTCCGGCACGGCGCCGCCGACCCGGAGGGACTCGGCGGCCGCATCCAGGCGGAGGCGTTGGTCACGGGCCACCACGGCAGCAGCGACTACGGCATGGCCCTGGGCGAGTTCACCGAGCGCTGCGCCGACGCGGTCGGGTCGCGCACGACCGTGTTCGTCCTGGGCGACGCCCGCACCAACCGCGGCGACCCGAACCTGCCCGCTCTCGCCCGGATCGGCGAACGGGCCCGCCGCGTCTACTGGCTGAACCCCGAACAGCGCGACCGCTGGGGCACCGGCGACTCGGCCGCGCCGGCCTACGCGGAGCTGGTGGAGATGCACGAGTGCCGCAACGTCCGGCAACTGAGCGCGCTGGTGGCACGGCTGCTGCCGGTGTGATCAGGCGGCGAGCTGCGGGTACAGGACGGCGGGGTCGGCCGCCAGCCCGGCCTTGACCTGCCGCGTGAGGTCGTCGGCCAGGACCTCGTGGGCGCCGGATGCGATGCCGTCGAGCGCCTGGGCGGCGACGCTCTCGGCCGTGGACTTGGGAGCGTCGACCCCGGCGGCCATGTCGGTGTCCACGTAGCCGACGTGCAGGCCCGTCACGTCGATGCCGCGCGGCCTGAGGTCGAGGCGCAGCGAGTTGGTCTGCGACCACAGGGCGGCCTTGGAGGCGCTGTAGGAGCCGGCGAGCCCGATCCAGGACAGCACGGAGTGCACGTTGAGGATGTGGCCGCCTCCGTTGCGCTCGATGACCGGGACGAAGGCGCGGGTGACCAGGAGCGGGCCGTAGAAATTGGTCTCGAACTCGCGCCGGACGTCCTCGACGGGCGAGTCGAGGAAGTTCGCGCTCACCGCTGCGCCCGCGTTGTTGATCAGCAGGGTGACGTCCTGGGCCTGCTCGGCCGCGGCCGCCACGGAAGCGGGGTCGGTGACCTCCAGGGCGAGCGGTACGGCGCCGGGGTGGGTGACGGTCCGCGGATCGCGGGCGGTGGCGTACACCTTCTTCGCGCCGCGCTCGTACAGGGCGGCGACCAGGGCGCGGCCGATGCCGCGGCTGCCGCCGGTGACCAGAGCGACGGAACCTTCGATGGCGGTCATGGGTGTCTCCCTCACGGTGCACACAACGGGAAACCGATCGGTTTCCTCTGTCGAGAAGGGTAAACCGATCGGTTTCCGAAGGGCAAGCGCTGATACCGCGCCGGGAGAACGAGGAACCGGGGTTCCCGCCGCCCGGCGGGCGACCGTGAAGGGCGGTGAGTGCTAGCTCTTCTTGGCGTACGCCTTGGCCATGTCGCCCGCGAAGTCGTACACCACGCACTGCTCGTCGCCGACGACCCAGGCGTCGTGACCGGGCGAGCAGACGAACACGTCGCCGGGGCCGACCTCGCCCTCGGTGCCGTCGTCCATGCGGATGTGCATGCGGCCGGAGACCACGTAGCCGTTGTGGTGGATCCGGCAGCTGTCGGTCCCGGCCAGCGGGGCCACGGACTCCGACCAGCGCCAGCCCGGTTCGAACGTGGCCACGGCGAAGTCGAGTCCCTGCATGTGGACGGCTTCCAGGTGGCCTCGGGGGTAATCGCGCCGCTCGTCCGGCTTGTCGAGCGTCTTCATCTCCAGCATGACGCTCCTCCTCGATGAGGCTGTGCCTCCATCGTCCACCCGCCGGACGGGCGACGCCAGGTCAGGCGGCCCCGCACAGTTCCGCGAAGCGGCGCGCGTCCACGTTGCCTCCGGAGACGATCACTCCGACGCGGGACGGGAGCGGGCCCGCGCGCCCGGTGAGCAACGCGGCCAGCGGGGTGGCGCCGCTCGGTTCGACGACGATCTTCAGGTGCTCGAAGGCGAACCGCATCGCCTCCCGGATCTCGTCGTCACCCACCAGCTCGATCGCGTCGACGAGACGGCGGTTGACGGAGAAGGTGAGTTCCCCGGGCGTGTGCAGCGCCTGGCCGTCGGCGATGGTGCGCGGCACGGGGACGGCGACCCGCCGTCCCGCCTCCAGGGAGCGCCTCGTGTCGTCCCCGGCCTCCGGTTCGATGCCGATCATCCGGATGCCCGGGTACAGCGCCTTGGCCACGGTGGCGCTGCCGGCCATCAGCCCGCCGCCCCCGACCGGTGCCAGCAGGGCACCCAACTCCCCCGCCTCCTCCAGCAGTTCGAGTGCGGCGGTGCCCTGGCCGGCCATGACGTGCGGGTGCTCGTAGGGCGGGATGAGCGTCAGTCCCCGCTCGGCGGCGAGGGCCTCGGCGAGCGCGACCCGGTCGCCGGTGTAGCGGTCGTAGGTGACGACCTCGGCGCCGTAACCCTCGGTGGCGGCGCGCTTGGAGGGCGGGGCGTCCTCGGGCATGACGATGACGGCGGTGGTGCCCAGCTCGCGGGCGGCGAGGGCGACGGCCTGGGCGTGGTTGCCGGAGGAGTAGGTGGCGATGCCGCGGGACAGCCGCTCGGGGGTGAGCCGCGAGGCGGCGTTGTAGGCGCCCCGGAACTTGAAGGCGCCCACCCGCTGGAAGTTCTCACACTTGAGGTGCACCTCGGCACCGACGAGCGCGTCGAGGGTGCGGGAGCGCAGTACGGGCGTGCGGTGGGCGACGCCCTTGAGCCGGACTGCGGCGTCCCGGACGTCGTCGGGGGTGACCGGCGGGGTGGTGGTCGTCACGCGGATCCTCCGGGGGAAGTGTCGTGGGCGGCCCTGGCCTGGGAGAGGTAGCTGTAGGCGGAGGCGCGGGAGATGCCGAGCCGTCCGGCGACCTGCTCGACGGCTCCGCGCACGGCGAAGACACCGCGGGCGTCCAGGCCGCCGAACAGCTCCAGGCGCTCCGCGCGGTCGAGTTCGGCCCAGCTGCCCCGCTGTCTGGACCGGTGGGCGTCGACGAGGGCGTCGACCACGGAGTCGATGTCGTTGCCGAAGGTGGTGGTCGGCAGCTCCGCGGGGGCGGTGTCCGCTCCGGCGAGGGCGCCGAGCAGCCGGTGCGCCGCACCGACGGCGCCGATGTCGAGGTTGACGCAGAGGGCCCCGAAGACGGCACCCGTCGAGTCCCGCAGCACCATCGTGGAGGACTTCACCAGTGCGCCGCCGCGGGTGCGGGTGACGTAGTTGAGTTCGTCGGCCGCCTCGTCACCGCCGGCGAGGACGCGCATGCCGATCTCGCTCATGGCACCGCCCACGGCCCGTCCGGTCACGGAACCGGCCACGGCCACCACCGACTCCTGCGGGTTGCGGTAGTCGTGCAGCACCACTTCGCAGACCGGGCCGAAGGTCGCGGCGATCCCGCCCACGACGGGCGTCATCGCCGCCAGGATCGCGTCCCGTTCGGCGTCCAGCGCGACGTCCATGTCGCCTCCTCTCACCAGCACCCAGCTTAGACCGCCAGTCCAGGTCTTGGATAGAGCGTCCAGACCCTCGGCAGCGGGCGCCCTCCGACGCGCCACCCTCCGGCGAGGGACGACCGGTGCCCGCCGGACGGGGCCGGCGGGCACCGGTGGTGCGGGAGCCGTCAGGCGGCCAGGGCGGGTTCGGACGGTGGCGCGGCTTCGTCCGTGTCGGCCAGCAGGGCCACGAGTGCGGCGCGGGCGCGGGCCACACGGGAGCGGACCGTGCCGACCGGGCATCGGCTCAGCTCGGCGGCCTCCGCGTACGGCAGGCCCAGCAACTGCGTGAGGACGAACGCCTCGCGGCGCTCCGCGGGCAGCCCGTCGAGCAGTGCGAGCAGCACCACGCCGTCGTCGAAGCCGGGCAGGCCGTGCGGCTGGGCGAGTTCGGCCGCCACCTCCCAGTCCGCCAGGTCGGCCCGGCGGGGACGTACGGCGGTGGAGCGGATGCTGTCGGCGACCGCGCGCCGGGCGATGGCCAGCAGCCAGGTCCGCGCCGAGGAGCGGCCCTCGAACCGGTGCAGGCTGCCGAGCGCCCGGAGGAACGTGTCCTGCGTCAGATCGTCCACCGCCTGCGGATCGGCGCACAGGTGCGCGACGTACCGGATGACGTCGCGGTGCAGGGCGCGGACGAAGCGGTCGACGGCGGCGGCGTCACCGCCGCGGGCGGCCAGCGCCCATGCGGTTATCGACTCGTCGGCGCAGGCCGATCTGTCGCGGGGCAGGGCAGGAGTGATCACCTGGTGTCCTTCTCGGGTTCCGGGACCACGGGGCACGCGGGCACGCCGCGTCGGCGGGCGGGCGCACGGGCGCGTGGTCCGGTGAGTGGGGGCGCGGCTCGCCCCGTACGGCGCCCCGGCAGCCGTGACGGCGGACGGGGTGCACAGGGGGTACGGGCGCGGGGCCGCGGCCGGGGCGGCACGGAAGGGCTGCCCCGGGATGGCGCCGGCTGCCGTCAGGCGGCAGCGGTCCCCACGGGTGGACCTCGGGAGGTGATCGCGTGGACGAGCAGGAGCAGGCGCGGCAGCCGGTGCGAGGACCGGCGGCGCACGCGCACCGGCGGGGGCGGCGGCGGCGCGGGCCGGGCGAACAGGAGCCGCAGCGGCGCGGCGAGCCGGGCGCCCACGGCGCGCAGCAGACGGAAGACGGCCCGTTCGCCGTGGGCCAGCCACAGGCCGCACAGCAGCGCGGCGAGCAGGTGGGCGGCGAGCATCCCGAGGGACGAGTCACCGCCGGCGCCGTGACCGGCGTGCCCCATGCCGCCCATGTCGTGACGCATCCCGCTCATGCCCGCACCGGCACCCGTGTCCATGCGCATGTGCACGGCGTGGGCGTCCACGGGGTGCGCTCCCCCGGCCGTCCCCCGGGCTCCTTGCGGGGCGAGGGAGAACGCCGAGTGCAGCGCGGTCTGCACGGCGACCGCGACGGCGACGACCACACCGGGTCCGCGTTCACGACCGGCCAGGCACCAGCCCGCCACGCCGGTGACGGCCCAGCCGGCCGCCAGCACGGACGGGGGCACGTGGTCGCCGGACATCATGACGTGACCCAGGGCGGCGAGCACGACACAGACGGCCGCGAACACCGCGGCCCGTACCGTGCGAGCACACCACCCAGTCGTCATGGCGCCTCATCCTCGCATCCGGCCCCGGTTCTGCACCCATGGGTACGCACATCACCCGGCCCGTGCACTCAATCCCGGACATGTGATCCAGGCCACGATCGCCCTACGGGTCGGAGACGTCCCCGTGTGTGGGCCGTCCACGTCGAGACGCACTTCGGCATCACCGGCCGAGCCGGCTTCCTACTTCCCGGCCGTGCCGCGATCAGGACCGATGGACTCCTGGTAGAGGTCCGCGTAGGTGCGGCAGTCCTTGACGAGGTCGTCGCAGAAGGCGGCGACATCGGGACCGATGAGTTCCAGCACGCCCTTGCCGGCGGCGACGCCTTCTTCGAAGAAGTCGACGATTCCGGGGAGCAGGGACCCGTCGAGCAGGTCGACCGGCCCGACCTTGAACAGGTACTTCTGCATCTCCTTGTAGACGATCCGGTAGTCCGGCGGGAGTGCCTTGACGCGGGCCATGTGCGCCCGCCACTGCTTCTTGCCCTCGATGATGTCCTGGATGCCCACGTCAGCCTCCCAGCCGGTTCAGTTTCCGGGCGACATTGCCGTTCAGCTGCTCGCGCCACCGGTCGCGGTACGTTCGAGCGCCTTCTCCGCCGGCCAGCGCCCTGCAGAAGCCCGGGATGTCCTCGCCCAGCACCTCACGGGCGCTCTGCCCCTCGGCCGCCGTCTCCTCGAGCAACGCGAGCGCGCCGTCGAGGATCGGCATGAGGCTGCGGCCGGTGAAGTCGCCATGGGGAAGCAGGTGCATCCTGATCTGGTCCCACGCCGCCCGGTGATCGTCCGGAAGGGCCTGCGCCCGGGCGTCGAACGCCTTCCATTCCCGGGTGAGATCGCTGCCGGTGATCTTCTCCCAGAAGTTCATTCCCCGCCCTCCTTGAGCTTGTCGATCCGCGATGAGAGGTACTGCCACTTCGTCCAGAACCTCGCGAGCTCCGCCCGCCCGGCGTCGTTGAGCGAGTAGAACTTGCGCGGCGGACCCATCCCCGACGGCCGCTTCACCACCTGGACGAGCTTGTTGCGCTCAAGCCGCAGCAAGATGGTGTACACCGTCCCCTCGACGACATCGGTGAAGCCGAGCTCGTTCAACTGTCGAGTGATGGCGTACCCGTAGGTCTCCTCCCTGCCGATGATCTCGAGCACGCATCCTTCGAGCGTGCCCTTCAGCATCTCCGTCAGATCGTCCATCGCGGCCCCTTTCGCGCCACAGCAGTACTTCGTGATACCGAGTACCACTATACGGTATCACTGAGTAGCTGGAGAATGGCCCGACGCCGGGCTCGCTCCACCTGTTGAGGACCGGTGGCGACGTCACCGTGACACCCCCGGCCGCTTCGCCGGACTCGCCTCGCACCGCGCTCGCCCTCCCCGGCACGAGCAGGCACGCCGTGCACGCCGCCGTCGCACGACACGCGGGCCTGGCGCCGCCCGCCATGGAGGACTCCGACCTGCAGGCCGAGCGGCCCTGTTCGAGCCGTGGTCAGCGCGGCGCGGTACGCTCCGGCGTATGGCGAGCGCCGGCCCGAGTGAGGCCCAGCTGAACCGGCTGTGGGGAGCCGTCTGCGCCTGCGCCGGGACCTTCTTCCTTCTGTGGGGCCTGTCCTGGATCAACGCGAGCGTGGTCAATGAGGACTTGCAGAACTCCTGCGAGGACCTGCACACGGCCCGCTTCCCCTTCGAGAAGTCGTGTACGCATGGCGATGGCACCGTTGAGGGTGCGAACAGCCTGCTCTTCGAAGGGGTCTTCTTCGGCTCGCTGTCGGCCGGAGTGGTGTGCCTGGGAGCCGCGTTCGTGATCGAGGGCGTCCGGAGGAAGTAAGGGAGCCCGTGCACGGCACAGGGCTGCGGCGAGCCGACGCCGGCGCGTCGGTGTCGGAACGGGGCGTTGCCGCCGGTCCGGTCGAGCCATGGGCCGGCCGTCCGGTTGGTCGCGCCGCCGGCGAACGCCAGCGCCGGCTCCCGGGGGGCCGGGCCGCCCCCGCCCCGTCAGTGGTGGGAGTGGACCACCGCGTGCCCCAGGCCGCGGCCGATCATCCACTTGTTGACCGGCGTGGTGATCAGGAAGGCCACCACGAAGCCGCCCAGGAGGGCGGACCAGAACAACGCGTCCGCCAGGTGGGCGTCCATCGCCCCGGGGGTGAGGGCGATGATCGCGTTGTCGACCAGTTCCATCACGGCGATCGACACCGTGTCCGCCGCCAGGGCGACCCGGACGGCGGCCCTGAGACCGAGACCGGTGCGCAGCACGGCGATCAGGGTGAAGGAGTAGCCGAAGAGGAAGGCGAGCGTGACCGCCAGGACCATGGTGGGCACATTGCCCCACCCCAGCGCCGTGCCGATCACCATGCCGAGGATCTCGCCGAGCGCGCACCCGGCCAGGCAGTGCAGCGTGGCCTTGACCGCCGTACCCCAGGAGGCCGGCCCGCCGGGGTGCCGCCCGGGTCCGTGCGCCTCGTGACCGTGCCTGCCGGGGCCGTGCCCCTCGGAGTCGCGAAAGGTGGGGTCCATGGATCGACCATATACCCCCAGGGGGTATATGCGCCAGATTTCGCCCGATCGTCGGCCGCGCCCTGCGCACCCTTCGGCCCGGGCCCTCCGCCACCTCGCTCCCCCACCTAGAGTGGGCCGGTATGACGAACCAGCCGACGCAGAGCACCCCGACGCCGCACGCCTACCTCGCCGAGCTGTTCTCCCTGCAAGGGCGCGTCGCCCTGGTCACCGGCGGCAGCTCCGGCATCGGGCGGGCCATCGCCACCTCGCTGGCCCGCGCCGGGGCGAGCGTCGTGATCGTGGCCCGCAAGGAGGCGGAACTCGCCGCCACGGTCACGGAGTTGACGGACCTCGGCTGCCGGGCCGCCTGGGTCGCGGCGGACCTGAGTACGCGCGAGGGCGTGCGGGCGGCCGCCGACGGCGCGGTCGAGGCGTTCGGCGAACCCGACATCCTCGTCAACAGCGCCGGGATCAACCTGCGTCCGCCGATGGACGAACTCACCGAGGACGTCTGGGACGTCACGATGGCCGTCAACCTGGAGGCGCCCTTCCTGCTGGGCCAGCGCTTCGGCCCCGGCATGGCGGAGCGGGGGTACGGGCGGATCATCCACATCAGCTCCCAGCAGGCGCATCGCGCGTTCGTCCAGAGCGGGGCCTACGGCGCCTCCAAGGGCGGCCTGGAGGCGCTGGCCCGCTCCCAGGCCGAGGCCTGGTCGCCGCGCGGCGTCACCTGCAACCTGCTCGTGCCGGGCTTCGTCATGACACCGCTCAACGCGCGCCTGCAGTCCGACACCGAGACGGTGGCGGCCCTGGCCGCCCGCACGATGATCGGACGCAACGGCCTGCCCGGGGACTTCGCGGGCGCGGCCGTCTTCCTGGCGAGCCCGGCCTCCGCGTACGTCACCGGCCAGTCGGTGTTCGTGGACGGCGGCCTGTCCGTCCACTGACGTCACGCCCGAGTCCGTCGGACCACTCCCGCCCGCCCCGTGCCCCGGGCCCGGCGTCCCCCGGGTGGAGAGCGGCGGCGCGCGCCCCGCGGTGCCCGGTGTCACGCTGGGCGCAGGACTCGCTGAAGGGAAGCACCGCCATGATCACCACGGAGTACGCCCCCGGTTCCCCCTGCTGGCTCGACCTCGGCGCTCCGGACGTCCGGGCCGCCGCCTCCTTCTACGGCGCCGTGCTCGGGTGGGACTACGAGTCCATGGGCGCAAGCGAGGCAGGCGAGGACTTCGAAGGCGGCGTGTTCAAGAAGGACGGCAAGGTCGTCGGCGGTCTCGGCAAGCTGACCGAGGAGGGAGCGCGCCCGGCCTGGATGCTCTACTACAGCGTCACCGACGCGGACGCCACGACCGAGGCCGTGCGGCGGGCCGGCGGCACGGTGCGGGTCGAGCCGATGGACCTCGACGAGTGGGGCCGCATGGCCCAGTACAGCGATCCCCTGGGCGGCCAGTTCGCCGTCTGGCAGCCGGGGACGACCGCGGGCCTGGACCTGGTGGACGAGCCGGGCTCACTGGCCTGGGTCGAACTGTTCACGACCGACGGCGCGGCGGCCAGGGAGTTCTACGGCGGCCTGTTCGACTGGCAGTTCAGCGACATGCCGCTGCCCGGCGGGGCGGGCACCTACACCCTCATCACCCCGGCGGGCCTGTCCGAGGACCGGATGCACGGCGGGCTGATGGAGATGGGAGCGCAGGACCTCACACTGACCGACGGGCGGCCGTACTGGCATCCGGTCTTCGCGGTCGAGGACTGCGACGCCGCGGCGGCCCGGGTCACGGAGAAGGGCGGCGAGGTGCAGATGGGGCCGCAGGACATGGAGGGCGTCGGACGGCTGGCCGTCTGCCTGGACCCGGCGGGAGCGGAGTTCGTGCTGCTGGCCCCGTCGGAGGCCTGAACGGGCCGACGAGTGGGCCTACCTGCGGCCCTACACCAGCAACACCGAACGCACCGCGGCCCTGGCGGACTTCCTGCACACCTACAACCACCACCGCTGCCACACCGCACTCGGCGGCCAGCCACCCATCAGCCGCGTGAACAACCCTGCGGGTCAATACAGCTAGGTCCCGCCGTAGCCGCTGCCGATCAGGGCGAGGATCCCGACCGGGAGCAACAGCATCCACTGCGGGAGCCGGAGCAGCGGACGGGGCCAGTCGGCGGCCGAAGTCACGATCAGGAACACAGCGGCGTAGGCGACGTACTGGACGGCGATGAACAGCACGAGTGCCGTGCTGGGTGCAGTCATGAACGCGCAGGCCAGCAGCGCGAGGGAGCTGAGCAGCAGGTCGACGGTGACCATGTGCCAGACGACGTGCAGGGTGCGCTTGGGCTCGGCGGCCACCGCACTGCCCAGGAGCGGGCGGACGACCGACCGGCCGCCGGCCGTGGCGTGGACGCAGGTGGTCATGGCCGCGATGCCGCCCGCAGTGAGCAGCCAGCCGTTCACCTGGCCTCGATTCCCTTGGTGACGATCGCGGCGATACGGCGTGCCAGATCCGGGGCGGGGTGCTCACCGATGACGCCCAGATGGAAGAAGACGGCTCCGGCCAGGGTGTCCAGTACGAGGTCGACCGGCAGATCGGCGCCGGTCTCGCCGCGCTGCTCGGCCCGGTCGAACACCGTGACGAGCCGTTCCTTGGCCGGCTGGAGGAACCGGGAGCGGATCGTGGCGCGCAGTTCCCGTGTGGCGGCGAAGTCGGCGAGCAGCCCGGGCAGGGCCGACGCGGCCGCCGGTGTGGAGAACTCCTCGACCAGCGACTGCACCACGACGGCCAGGTCGCCTTCCAGCGTCCCCGTGTCCGGCAGGTCCGCCGTGTCCGATGCGGTGAACACCGCCTCGTAGACCAGTTCCGGCTTGCCGGACCAGCGGCGGTAGACGGTGTCCTTGCCGACGCCCGCGCGGGCGGCGATCGCGCCGATGGACGTCGCCGCGTAACCGTTCTCGACGACCAGTTCGGTGGCCGCCTGGATGATCGCGGCACCGGACCGCTCGTCCCGGGGGCGCCCTCGTGCAGGGGAGGAAGTCATACCGCCCTGTTTACCATACGAGTCGACCCGTATGGTAAACGGCAAGTACACCTGAGGGAGCCGCGTGCGGCGGGGGACGCCGGACCGGCCCACCGACCGCCAGGCTCCTCCCCCACTCGCGCATCACGGGTGAGACGTCGGATGACCGCGGCTAAGGGTGGGTGTCGGTGATGGCGATGATCTCGTCGAGGCGGGCCCGCGCGGCCTGCAGTTCGTCGATCTTGGCCTGGATGCGCTCGCGCTCGACGCGCAGCATGGCGCGTTGCTCGGCGTCGGTGTGTCCGGTGTCCCAGCACGGAAGCAGTTCGGTGATCCTTCGGCTGGACAGGCCGGCGGCGAACATCTGCTGGAAGAAGCGGACCCGCACGATGGCGTCCTGGCGGTACAGACGCTGACCGGACGGGCTGCGTTCCGCGGCGAGCAGTCCCTGCTGCTCGTAGTAGCGCACGGCGCGCACCGAGACGCCGGCGCCGCGTGCCACCTCGCCGATGCGGATCAACCGCTCGGCCGCATCCACTGTGACGGTCATGGTGACTCCCCGCGGTCTCGAAGTTCAGTGCTTGCCTCTGACGTCAGCGTCAGGTTTTAGCGTAACGGCCATGGACATCAACAACTCCGTAGCCCTCGTCACAGGAGCCAACCGCGGCCTGGGCCGCGCCTTCGCCCAGCGTCTGCTCGAACGAGGCGCCCGCAAGGTCTACGCGACCGCCCGTCGACCGGAGACCGTGGATCTGCCCGGGGTCGAGGTGCTGCCCCTCGACATCGCCGACCCCGCATCCGTGCGGGCCGCCGCCGACGCCGCCCCGGACGTCTCGCTGCTCGTCAACAACGCGGGGATCAGTACGGGGACCGACCTGGTGACCGGTTCGCTGGACGCGGTGCGGCACGAACTGGAGACCAACCTGTTCGGCCACCTGGCCATGATCCGGGACTTCGCGCCGACGCTCGCGAGGAACGGCGGGGGCGCGATCGTCAACGTCCTCTCCGCCATGTCGTGGTTCGGGGGCAAGGGTGCCAACGCCTACCACCTGACCAAGGCAGCCGCCTGGGCGATGACCAACGGTGTCCGCCTGGAGCTCGCCGAGCAGGGCACGCTCGTCACGGCGGTGCACCTCGGTCTGGCCGACACCGACATGGCCGCGGGCTGGCAGGTGGACAAGATCGCACCGTCCGACCTGGCCGACACGGCCCTCGACGGGGTCGAGGCGGGCTCCGCCGAAGTCCTCGCCGACCAGTGGAGTCGAGACGTGAAGTCCCGTCTGCCGCTGGCGCCGGAGGAGTTCAACGCCGAGATGGACCGCGCCTTGGCGGCGCTGATGGCGGCCTGAGGGCGCCGCCGGCCGCGCGCCGAGTTCGGTCGGCGGCTTTCCGGTCCCCGGGGACCGGAGTTGCCGAGCTGCAAGGACGGGACTCTCAGGCGCGGGCGAGTTCGGCAGCGCCGAAGGAGACGTCGAAGCGGTCGCACCAGATGCTGACGCTGGTGTAGAGGGCGAGGTCGACGCGGTCGGGCAGGACGTAGTTCTGGCTGCCCTTGTTGCCCTTGAGCTTGCCCAGGCTGACGTGCTTGCCGTCGTCGAAGACGTGCCAGCCGGCCTTGCCCTCCTTCACGGGTGCGTCGGTCAGCCACACGCGCAGATCCGGTCCATTGCTGGTGTCGAGGTTCTCCAGCCGGACGACGTGGGAGCCATCGGGCAGCCGCACGAGTTCCACCGTGCCCGAGGTCGCGTGTTCGTGGCTGATCAGGGCGCCGCTCGCCAGCGTCCGCGGCCCGGCCGGTGAGGGCGGCGTCCCGGCCGGTCCCGTGGGCGGGGCAGGGGTGGCCACGGCTTCGGGCAGGGCCTCCTGGACGGTTTCGTCCTGCCACAGCCTCCACGGCTGGAACCAGTACATCCCGAACCCGCCCCCGGCAACGGCCACCGCCAGCACCGCCATGACCAACGGCCTGGTCGGCGAAGCCTTTCCCGCGCGCCTCATCATCGCCTGCCCCCTGTGGAAGTCCCGTACGACCTCACCCATTCAACGCGGACCGACCGGCGGGTCACAGCCCGCAGAGATGACGGAACTCTTACGGCCGTGCGCTCCGGGGTGGGTGAGCCGGGCAGCGGCAGGGATCGAACCGCCGCTCCCCGCGAACCGTCCGGCCGATGAGTTCGCGGCTCCCGGCCGGTCCAAGCTCGTGACACCTCAGGAAGGGGAACCACCATGTCCGAGCTTCTCATCGACTTCATCACCTCCCTCGACGGTTGTGCGTCGGGAGAGGGATGGCCCGGGTTCTGGGGCCTGGAGGGCCCGGAGTACCTCGCATGGCTCGGCGAGCAGCCCGAGGCCACCTACCTGATGGGAGCGAACACCTACCGCCTGATGTCGGGCTTCGCCGCAGGCGAGGTCCCGGACGGCCAGGAGGACTTCAGGCCCGAGGAGGAGGCGTCCGTCGACGAGCTCACGCGAGCGCCCAAGGTGGTGTTCTCCTCCTCCCTCGAGGAGCCGCTGGCATGGGCCAACTCCACGCTCGTCCGCGACGACGCCGTCGAGGCGGTCCGCGCCATGAAGTCGACTGGCTCGGGGCTCCTCAGCACGATCGGCAGCCTCAGCCTGTGCCGGTCCCTGCTGCGAGCCGGACTCGTCGACCGCTTCCGGGTCGTGATGTTCCCGGTGATCACCGGGGCCACGGGCGCAGAACGCATCTACGACGGGTATCCGGACGTCGCACTCGAGATGACCGAGCACCGCACGTTCGACGGCCGCATCCAGCTGGTCGAGTACAAGCCCCGTGTACTCGAGCACCCACCGCTCGGCGCCCCTGCGTGACCTCGGCCGCCCGCCGGCCTGGGACGGCTGCCGGACCGGCTCCGGCCTCGTTGCCCTGGTCGCTCCGTGCCGCGGAGGGCCGTTGCGGAACAGGAGTGTGCGGCGGGGCCCTGGTGGCGTCGGTGCGCGTTGTGTTCGTCACCGTGACCACCATCGCTTCTGCCGACCGGGGGGTCGCGTGCCGCCGCTTGGTCGGTCACGTCGGCCAGGCTCTGCCGCCACCCGTCCACGACCGCTGAGGGCTGGGTGATCGCGCTGCCTCGCCCGCGAATTGCCCTGTCGGGCCCGGCTGGTGCTGGACGGCAGTCGCTCAGGCGCGGCCTGGTCGGTCGCCGGGCGTCCCGGCCCGGTCGACACGGAGGCGCCGGGTGCACGTCGGCCTTCTGCAACCGGCCTTCACCCATGCGCCGACGACCGTGCCGGCGACGGTGCCGAGCTTCTCCGTCCGGTTCCCGCAGACCGTGGTGGCTCCGGGCGACGGACCGGGTGCCGACGGTGCTGACGGGCTGGCGCCGGTGGCCCCCGGGAGCCGTGATCTTGCTCACGGCGGGGCGGAGGCTGGTCGTGCCGGTCGCCCGCGCCCGGGTGCCCGACCTCGCCGAGGAGGGCGGCTCGGCCTCTGCGCGGGTGCGTCGTCGCCCGTCCCCGGACCGATCGTCCCGGGGGCAGCACGGTCACCGGATCCCTGCGCTCGGCACGCGCCTCCCGGCCGGCGTGTCGTGGCCGGCTCCGGCCGCCGTCCCGTGGGCGGCGGTGGCGGCCGTCCCGTGGGCGCGGTGGCGGCCGTCCCGGCCGGGGCGGTGGTCAGGTTGCCGCGCCCGGAGGGGCGCGCCGGGACGGTGACCGGCCCGGCGGACGGGCGGGACGGCACCGGGGCGGCTGCGGTGGCGCCCGCGGGTGCGCACGTGCACCATGACGCGGGCCCGTCTCCGTCGGCGGCGGAGGGCCCCGACGCCCGGGACAACGGGGGCGCGCCGCGCCAGTATCCTGGGGCGGCTGCGGCAGCCCCTACCAATCCCCGCGCCTGTGCGGGGAGTTCGGCCTGCGGCGACGGACCTTCCCCTGAGCGTGAGACGAGGACGAGTGCTGCTAGCGGGCCGCTACCGGCTGGATGTGGAGATCGGGCGCGGTGGAATGGGAGAGGTCTGGCGTGCGTACGACGAGACGCTCGCCAGAGCGGTGGCCCTCAAGCTGCTGCTGCCCCAGGACACCGACGCCACGGCGACCTCGCGGTTCCGGCTGGAGGCCCAGACCGCCGGGCGCCTGAACCACCCCCACGTGGTGGGCGTGCTGGACTTCGGCGAGTTCGACAACCGGCTCTACCTGGTGATGGAACTGGTCGACGGCGACAGCCTCTCCCAGGTGCTCACGAAGTCGGGTCCGCTGCCGGCGGAGCGGGTCGCCGTCCTGGCCGCTCAGGCGTCGGCCGGGCTCGCCGCCGCGCACGCCCAGGGCATCGTCCACCGGGACGTCAAACCCGCCAACCTGCTGCTCGACGCCCGCGGCAACCTGAAGATCGGCGACTTCGGCATCGCGCGCTTCATGGACGACCCCGGCGCCGCGCTCACCGCCACCGGCCAGATCGTCGGCACCGGCATGTATCTCGCGCCCGAACGCGCCCTGGGCAAACCGGCGGGTACCGCCTCCGACATGTACTCGCTGGGCTGTGTGCTGTACCAGCTCCTCAGCGGCCGGCCGCCGTTCGAGGCGGACAGCGCCGTCGCCCTGCTGCACCAGCACCTCGACGCCGTTCCCGTGCCGCCGCGCGAGCTGGGGGTCGCCGGTCTGCCGCCGGCGTTCGAGAACTACCTGCTCGGCCTGCTCGCCAAGCAGCCCGAGGACCGGCCCACCGCGCAGCAGGCGGCCGAGTGGTTCGCGGGCGGTGCCTGGCGGGGGCTGCCCGAACCGCTGCCGGAGGTGTCGCCGCCCCCGCGACCGCAGCCCCGGCCCGCGTCCTCCGGTCAAGCCCCGTATCCGGGTGCGGAGACCAGCAGCCCGACCACCTACGCCCTGCCCGCCGCACCCGGGCCCCGCGGCGCGGCCCGCGCGGCGCAGGCAGGGCGTCCCGGGCGGGGCGGACGGCGGGGCGGCGGCGGGAGCGGGAACCGTCCGAAGGCCGTCGCGGCGGTCGCGGCCGCGGCGCTCTTCGTCGCCGCGATGCTCATCGGCATGCAGTGGTTCTCGCCGGACGACACCGCCACGGAGGGCACGGACCCGGGCCCCTCCCCCACCGCGAGCACCCCCGCCGCCGGGGCGACCCCCGGCCCGGCGTCCGGATCGCGGCCGGACTCCGGTCCGGCGGCTGCCACCACGCCGGCCACCGGGACGGTGGCCGACGTCACGCCGGCCGGCACCCCGCCCACCGACCAGCCCCCCACGCCGTCGGCTCCCGGCATGACTCCCGCGCAGGACACGGGTACCGAGGGGCCGGCGGAGGCGGAGCAGCCGGAGCAGGAGCAAGCGCCGGCCCCGCAGGGGGACGGCGAGGGCGAGGACGGCGGGGACGAGGGCGACGACTGACCCCACGGGATGCTCACCCGGCGGCGTCCCGGATGCGCCGGTGTGCGAGGGGGCGCCCCCTCGCGCGCCCCCGGTGCGGGTTGTGCTCGTCCTGATCCGGGCCTTATTGTCACCTGGCCTTGGTGAACGGGAAATCCGGTGTGATGCCGGTGCGGCCCTCGCCACTGTGAATCGGGAAGTCCGGCTCCGGCCCTCGCGGGCAGCCACTGGGTCCTCGTGACCCGGGAAGGCGGAGTCCGGGCGGTGGTACCCGTCAGCCAGGAGACCGGCCAAGGCGCGTCAACCATCCACGAGGTGCTGGAGAGGGTCTGCTGAGCCATGCACATAGCCGAGGGTTTCCTGCCTCCGGCGCACGCGGTCGCCTGGGGCGTCGCGTCGGCGCCGTTCGTCGTCCACGGGGTCCGGTCACTCACCCGTGAGGTGCGCGAGCACCCCGAGAGCACCCTGCTGCTCGGTGCCTCCGGTGCCTTCACGTTCGTCCTGTCCGCGCTGAAACTCCCCTCCGTCACGGGCAGTTGCTCCCACCCGACCGGCACGGGCCTGGGAGCCATCCTGTTCCGGCCGCCCGTCATGGCGGTGCTCGGCACCATCACCCTGCTCTTCCAGGCGCTGTTGCTCGCCCACGGCGGTCTGACCACGCTCGGGGCCAACGTCTTCTCCATGGCGATCGTCGGACCCTGGGCCGGGTACGCGGTGTACCGGCTGCTGCGGCGGTTCGAGGTGCCGTTGATGGTGACGGTGTTCTGCGGCGCGTTCGTCGCCGACCTGTCGACCTACTGCGTCACCAGCGTGCAGCTGGCACTCGCCTTCCCCGACCCGGGCAGCGGTTTCCTGGGCGCGCTCGGCAAGTTCGGCACCATCTTCGCCGTCACGCAGATTCCGCTCGCGGTGAGCGAGGGACTGCTGACCGTCCTCGTGATGCGGCTGCTGGTGCAGTCCAGCAAGGGCGAGCTGAACCGGCTGGGCGTGCTGCCGCCCCGCGAGCGGACGCGGACCGAGACCGAGGCGGTGGCCCGATGAGCCGGAACACGAAGATCAACCTGGTGCTGCTGCTCGCCGTCGCCGCGCTCGCGGTGCTGCCGCTCGCGCTCGGCCTCGGCGACCACAAGGAGGAGCCCTTCACAGGCGCCGACGCCGAGGCCGAGACGGCCATCACCGAGATCGAGCCGGACTACGAGCCGTGGTTCTCCCCGCTGTACGAACCGCCGTCCGGTGAGATCGAGTCGGCCCTGTTCGCCCTGCAGGCCGCGCTCGGCGCCGGAGTCCTCGCCTACTACTTCGGGCTGCGCCGGGGGCGCCGGCAGGGCGAGCAGCGGGCGCTGGAGCGGGAGGCGGCGGCCGTGCCCCCGGGTGTCGCCGGAGAGTCCGTCACCGCGAAGGACTGAGTCCGGGTGCTGCCGATCGACGCGGCGGCGCACAGCAGCCGCTGGCGCCGCCGACATCCCCTGGACAAGGCCGTGCTCGGGCTCGGCCTCACCGCACTGGCCGTCTGCCTGCCGCCCTGGCCGGGCGCGGCCCTGGTGCTCGCCACCGCCGTCGTGGTGCTGCTCGGTCCGGCCGGTGTGCCCGCACGGCGTCTGTGGCGGGCCTACCGGGTGCCGCTGGGCTTCTGCGCCACCGGCGCGCTGACCTTGCTGGTCCAGGTCGGCGGGCCGGGCGGGTTCGTCTCGCTCTCCGCCGACGGGCCGGCGCGGGCAGCGGAGTTGATGCTGCGCACCTCCGCGGCCTCGCTGGGCGTGCTGTTGTTCGCCTTCACCACGCCCATGTCCGATCTGCTGCCGCGGCTGGTGCGGGCCGGCGTCCCGGCGCCCGTCGTGGACGTGGCGCTGGTGACGTACCGGATGAGCTTCCTGCTGCTGGACTCCGTGCGCCGCGTCCGTCAGGCGCAGGCGGCGCGGCTCGGCCACACGGGCCGCCGCGCCGAGTGGCGTTCCCTGGCCGGCCTCGGCGCCACGGCGTTCGTGCGGGCCTTCGACCGGGCCTCCCGCCTCCAGGCCGGGCTGGCCGGGCGCGGCTACGACGGCACGCTGCGCGTCCTGGTGCCCGAGGCGCGCGTCTCCCTCCGCTTCACGGCCGCCAGTTGCCTGCTGCTCGCGGCACTGGCCCTCCTCACCGTCCTCCTGGAAAGGCCGCCGCTGTGAGCGAGCCCGCCCTCGTCGCCCTGCGCGGCGCCTCCTTCGCCTACGAGGACGGCCCGGCCGTGCTCAGCGGCCTCGACTTCACGGTCCGCGAGGGACGCGCGCTCGCGCTGCTCGGCCGCAACGGCAGCGGCAAGACGACCCTGATGCGGATGCTCAGCGGCGGACTGCGCCCGAGCGAGGGCGAGTTGACCGTCGCAGGTCGGCCGGTGACGTACGACCGCAAGGGTCTGACGCGACTGCGTACGACGGTGCAGCTGGTGGTGCAGGACCCGGACGACCAGCTGTTCGCGGCCTCCGTGGAACAGGACGTGTCGTTCGGGCCGCTGAACCTCGGCCTGCCGGACGGGCAGGTGCGCGAGCGCGTGACGGAGGCGCTCGCGGCGCTGGACATCACCGCCCTGGCCGGCCGGCCCACGCACCTGCTGTCCTACGGCCAGCGCAAGCGGACCGCCATCGCGGGCGCCGTGGCGATGCGGCCGCGTGTGCTGATCCTGGACGAGCCGACGGCCGGACTGGACCCGGACGGCCAGGAACGGCTGCTCACCACCCTGGACGGGCTGCGTGCGAACGGCACCACGGTGGTGATGGCCACCCACGACGTGGACCTCGCGCTGCGCTGGGCCGACGACGCGGCGCTGCTCACCCCGTCCGGGGTCCGCACCGGGCCCGCCGAGGTGGCCCTGGCCCGCACCGACCTGCTGCACGCGGCGGGGCTGCGGCTGCCGTGGGGGGCCGCGGCGGCGCACCTGCTGCGCGCCCATGGCCTGGTGACCGGATCGCAGGCCTGCCCCCGGACGCCGGAGGAGCTCGCGGCCCTGGTGGACGGAGGCACGGGCGCCGCGACGCCGAACGGCGCGTAGTGCGGCAGGTCGCAATGACCCCTTCCCGTGCGGGCAGGACGCGCTCACCTGCGGTGCCGGAACCCCGTCGGCGGCCTGCGCGGCGATGGCTGCCTCCGGCCGCTCACGGCCCCCGGCACCGGCCCTGCCTGCCTCATCGACACGGGACGTCCGGCCCCCGGCTCGCGAGCCGCTGAAGAGCTTCGGCGGAAGCCGTTCCTGGCTTCGCATGGTGCGTGATCAGGACCTGTTGACTGCCGTCGGGCACGCCGAAGGTCTCGGCGCGGAGAGTGAGCTCGCCGACGACGGGATGCCGTATCCGTTCGGCGCCTCGGCTCTGTCTCCGGGTGTCACCGGCGGCCCACAGCCGCCGGAACTCCACACTCGCACCGAGACCTCGCCGACCAGAGCGGACAGCTGCGGATCGTCCGGATGCCGGCTCGCGTTCCTGCGCAAGCAGCCGACCACCTCCGACGCCCTGACTTCCCAGTCCACATACAGCTCGCGGTACTCCGGCTTCAGGAACACCAGCCGCGCCCAGTTCCGCTCCGCCGCCGGCAGTTGCGCCCAGTCGCCGAAGACGGCCGCCGCCATCCGGTTCCAGGCGAGGATGTCCGTTCGCTGCCCCAGGACGTACACCGGGACGCTGTCGATGGCATGCAGCAGATGCAGCAAGGCCGGCCGCACCTGCCGGACCGGCGCTGCCGCCTCTCTCCGGCGCGGTTCCGGGTTCCCCAGACGCATGAGGTGGGCGTGCTCGGCGGCGGACAGCTGCAGAGCGCGTGCGAGGGCGTCGAGGATGTCAGCCGACACCCTGCGCCCGCCTCCCTGCTCCAGCCGCGTGTAGTACGCCACGGACACCCCGGCGAGCTGTGCCAGCTCCTCGCGGCGCAGCCCGGGCACGCGGCGATGCCGTCCACACTCCGGCAGACCCGCGTCCTGAGGTGTGAGCCGGGCCCGCCGGACACGCAGGAACTCGCCCAGCTCGGCACGCCGGCCCAAGCCGCCGGCGGCTGCCCGATCGAGCTCTGGATTCGTGGTCACAGCCCGCAAGCCTGCCTCGCGACGGTAAGAGCCGCGGGCCTGCGCGTAAGAACGGGCCGAGTGATCCCCGCGTCGGCACGCTGAGCCTGCGCCCCGACGGGTCGCTGCCCCAACCACCGGCCCACGTGCGGGCGGCCGCGTGGGTGTGTCGCCGGCCGCCGTACCGCAGTCCGGCCTCCTCGAACCGCAAGATCATGCAGTTATGTTGTACAGTCTAGTTGTATACCTCGTCGGTTCCAGGAAGGACCTCCCATGCGATTCACCAAGTACGCCCACGCCTGCGTCGCGCTGGAGAAGGACGGCACCCGTCTCGTCATCGACCCCGGCACCTTCACACCCGAAGCGGCCGAGGCCATGTCCGGGGCCCACGCCGTGCTGATCACCCACGAGCATTTCGATCACTTCGACGAGGAGGTCGTGTCCTCGGCCCTGCAGACCCGGCCCGACCTGCACGTCTACGCGCCGACCCCGGTGGTGGCCAGGCTCGGCTCCCACGACGGCCGCGTCCGGGCCGTCGCCGCCGGTGACAGCTTCGCCTTCGGTCCGTTCACCATCACCGTGCACGGCCATCGGCACGCGCTGATCCACGAGGACATCCCGTGCCCCGACAACGTCGGCTACCTCGTCGACGACGGAGTCCTCTACCACCCGGGTGACGCCTACTTCGTGCCCGACGCCTCGGTGCACACGCTCCTGCTGCCGACGAGCGGGCCCTGGACCAAGCTCGGCGAAGCCGCCGACTACGTGCGCGCCGTCGAGCCCGAGCAGATCATCCAGATCCACGAGCTCATGCTCAGCGACCTCGGCCAGCAGTCCACCGCCACCCTCCTCGGCGAGAACGGCCTGACCGGCACCCCCATCACCCGCCTGACCCCCGGCACCACGATCCAGCTGTGAAACCCGGCCACGCAAGGAGCAGCCGTGCGCTTCGCCACCCTCCGCATCGACGACACCCTCACCGCGGCCCGCATCGAAGGTGACCGCGCCGTCCTCGTCGACGCCTCCCACGCCGTCGACGCCTACCTGCGCCGCGAGCACCTGACGGAAACCGGGGAGGTCGACGCGCGGACCGCTCACTACGCCCGCGTCTCCCCCTCCCCGGCGCACATTCTGTGCATCGGCCTGAACTACCGCAGCCACATCCAGCAGCTGGAACGCCCCACCCCCGCCTACCCGACGTTCTTCGCCAAGTTCCCCTCCACACTCACCGGCCCTCGCGACGACATCACACTGCCGCGGATCAGCGACCACGTCGACGGTGAGGCGGAACTGGCCGTCATCGTCGGACGGCGCCTGAGCCGTGCCGGCGTGAAGGAGGCGGACGAGGCCATCGCCGGCTACACCGTGGCCAACGACATGTCCTTGCGGGACTGGCAGCACCGCACCACCGAAGCGCTCCAGGGCAAGGTGTTCGACCGCTCGACCCCGCTCGGACCCGTACTGGTGACACCCGACGAACTCGACAACGCCCGCGACCTGACCGTCACCTTCACCGTCGACGGCGTCGAATGGCAGCGCGGGTCCACCAGCGATCTGCTGTTCACCCCTGCCGAACTGCTGGCCTACTGCAGCACCTTCCTCACCCTGGAACCCGGCGACGTCATCCTCACCGGCACGCCCGGCCGGACGTCCGCGGCCGGCACCACCCTCTCCCCCGGCCGGACGCTGGTCACGGCGGTGGAAGGCATCGGAGCGGCGGTCAATCCCACCACCGCCGATCCCCTGCCCGACACCCGCGCCCTGTGGCAGGAGTGCGGACCGCGATGACCTCACCTCCACATCAAGCACCCGCTGATCAACACATGCGGGACCGGGACGAACCGCGCCTGGCCAGTCCGGACACGCTCGGTCTGTGGGCCTTCGCCCTGGGCACCTTCATGGGCAACCTCCCCGACACCGGACAGGTGGAACGGGCGGGTCTCGGCACAGGTGTCGCCGTCTTCCTGGGCGGTGGAGCTCAACTCCTGGCGGGGCTGCAGGAGTACCGGACCCGCAACGTCTTCGGGGCGACCTCGTTCACCGCCTTCGGCCTGTTCTGGATCACCATCGGCGTGACCGACTGGCTGACCGGCGTGCACCTGCTTGCCCCCACCGACCACGTCACCCTCGGCTGCTACCTCGCCTGCTGGACGGTGTTCGCCTTCATCCTCCTCGGTGCCACCCCCGCCCTGAACCGCGCACTCGAGATCACGGTGTTCCTGTCCGGCGTCGGCCTGCTGGCCAAGACCGTCGGCGCCTTGGGCAGCCTCGCCGTCCTCACCCGCGCCGGCGCCTGGCTCCTGATCGCGTGCGCGACCGCCGCCGCCTACACGGCAGCGGCACAGTTCTGGAACACCGTCCATCGGCGCAACGTGCTGCCCCTCGGTGAACCCGCCCGGCCAGACGTCGGCAGTCACAGCCGACCACCCCGCCCGTCACACTGAAGCCTCACCCAGAAATACAACCCGGTTGTACACGCTGATTGCGCGACGCACATAGGATGCACCCCATGAACGAGGAGGACACCCTGGCAGAAGACCTGCGGCAGGTGATCGGAGAACTGGTCCGCACCGTACGAACCGTGGACACCATGCCCTCCGGCGAAGCCGCGGTCCTCGGCCACCTCGACCGCACCGGCCCGCAGACAACGGCCGAACTGGCCCAACGCCGGGGGGTCACGCACCAATCGTCCGCCAAGACCGTCAAGGACCTGCGCGCCGGTGGGCTCGTGCGCACCGAACCCCATCCGACCGACCGGCGCAAGCTCCTCGTCCACATCACCGAAACCGGACGAGCCCGCCTGCGCAGCGAGCGAAGCCAGCGCTCGGACCGGCTCGGCACCGCCATCAGTGAGACACTCAGCGCAGCGGAACAGCAGCAACTACGCGACTGCGTCTCCCTGTTGGCCCGCCTGACCGCCCGCCTGCGGGGCTGATCGGCCGCGTCCGTGCCGGGACCGGCCGAACCCGGCCATGAGCGGACCGACGCGTTGCGATGCACTCGGCCCGGCGGCCAGGCGTCGGCCTGCTCACCGCCTTCGGCGACCTGCCCCCTCCGACACCGGTGTACAGCCCCGCGGTACGCGCACCGTCGCGTCGTGGTCCGCCTGCGTGGTCACACATCCAAGCGGCCGGACAGGTCGAGGCCGACCACGCTGGCGCTCAGTCCGGCCCAGGTGCGTGCATCGAACCCGGTGAGCTGCTGCCAGCGGTCCAGCCGGTACCTGACGGTGTTGGAGTGGATGTGCAGGGCGCGACCTGTGTCGGTCAGGGAGAAGCCGTGCCGGGCGAAGGCCCGGATGGTCTCCGCCAGATCGGGGTGCTCCCGGCCCACTCGTACACACGGGCCGAGCAGGGCGCTCAGCCTGTCCGACCGGGGCCGGACGGTCGCCGTCAGCCAGTCGTCCGCGAAACGACCCACACCGCTGCCGGAAACGGGCAGCACCTCCATCGCGTCCATGAGACTCACCCCTGCCCCGGCCAGTCCCTTCCGAGCCAGACCGACCCCCGCCGGGGCCCGAGGGTTGACGGCGCTCAGGGCGTCGAGGAATACGTCAGCGGACATCCCTTGGAAGACGGCCATCAGCACGTTGTCCCGGCCGGCGCACAGCATCACGCCCCGCGAACGGCGCAGCCGGTGACGCAGTTCCGCGATGTCCTGCTCGGCCCACGCCTCGCCCGGCGAGCACACGGCCTGGAACAGGCCGCCGGGGTCGAACCCGAGCATGTGCGCCATGTGGGCGTGCTCCGTCACGAGCGGGCCGCCCGCCATCAGTGCTCCGAGGAAGCGGTGCGTGAGGGAAAGCCGAGCGGCGTCCTCGGCACGCACGGTCTCGCCGTACGCGTCGGCCGCCGCGCTGCTCGCCCGCTCGATCCACATCCACACCGTGCCTACCAGGCCTGCCAGTTCCGAGCGCATGGCCGGGTCGTCGGGGCCGGCCCTGTGCAGCAGGATGTTCCACATCTCGCGGTAGCCGACGTGGTAGGCGCTGACCACGGACTCCAACGCCAGTCCCTGCCGAGCCCGGCTGCGCCCCAGTTCCCGGGCTCGCTCGTTCTCCTCGCGGGTGGGAGGCCGACGTGTGATCAGGCCGGTGAGCAACCCCTGGTACTGCACGGTCACGGCATGCTCGTGCTCGGCGCGTTCCACCACCGCGTAGCCGCGGACTTCCCGGCGAATGAGGTCGACGATGCCGGGAACCAGGTCGTCCAGGTCGTCGCTCACCGCGCGGCACAGCGCGACGATCGCCTCCTGGCCCTCTCGCGTGGAACCTGCCGAGTGGTCCGGAGACGAAGGCTCCCCGGAGGACTTGCCCGCCATTCCACCGCGCCCCTTCCTCCGGCCGGCAGCCGGGCCGCACACGTCAGCCGGGCCGCACACGTCAGCCGGGTTCTGTGGTTTCCACAGTTCTCCCGTCGCCTCGTTCTCGCAATCCTCTCTGGTGAGGGCCGGGTCCGCGCGACGAGGCTGAGGCGCATGAATACGACTGAACCATCCCCGACGGTCACGGTCGGAGACTACCTGCTGCACCGTCTCGCGTCCCTCGGCGTGAACCACTTGTTCGGCGTGCCAGGTGACTACAACCTGGCATTCTTGGACACCGTCCTCGCCTCCCCCCACATCTCGTGGGTGGGAACCGCCAACGAACTGGGTGCCGCCTACGCGGCCGACGGCTACGCCCGCACACGCTCCTTCGGAGCCTTGCTGACCACGTTCGGTGTCGGTGAGCTGAGCGCCGTCAACGGCATCGCCGGCAGCTACGCCGAGCGCGTGCCCCTTGTGCATGTCACAGTCGGCCCCTCCCAGGCAGCCGAGCGAGCCGGGGCCGTCGTCCACCACACGGCCGCGGACGGTGACTACGACCGCTTCGCCCGGGCCCACGCCCCCGTGGTCTGCGCGTCGGCCGTGCTGCGGCCGGACAACGCCGCCCGCGAGATCGACCGGGTGCTCTCCGCCGCGCTGCACGAGAGCCGACCCGGCTACCTGCGCCTGCCCTCGGACGTGGCGCTCGCCCAGGTCCGAAGCCCCGCCGGCACGCTGCGCCGGCCACGCGAGGTGAGTGCGAAGGACCTCGCCGCCTTCCGGACCGCCGCCGAGGAGCGGATCGACTCGGCCCGGAGCGCCGCCGTACTGGCGGACTTCCTGGTCGACCGGTTCCAGGCACGGAGTGCCCTCGCCGGCCTGCTCGACGCGGGGTCGCTGCCCTGGGCCGTCCTGTCCTCAGGGAAAACGGTGCTGCCTGCGGACACTCCGGGCTTCACGGGCGTGTACTCGGGCGAGCTCGCCGCTCCCGCGGCACGCGCGGCCGTCGAGGGCGCCGACCTGCTGATCCGGGCCGGTGTCGTCCTGGCGGACACCACGACCGGCGGCTTCACCCACCGTTTCGACACGGAGGCGGGCATCGATCTGGGTCCGCACTCCGCGAGCGTGGACGGTAAGCGCTTCGACGGGGTGCCCCTGGTGGCGGGGCTCGGCGTCCTCGCCGAACTCGTCGGACGCCGCTTCGCCGGCCCGAAGCGAGCACCCCTGCCAGTGGCGGCCCCGCCCGACCCGGTCGATTCGGCCGGACCGCTGACCCAGGACCACCTCTGGAGGGCGGTGGCCTCCTGGACCACTTCGGACACCACCGTGATCGCCGAGCAGGGAACCTCGTTCTTCGGCATGTGCACCGAACCCTTGTCCGGCGGAGCACGATTCATCGCACAACCACTGTGGGGTTCGATCGGTTACACACTGCCCGCGCTGCTGGGCGCCCAGCTCGCGGATCGCACGCGGCGCGGACTGCTGCTGATCGGTGACGGCTCCGCCCAGATGACCATCCAGGAACTCGGCACCCTCGCCCGGCAGCACCTGAACCCCGTCATCGTCCTCGTGAACAACGACGGCTACACCGTCGAGCGGGCGATCCACGGCCCGCGTGCCGCCTACAACGACATCGCTGTCTGGAACTGGCAGGCGGTGCCGGCCGCACTCGGTGCCGCCGACGCCCTGGTGCTGAGTGCGGTCACGCCCGCCCAACTGGACGCGGCCCTGCACACGGCCGCACACACCACCGACCGCATGGTCTTCATCGAGGTCCGCACCGGCATGGACGACGTGCCGGAGCTGCTGCACCGGCTGGCCGGGAACGTGCGGGCCCGCAACGGAGGAGAAGCATGAACGAGACCTGTGCATCCGTCGTCGAGCGGCTCGTCATCGTCGTCGACCAGGACCTGCCCCCCGGCGTCTTGCCAATGCGGTGAGCGTCACCGGCCTCATCGTCGGCGCGTCGATGCCCCACCTGCTGGGCACTCCCCGCGAAGACGCCGACGGCACAGCGCATAGCGGAACGTATACGACGGGCCTGCCGGTGCTCCGTGCCGACCGCGCGGAGCTCTCCCGCATCTGTGACCTCGCCGTCCAACGGGGCGTCGGCCTCTGCGAGTTCCCGGCGGTGGCGCAGACGACCGACAGCTGTGCCGAACTCACCGAACTGGTCGCCTCCACCCCCACAAAAGGCTCGAGCGGGCGGCCATCGCCCTCTACGGCACCCGCAAGGCGGTCGACCGTCTCACCGGCAGCCTCCCCCTGCTGCGCTGAGCGGGCCCGAGCCGAACCGCCGACGGAGGGGAGCCGCTTACGGAGCAGAGCCACCGACGGAGAACAGCATGCCTGCCGGACCGCTTCAGGGACAGGAGACCTTCATGGACTTTCGTGACACCGCGCCGGGACAGGGCGACACAGACCCGGCCGACCCGCCTTTCTCGCCTCTGCGACTGGGAACATGGCCCACGCCGTTGGAACCGGCTCCCCGGCTCGCCACGGCCCTCGGGCTGCGCGCGGAGGACCTGTGGATCAAACGCGACGACCTCACCGGCCTCGCCGGAGGCGGCAACAAGATCCGCAAACTCGAATGGACGGTGGCGGGAGCCCTGGCCGGGCACGCGGACACCCTGATCACCACCGGCGCCGCCCAGAGCAACCACGCCCGCCTGACCGCGGCAACCGCAGCCCGCCTCGGCCTGGACGCAGTACTCGTCCTCCCGGGCAAACCGCCGGCCGCGGCGTCCGGCAACCTCCTGCTCGACAGCCTGCTCGGCGCCCGCCTGGTCTGGGCCGGCGACGCCGACGGCGAGGGTCTCGAGACCCGGGCCCGCCAGACCGCCGAGGAACTGCGCGGAGCGGGCGCGGCCCCCGCCGTGATCCCCTTCGGCGGCTCCAGCGTCCTCGGTGCGCGAGGCTACCGGGACGCCGGCAGGGAACTGCTCGAGCAGTGCCCCGGCGTCCGGCACATCGTCGTGGCCCTCGGCTCGGGCGGCACCATGGCCGGGCTGGTGGCCGCCGCCGGAGCCCGGCGCGTCCTCGGAGTGGACACCGGAGCCCGGCCCGAAGCGGTGGCGGCCGTCCACGAGTACGCGGCGGCCCTCACACCGACTCCCCTCGCAGTCGAGGAACTGCGGGTGCGTACCGACCAGATCGGCGCCGGCTACGGAACACTGACCCCGCAGACGGCCGACGCCCTGTCGCTGGCCGCCCGGTGCGAAGGCGTGGTCCTGGACCCCGTCTACACAGGCCGGGCCCTCGCCGGACTGCGTGCCGCCGTCCGCGACGGGGACATCCGCCCCGGTGAGACGACCGTCCTGATGCACACCGGCGGGCTTCCCGGATTCTTCGGCCACTCCGGGATCCAGGCCCTGCTCGGCTGACGGACCATGGCCGCTGTACCCGCAGCGGCCGGTCCGCACCGACACGGGAACCGGTGGACGCTCATCGAGGGGTGTACAGCGTGACCGTGGCCGTGCGGCGCAGGAACTCCTCAGCGCGGTCCCAGGGCCAGCCGTTGTCGACCACGAGGGTGCGCCAGCCGGACGGGCCGAACCAGTACCACAGAGCGTCTGCCGTCTCCTGCGGGGTGCACGAGGGCGGGGCGGTCAGTGAATGCAGATGGTGCGCGGCCGTGACCAGGGCCTCCCGGTACGCCGCTGTGGCGCGCTGCCACAGTGCCCCTCCGTTCTCGTGCACCGGCAGCGCCTTGTGGATCGCCTCGTGCACGCGGAAATGCTCCTCGTTGCCGGCTCTGGTGCCGCGCGCCAGTGCCTCCAGAACGGCCTCGGGCCGGTCCAGGCCGAGGAGCTGCCGTACGGCCTGCTCGTGGCCGGACGCAGCGACGCCCTGGTCCACGATCCGGTCCAGGATGTCGCTCTTGCTGCCGACGCTCGCGAACACCGTCTTGGAGGAGACACCGGCTGCGGATGCGATGTCCGCGACGGTCACCAGTCCGTAGCCGCGCTCGGCGAACAACTCGGTGGCCTGCTGGAGGATCTGCTCCCGCGTTCGCGCGGCGGCCTGCGCGCGCAGGGGGGAGACGTAGGAGCGCTTCGGGGGCACCGCCCCATCCTATGCACTTCCTTGGTGCACTATTGATTAGGTCACCTGTTACCTTAATTGAGGGCCACACCCACGGCCCCCATCGGACGAGAGGCATGACCGATCATGGCAATGACCAGCACCGAGCTCGCACACGGACTGTTCGGCGTTCTGGAGACCGGAGACGCGAAGCTGGCCGCCGAGGTGGTCGCGGCCGACTTCCGCAACCGTGAGGCAGCCGTGGCGCCCTCCGCCTGCTCCCTACCGGGTCCCGCCGGCGTCCTCGCCTCGGGGGCCTGGATGCGGGCCGCCTTCAGCGAGCTGCGCTTCCCGATCACGGACATCACCGGCGACGAGGGACAGGTCTGGGTCCGCCTGCGCATGCAAGGGCACCACACGGGCCCCTTCGTGCGTTTCCGCGACGGCTCTCCGGACCAGGCCGTCCCCGCCACCGGACGAGAGATCGACTTCGAGCAGATCCACGTTCTCGCCCTGCGCGACGGCAAGGTGATCACCCACCAGGCGGTACGCGACGACATCACCATGCTCGGGCAACTCGGCGTCTTCCCGCCCGCTCCGGCGACCGCCCTGCGCATGATCACCTGGAAGCTCACCGGGAAGGCCGCACACGCCGCAGCCGAGGTGAGCTCACAGGCAGAGGCAGCAGCCCTCACCGCGGCACGTCGCTGAGCCTCAGCCTCCACCGGTCTCCCACGTCCGCACGGCCGGCCGGCTCCCGGGCATCGCCTCCCTGTCCCGCGTGTCAGCCCGGCGCGTCCATCAGGGCCGTGACATAGGCGTCCAGCCGCTGCTCGACAACTCGCGTCGTCAGCTCCGTCCTCCCGGCCTCCCGCCACGGTCGCGACACCGACCGCACCTCCTCCGATGCGGCCAGCGCGTCCCGCACGCGCCAGTACAGGCGCTCGGTCACGCCGGCAGCCGGGACGCCGCCGGCCTCCTCGTACGCCTGGGCGAACCGCAGACCCCAAGCCGGGCCGTGCAGCAGGGCGAGATTGACCGAGCAGTGCGCCACATCGAGGTCGGCCGGGCCCCAGGAGGCTGCCGCCCAGTCCACGACGCCGGCGAGCCGGACGCCGCCCGGGCACGCGGGCGACGCCTCGAACAGCACATTGCCGGGCTGGAAGTCCCGGTGCAGGAAGCGCCCCTCGTAGCGCGGCACGGGCCTGCGGATCACCTCGACCGCCGCCGCCCATGCGGCCGCGTCGGCGTCCTCGGGAACCACGACGCTGCCGCAGGTCGTCAGCGCCTGGTACTCCCGGGGTCGCTCAGCGGGGCGCACGGCGTGGATCGCCACGAGTTGACGGGCCAGCAGGCGAACGCGCGCCTCCACTCCCTCGTCCCGGAGGACCGGCCGGCCCTCCAGATGGGTCATCAGAAGCGACGGATACGCGCACTGCGCGGCGGTCGGATCGACCGCCACCAGTGCGGGAGCCGGCACGCCGGTTCCCGCCAGCACGGTGAGAGCACCGGCCTCCCTCAACAGCCCGTCCTCGGCGCGCTCCATGGAGCACGGGTCGACGTAGCTGCGCAGCACCAGGTCACGGGTGCGGCCGTCCCGCGTACCGATGCTCAGTTTCCACACGTCGGCGGTGATACCGCCGGGGAGCGCCTCGGCCTCGACCACCCGTTCGCCGGCCCTCAGGTGCCGGCTCACCCAGGCCGACGTCGACGGTCGGACGGTCGCGGCCTCATCCTGGTTCGCCATCGTGCAACCTCATCATCCGGAGAGCGACACGGGCCACGACTTCCACCGACCCGGATGCTCGACGAGGTGGGGCAGCCAGACGTGGTCGGGGCGAGACGGAGGAGCGCAGGCCACCTCATGGCCGGCCAAGCGGCCAGGGAGGTGGTAGCGCCTGCCGCCGTGACCGGCGGAGTCGGGCTCGTCGCCGCCCGGTGTCCGCCCGGCCGCGTCAGTGCGTCGGGGCGGGCGGCGCGGTCAGGTGCCGATACAGCTCCCAGCTGGAGCGTTCCACCCAGTTGTGCAGGAGCTTGCCGTCCTCGCGCACCGCCCAGACCGCGGTTCCCGTGAAGGAGATCGGCCGCCCGTCGGGCTCGGTGCCCAGCACGCCGTTGTTCCGTCCGTGCACGCGCCAGCGCGAGGCGACCCGGCTCCCGTCCTGGCTCTGGAAGGTCTCCACCACTTCCAGGCGCAGGTCGTGGACCTGGTCGAGGAAGCCCTTGATCCAGGTCTTGAAGTTCTCACGCCCCTCGATGCGCACGCCTCCGCTGGTGATGACGAAGTCCTCCGCCACGAAGTCGTCGACCTTCTCCGCATCGTGGGCGTTCCACACCTGGGCCCAGAACGCTTCCACGATCTCTACGGCGTTCGCGTGTGCCATGGGGTCCTCCCTCGTCGGTTCGTCCGGCCGCCCGGAGCGCGCCTGCTGCTGCCTGACGGGCGGCGTGGTGCGGGGCGCTCGGCCGTTCCCGGCCCACCATACATACCTGTATGTATGGTGGAGGCATGGACCGACCCTCCCCGACCCCGTCCGCGGCCCCTCCCCCCGCCAAGGAACGTCTGATCGAGACCACCCGGCAACTGCTGTGGGACCGGGGGTATCTCGGCACGAGCCCGACCGCGATCCAGCGCCGGTCAGGGGTCGGCCAGGGCAGCATGTACCACCACTTCAGCGGCAAGCCCGAACTCGCTCTGGCCGCCGAGCAGCGCAGTGCGCAGCTCATGCAGTCCCAGATCCGCGAGGTCTTCTCCGGCAGCGGCTCCGCGCTGGAGAAGATCGTCGCCTACCTCCTGCTGGAGCGGGACGTGCTCCGGGGATGCAGTGTGGGGCGGCTGGCGGGCGATCCGGACGTCATCGCCGACGACGCCCTGCGCACACCCGTCCAGGAGACGTTCGAGGTCCTGCTCCACTGCCTGACCGAAGCCGTGAGCGAAGCCCAGGCAGCCGGGGAACTGGGCACGCACCTGCGGCCGGAGCAGACCGCCGCCGCCCTGGCCGCCGTCGTCCAGGGCGGCTACGCCCTCGCACGCGCCGAACAGTCCGAGGCGCCCTTCGACCGCGCCGTCCAGGGCGCCCTGGACCTGCTCGGCATCGTCAGGGACGACGACACGCTCCCCGACCGCACCCTCTCCTGACGTCCCCACCCCGCACCGAGCGGGCGGACGGCCGACCCGCCGCCGGCCGTGGCGTGACCACCGGCTCACGGACGCCCAGGCGGAAGGCAACCGCCTCCGCCAGGGGTCGCCGAGTCAACGGTGGGCCCGGTCGACGAGAGCCTTCCAGGCGGTCCTGGGCAGCGCACTGACCGGCACCTGTTCCGGTACGTACTGGTCGCAGTGCGAGTTGTGGCAAGGGCCTGCGGTCCAGCGGGGCACGTAGACGCCCATCGTCTTGTGCCGTTCCAGCACGGTGTCGACCGGCTGCCTGCAGGAGCGGCAGACGCTCGCGGACCGGCGGACCGCCTCGGTTGTGCGTTCAGCGTCCATAACGCCACTTTACGTCCGCTTTGCCTGAACTTGGTAGGACCTTGGTGCATTCACTTCAGCGGGCTCGGGACTTCGGGTCGGCCGAGGGGCCTGGCGTCCTTGCCCGCGTGCCGGGTCTCAGGAGTTCGGAGGGCGGTGTGCGGAATCGGGCTGTTCCGGCTCGCCGCCGTCCGGAAGGCGGTCGGCGGGGAGATCGCCGGCGGGACCGGCGCCGTCCGTGTCGGACCGTCCTTCGTCGTCGCGGGCAGGCGGGGGGCGCAGCATGCTGAGTGCGATGGAGACGGTCAGCACGGCGGCGATGACCACGAGGCTCACGGGTGAGGGGATCTCGGGAACGGCGGTGCTGATCGTCTTGTGGGACGCCTGGAGGATGAGCTTGACGGCGATGAAGGCCAGGATCAGTGCCAGGCCCTTGCTGAGGTAGTGGAAGCGGTCGAGCAGACCGGCGAGCATGAAGTACAGCGCGCGCAGGCCGAGGATGGCGAAGGCGTTGCTGGTGTAGACGATGAAGGCGTCGCTGCTGACGGCCAGGACGGCGGGGACGCTGTCGACGGCGAAGACGAGGTCGGCGGCCTCGATCGCGGCGACGACGGCGAGCAGCGGGGTGGCGACCCGTTTCCCGGCCTCCTTGACGAAGAAGTGAGGGCCCGCGTAGTCGTCCCGGACCGGGATGATCTTGCGGAGCAGTTTGACGGCGACGCTCTTACCGGGGTCGAAGCTGTCGTCCTCTCCCTTGAGGATCTTGTAGGTGCTCCAGAAGAGGATGGCGGCGAAGACGAACAGGACGGCCGTGAAGCGGCTGACCACGGCCACGCCGGCGGCGAGGAAGACGCCGCGGAACACCAGAGCGCCCAGGACGCCGAGGAACAGTACGCGGTGCTGGTAAGCGCGCGGCACCTGGAAGTACCCGAAGATCAATGCGAAGACGAAGAGGTTGTCGACGGACAGGCTCTTCTCGAGCAGCCAGGCGGTGGTGTACTCGACGCCCGCGTCGGTGCCGACCACCCAGAAGACGACGACACCGAAGACGACCGCGAGTCCCACCCACACCCCGCTCCACGCAGCGGCCTCGCGGAAGCCGATCACGTGGGCCTGCCGGTGCGCCAGGAGATCGACCGCGAGCGAGACCAGCACGGTCACGGCGAACGCCATCCACAGCCACAGCGGCACGTCATGCATCGGTCCGGCCCCTCAAGCGATCGACCAGCCCCCTACCTCGAGTCTGAGACATCCGACGGGACCTGTCGCCCCGCGGCCGGGGCGTGCCAGGCACGACCGGCCGTACCCCAGGCCGGTCGACATGACCTGTTCGCCCGCGAGCCGATCGCGGGGCGGGGACCGTGCGCCGCCGGTTCAGTCGAAGTAGGACTGCAGCGGGCCGCGGCGCCGGACGTCGAGGGTCGCGCAGTGGAACGAGCCGCCGAACGGCGCGTAGTGCAGCAGGTCGCAGGGGATGGGCTCGAAACCCCACTTCTCCAGGGCGCGCAGCATGCCGGTGTGGTGCCGCTCGGCGATCACGCGCTTCTCGTCGAGCATGAGGACGTTCATGCTGAGCCACTTGCCGCACAGCGAGGTCACCTTGAGCAGCCGGTCCCTGATCGGGTCGGGCTCGGGCGCCACCAGGACGTCCCAGGAGTCCAGGACGGCGGGCAGGTCGTCGACGTCGATGTACTCGGGGTTGACGAGCACCTTTCCCGGGGCGAGCAGCACGAAGGTGGTGTCGATGTGCATGGGTGTGTGGCAGCGGCTGGGGATCTCGTGGACGCGGTAGCCCGGCCCGAGGTGGCGGCGCAGCCAGTCCACGCCCATGCGGTTGGTGACGTTGCTGCGGGTGACGAACAGATCCCGGCCCGCCCGGACGAAGTCCGCGGCGTCGAAGACGGGTTCGAACTCGGTGAGTATGTACCGCATCGGCTCGCCGGGTCCGGGGACCGTGAAGTCGGGGTCGAACAGCTCGTCCGTCAGCTGGGGCTTGGGCGCCGCGGTCCAGCGCGCTCCGCGGCGGAAGTAGTCCTTGAGGATCGGACGGTAGGAGTGCGTCTCGAAGTACCGGCACGGCCAGGCCATCGGGGTCTCGATGATCTCGTCGCCGATCACCAGCATGCTGTCGCGGGGGCAGGTGTTGCAAAAGCCCCGGGAGGTCCAGTCGGGGGTGCCGAAGCGGCGCCGGTGGTCGACAGCGTCGGGGCGCCGGACGGTGACGCCGAGGGACTCCAGCAGGTCGACGAAGGCGTCGATCTCCGCCTGCGCCTTCTCCACCAGCAGCCGCGGATAGCGCAAACCCGCCGCGAGGCCCTGCAGCCGCCCGGCCCACGGCGGCACGTTGCAGGTGACCACGTCGTGGTCGGAGGGGATCGTGGCGCCCTCCAGGCGGCCGACGATGATCTCCTCCAGCGGATCCCACTCGGTGTGCGAGGACACGGGCGAGGAGAGCCGCTCCTGCGGCTCTCCGGGGGTGGCCGGGCGTTCGGCGTCCTCACCGGCCACGGTCGGTACTGCGGGTTCCATGACGGCCATTGCTCACCACTTTCCGTCTGCGTGGGTCCCGCGGAGGCGCACGCGTGCACCGGCCGCGGGACGGTCGCCGGGGACGGCGGTCCGCTCCTGCCTTGGTACCTCCTCGAATGCCCCGAAACGCACTTGTTCACCCCCACGGCACCGCACTACGTTCCCGAGGGTGGATCTCTTCTCACAGTCCTGGACGGCGTTGCGTGCGGCGGTCGCCGCCCTCGGTGACGAGGATTTCGGGCGTCCTTCCGGCTGCACCGGCTGGCTGGTGCGGGACCTGGTGTGCCATCTGGTCATCGACGCCCAGGACGTCCTCATCACGCTGGCGACCCCGTCCGACCGTGAGCCGACCCGCGACGCGCTGACGTACTGGGAGGTCTCCGGTACGCCGCCGGCCGGTGACGACCCGCTGGACGCGCTGACGGTCCGGCTCGCCGCCGCGTACGAGGATCCGCACCTGCTGACGTTCCACCTGGACGACGTCGGCTCCGCGGCGGGCCGCGCCGCCCTGCTCGCGGACCCGGCCGGACGGGTGGGCACCCGTGACGAGGTCCTGACCGTGGCGGACTACCTCTCGGCGTACGTGCTGGAGTGGACGCTGCACCACCTCGACCTGATCGCCCACCTCCCCCGCGCCCAGCAGCCTCCCGCGGCCGGACTGCGCCGGTCGCGGGAGATGCTGGAGGGCATCGCCGGCGAGGCGTTCCCGGCGTCCCTGACCGACGTGGACGCGCTGCTGGTGGGCACGGGCAGACGCTCCCCCACCGGCGCGGAGCAGGCCGCACTCGGGGGGCGGACGACCCGTTTCCCGCTCTACCTGGGCTGACCCGCTCCCCTGAGGCCGCCCGGCGTCGTGGCGGATCCGGCGGGATGGGACCATGGCCGGTATGGACATCCGCCGCAGGAACAACGTGAACGTCATCGGCCAGGACGACGCCCCCGTGCTGCTCCTCGCACACGGGTTCGGCTGCGACCAGAACATGTGGCGTCTGGTGGTGCCCGCCCTGGCCCGGCGGTACCGGGTCGTGCTGTTCGACTACGTCGGTTCCGGCGGGTCGGACCTGTCGGCGTGGAGCGAGGAGCGCTACTCGTCGCTGGACGGCTACGCGCAGGACGTCGTGGACGTCTGCGAGGAGCTGGACCTGCGGCAGGCGGTGTTCGTCGGGCACTCGGTCAGCTCCATGGTCGGCGTGCTGGCCGCGCGGTCCGCACCGGAGCGCATCGGGGCCCTGGTGATGGTGACGCCCTCCCCCTGCTACATCGACGACGAGAGCTACCGCGGCGGCTTCAGCGCCGAGGACATCGAGGAACTCCTCGGCTCCCTGGAGGCCAACTACCTCGGCTGGTCGTCCGCCATGGCTCCGGTGATCATGGGCAACCCGGACCGGCCCGAGCTGGGGCAGGAGCTGACCAACAGCTTCTGCGCCACCGACCCGGACATCGCCCGCGTCTTCGCCCGGACGACCTTCCTGACCGACAGCCGCGAGGACCTCAAGAGCGTGTCCGTGCCGACCCTCGTCCTGGAGTGCGACCAGGACGCGATCGCACCCCGCGAGGTCGGGGCGTACGTGCACGCCACGATCCCCTCCTCACGCCTGGTCACCCTCGACGCCACGGGGCACTGCCCGCAGCTGAGCGCGCCCGAGGCGACCACCGCTGCCATCCTCGACTTCATGGAGTCCCTGCGGTGATGTGCCGTACGAGCGGCGTGCCGGAGCCCGCCGGAACCGGGGACGAGCCCCACACCGACGCGGTCTTCACCGCATTGCTGGAGGACAGCGCGGAAGATCTCTACGAGTCCGCCCCGTGCGGCTATCTGTCCACGATGATGGACGGCACCATCGCCAAGATCAACAGCACGCTGCTGGACTGGCTCGGCCTGGACCGCGCGGAGGTCGTGGGGCGCAAGCGTTTCCCCGACCTGCTGACCGTGGGCGGCAAGCTGTACCACGAGACGCACTTCGCGCCGCTGCTGCGCATGCAGGGCGAGCTGCGGGGCATCGCCCTGGAGATGCGCCGCGCGGGCGGCGGACGGCTGCCGGTGCTCGTGTCGGCCGTGCTCAAGCGCGGGAGCGAGGGCGAGCCCCTGCTCACCCGCATCACCGTCTTCGACGCCTCCGACCGCCGCGCCTACGAAGAGGAACTGCTGCGCCGCCGCCAGGAGGCCGAACGCGCACGCAAGGAGGCCGAACGCGCACGCGCCGAAGCGGACGAGGCACGGCGCCAGGCCGAGGCCGACCGAGCCCGCCTCGCCGACGCGCTGGCCGTGCTGCAGAAGTCCCTGGTGCCGGACTCGCTGCCCGTCGTCCCCGGTCTGGAATCGGCCGTCCACTACCACACGGCCTCCCCGGACCAGCTCGGCGGCGACTTCTACGACCTGTTCCCGGTCGACGGCGGCCGGTGGGCGTTCTTCCTGGGCGACGTGTGCGGCAAGGGCCCCGAGGCCGCCTCTCTCACGTCGCTGACCCGCTACACGCTCCGGGCCGCGGCGCACCACGACCCGGAACCGGTCTCGGCCCTGGCCACGCTGAACGCCGTGCTGCACGAGCGGTACACGGCCGGCGGCGACCCCCGGTACTGCACCTGCATCTTCGGGATCGCCGAGCCCGGCGGTGCCGACGGCGCGGTGACCGTGCGCATCGCCTCCGGCGGTCACCCCTCGGCGCTCGTCCTGCGGTCCGGGGGCGGCGCCGAGTTCCTGCCCACCCCCGGTGGCCTCCTCGTCGGCGTCATCCCCCGCGCACCGATCGCCACCGCCGAGACGGTGCTGGCCCCCGGCGACACGATGGTGCTCTACACCGACGGTCTCACCGAGGCCCGCCTCGGGCCCGACCGCGACGACCTGTACGGCGAGGACGCCCTGCGCGCCTTCGCCGCCGAGCAGGCGCCCGCCTCGCCCCGCGAGCTGATCTCCGCGCTGACCGAGCTGCTGAGCAGCTTCGGCGACGGCCTGGACGACGACACCGCCCTGCTCGCCCTCGGCGCCCCCGCCGCCGACGGCCCCGCCCGGATACGCCCCGCCACGAAGCCCGCCTCATGAACACGCTCACCATCAGTCACCGCGACACCGCGACCGGCCCCGCCGTGCGCGTGACCGGCGACCTGGACTACGACCGGGCCCCGGAGCTGCGCCGCCGCATCGAGGAGCTTCCCCTCGCCGCCGGACAGCGCCTCACCCTGGAGCTGTCCGGCCTCGACTTCTGCGACTCCTCCGGCATCACCGCCCTGCTGGCGGCCCGCCAGCAGGCCCTGGCCGCCGGGGCCGACATCGTTCTGACCGGCGTACCGGCCAACCTCCTGCGCGTGCTCACCCTGGTCGGCCTGGACCGGGTCTTCACCCTGCAACCGGGGGCCGGGGCACCGTCCTGACCCGGCCGCCGGCAGGCGCGGGCAGCGGCGGCCGCGACACCGGTCCCCGCCGACGCGCGCCCCGGTGCTCCCCGGACACCACCGCCCGGCCGGAAAACACTTGGACTCGGTGACCGCCCGCGCGGGACACTTCCGGCTTCGACCCGTAAATCCACACATCCGTTGCGGTGACGGCCCCTGCCCGCACACGCGTGGCGGGCGGCCGCGGAACGACACAGGGGTGGGATGGAAACGCCGGAGACACACAGGGTTTTACCGGGCAGGCGTTCGGTGCTCCTCGCACTGCGCCACTACGGACGGGAGCTGGCCCGGCTGCGCCGGTGGACGGCTCCCGCGATGCTGCTCATGGCGCTGGGCAACATCGGCATCAACTACATCGCGCCGCTGATCGTCGCCAAGCTCGTCGGCGACCTCGCCGGTGACCGGGACGTGCCGGTCGACTCGACGCTCCCGTACGTCCTCGGCTTCGCCGGTGTCCTGCTGGTCGCCGAGGCGCTGTGGCGGGTGGCGCTGCACTGCCTCAACCGGCTCGACGCGCTCGGCATCGAGCGGCTGTACGTGGTGGGGATGGACGAGCTGTTCGCCAAGGACGCCGCGTTCTTCCACGACAACTTCGCCGGGTCGCTGACCAAGCGCGTCCTGAGCTTCGCCGCGCGCTTCGAGCAGTTCGTCGACACGCTGGCGTTCCAGATCGTGGGCAGCTTCGTGCCGCTGCTGTTCGGGGCGGTGGTGCTCTGGCGTTACGAGCCACTGCTCGTCGTCGGCCTGCTGGTGATGATCACGCTGACGGGGGCGCTGGTCGCGCCGCTCGTCCGGCGCCGACAGGCCCTCGTGGACCAGCGCGAGGAGGCGATCGCCCGGGTGTCGGGCCACGTCGCCGACAGCCTGATGAACATGGACACCGTGCGTGCCTTCGCCGCGGAGCGGCGCGAGGCCGCCGAGCACCGTTCGCGGGTCGCGCGCTCGCGCCGGCTCACCCTGCGCTCCTGGGACTACGGCAACCTGCGCATCGACACCCTGGTCGCGCCGATGTCGGTGCTCACCAACGCGATGGGGCTGCTGCTCGCGGTCGCGCTCGGCAGGGGCGAGCACGGGGTCGAGGCGATCGTGGTCGCCTTCGCCTACTACAACAACGCCACGCGGATCATGTTCGAGTTCAACCAGATCTACCGGCGGCTGGAGAGCTCGATGACGGAGGCCGCCCAGTTCACCGAGCTGCTCCTGACACCGCCGACCGTGCTGGACCCGCCGGCTCCCGAACCGCTGCGGCCCCGGGGCGCCGACGTCCGCTTCGAGAAGGTCACCTTCGCGCACCGCGGCGGCCGGCCCCTGTTCGAGGGACTGGACCTGACGGTGCCCGGCGGGAGCAGGATCGGCCTGGTCGGGCGGTCCGGCGGCGGCAAGACGACCCTGACGCGGCTGCTGCTGCGGATGACCGACATCGACGACGGGCGCATCCTGGTCGGCGGCCAGGACATCAGCCGGCTGCGCCAGGCCGACCTGCGCGCACAGATCGCCTACGTGCCGCAGGACCCGGCGATGTTCCACCGCACCCTGCGCGACAACATCGCCTTCGCACGGCCGGACGCCACCGAAGCGGAGGTCCGCCGCGCCGCCGAGGCGGCTCACGTGACGGAGTTCGCCGACACCCTGCCGGACGGCTTCGACACCATGGTGGGCGAGCGGGGTGTCAAGCTGTCCGGCGGCCAGCGCCAGCGGGTCGCACTCGCCCGGGCGATCCTGCGCGACGCGCCGATCCTGCTGCTCGACGAGGCGACCAGCGCCCTGGACTCCGAGAGCGAACTGCTCGTCCAGGAGGCACTGTGGCGGCTGATGGAGGGGAGGACGGCGCTGGTGGTGGCGCACCGGCTGAGCACGGTCGCCGGCATGGACCAGCTGGTCGTCCTCGACCGCGGGCGGATCGTCGAGCAGGGCACGCACGAGGAGCTGCTGGCGGCGGGCGGTGCGTACGCGAAGCTGTGGCAGCACCAGTCGGGCGGCTTCCTCGACGACACGGCGGGCCGGGCGGAGGTGGTGTAGCGGCGCGGCCTCCGGCGGCCGGGTGAGCCGGGGACCCGGCTCACCCGCCGTCCGGGGGTCAGGGCCGGCGGGCGTGCACCGGGCTGTCGGCGTCGTCGTCGGGGCGGGTGCGGTGCGGATCCCGCGCGCGACGGTCGCGCCGCCAGTCGAAGGCGGCCAGGGCCAGCGACGCCGCCATCCCGAGGATGGCGGCGCCCAGGGCGAGGAAGAGGGCGCCGCGGTAGTCGTCACCGTGACGGGCGAGCACCAGGTGGAACAGGCCCGGCAGGGCCGCGGTGCCGACGGCCGCCCCGAGGCGCTGCCCGGTCTGCAGCGCGCCGCCCGCCGCTCCCGCCATGCGCACCGGCACGTCCCGCAGCGTCATGGTGATGTTGGGTGAGATCACGCAGCCGGCGCCGAGGCCGCCGACGAACAGGGCCGGGGCGGTCAGCCAGGGGGCGATGTCCACGGGGGCGAAGCGCAGCAGCAGCGCGGTCCCGCCCAGCCCGGCGATGACAGCGGTGAGTCCGCCCACGGTGAGCAGCCGGCCGAGCCGGTCCACCAGCCGCCCGGACACCGCGGCGGCGCAGGCGGAACCGACGGCGAAGGGCGTCACCGCCAGGGCGGACCGCAGCGGGGAGTACCCGAGACCGTGCTGGTAGAAGAGCGCGAAGACCAGCCAGATGCCGCTGAAGCCGATGAAGTAGAGGGTGCCGACGCCCGCGCCGACGGCGTAGCCGCGCACGGTGGTGAACAGCCGGGGGTCCAGCAGCGGCTGGGTGCCGCGGGCCAGCAGCCGGTGCTGCCGGCGGGTGAAGCACAGCAGGAGCACGGCCCCGGCGGGAAACAGCCACCACAGTCCGGTCAGGCCGCCTGCCTCCGCCTGCACCAGCGGGTACATCAGCGCCAGGACACCGAGGCCGAGGAGCACGACACCCGGCAGATCCACGTGGCCGCGGCCGGACCTGGGGGTGCGGGGCAGCAGGCGGCGGCCGAGGAGCACGGCGAGGACGCCGATGGGGACGTTGACGTAGAAGATCCACCGCCAGCCGTCGGGGCCGTCGGCCAGGGCGAGGATCAGCCCGCCCGCGAGGGGGCCCACCGCGGAGGAGATGCCGACGGTGGCGCCGAAGAAGCCGAAGGCGCGGCCGCGCTCGGCGCCCCGGAACATCTGCTGGATCAGCGCGGAGTTCTGCGGTGCCATGAAGCCGGCCGCCAGGCCCTGGGCGAGCCGGGCCACGATCAGCAGCGTGATGTCGGGGGCCGCTCCGCAGGCGGCGCTGAAGAGCACGAAGCCGCTCAGGGCGATCAGGAAGATGCGCCGCCGGTCCAGGGCGTCGCCGAGCCGGCCGGCGCACACCAGGGCGAGGGCGAAGGTCAGGGCGTAGCCGGAGACCACCCACTGCACCTGGGCGGCCGAGGCGTGCAACTCGTGCTGGACGGTCGGCAGGGCGACCGCGACGATCGACACGTCCAGCAGGCTCATGAAGCCGGCCACCAGGGTGACCCACAGGGCCCGCCAGCGGTTCGGGTCCGGCTCGTACCCCGTTTCCCGGCCCCCTTCGTCCCGCGCCGGCGCTGTCACTCGGGCTCCTCTCACCGGGTCCGCACGGGCGGGGCGGGTTCCCCGGCCGCGGCGGGGGCACACACCCGGCCCGGAGATCCTCCGCGTCCGCCGGCGCCGGCCGGTCCCACCGACGCCTCCGCGCGCACTGGCGCGCGATCGACCGTACGCCGCGCGAACGGGTTCGTTTGAGAGCGCTGGATCCGTGCAGGCGCTGTGGTTGGAAAGACGTACGGCGAAAGGAAGCAACGATGGCGGCGACCGGCAGGGACGAGTCGGCGGACCCGGCGGCGGTGCGGCGGCACCGGGTGCTGTTCCGGGCGATCGACCAGCGCCGGCACCCGAAGCTGCGGCGCAGCGACATCACCGTGACCGACGAGGCGGCGGTCAAGCGCGCCACGAAGGCGGCCGCGCTGGGCAACGCCATGGAATGGTACGACTTCGGCATCTACAGCTATCTGGCGTCGACCATCGGGAGGGTCTTCTTCCCGTCGGGCAACGACACCGCCCAGTTGCTCAGCTCCTTCGCGACGTTCGCCGTGGCGTTCCTGGTGCGACCGCTCGGCGGCATGGTCTTCGGGCCGCTCGGCGACAAGCTCGGCCGCAAGCGCATCCTGTCACTGACCATGATCATGATGGCGGTGGGGACGTTCGCCATCGGCCTGATCCCCTCGCACGCCGCCATCGGCCTGTGGGCCCCGGCCCTGCTGATCTTCTTCCGCATGGTGCAGGGCTTCTCCACCGGCGGCGAGTACGGGGGCGCCTCGACCTTCATCGCGGAGTACGCGCCCGACAAGCGGCGCGGCTTCTTCGGCAGCTTCCTGGAGCTGGGCACGCTCGCCGGTTACGTCGGGGCCTCCGGTCTCGTCGTCCTGCTGCAGAGCCTGCTGAGCGACGACCAGATGCTGTCCTGGGGCTGGCGCGTGCCCTTCCTGGTCGCTGCACCGCTCGGCTTCATCGGCCTCTACCTGCGGCTGAAGCTGGACGAGACGCCCGCGTTCCGGAAGCTGGCGGACGGCCGGGGGAAGAGCGCCGAGGCGGCCGACGGGCCGGAGACCTCGGCCACCGCCGATCTGGGCCGGATCTTCACCCGGCACTGGCGGCCGCTGCTGCTGTGCCTCGCGCTGGTCGCGGCGTACAACATCACCGACTACATGCTGCTGTCGTACATGCCCACCTACCTGTCCGACGAACTGGGCTACGCGACCAGCCACGGGTTGCTCATCCTGCTCGTGGTGATGGTGCTGCAGATGTGCGTCATCAACCGGGTGGGGCGGCTGTCGGACCGCTTCGGGCGCAAGCCGCTGCTGATGACCGGCATGCTCGGCTTCCTGCTGCTGTCCGTGCCGTCGTTCCTGCTCATCCGGCAGGGCGGCGTCGTCCTGATCACCCTGGGGCTGCTGCTGATGGGCCTGTCGCTGGTGACGATGCTCGGAACGATGTCGGCGGCGCTCCCGGCGATCTTCCCCACCCACGTGCGCTACGGGTCCCTGTCCGTCGCCTACAACCTGGCCACCTCGGTGTTCGGCGGCACGACACCGCTGGTGATCACCGCGCTGATCAGCACGTTCGACTCGACCCTGATGCCGGCGTACTACGCCACCGGCGCCGCGGTCGTCGGTGTCGTCGCCGTGCTGTGCATGCGGGAGACCGCCAACAGGCCGCTGGCGGGCTCGCCGCCCTCGGTCGAGACGGAGGAGGAGGCGGCGCAGCTCGTTCATGCGCAGTCGCCCCGGCCCCGGTTCTGACCCGCTGCCGCCCCCCGGTCCCCTCCCGGCGGGCCCCGCGGACGGTTGGACCGCGGCGCGCAGGGAACGCGGGGTGCCGTACGCCGAACGAAACGAGGCCGGTGAGGCGATGTCCGAGTACGAACGCTCCCGCACGATGCCCGCACAGCCCGAGCACGTCTTCGACCAGGCCGCCAACGTCGACCGGCTCGACACGTGGCTCCCCGGGGCCCTGCACGTGCGGGCCGGGGACCTGCCGGCCGTCACCGTGCACGAGGACCGCACCGACGAGGACACCGCCGCGCTGCTGCGCGCACGGCCCGACCAGATGCGCCTGGAGTGGGGCACCCGCGAGCAGGGCTCCTACGCGGGCTGGCTCCAGGTCGCCGGCATCGGCAGCGGTGCCAGCGAGGTGACGGTGCACCTGTCGTTCTTCGACGACGGCCACGACCCCGGTGAGCGGGCCGTCGGCGAGGCCCTGGACTCCAGCCTGCGGCGGCTGGAGGAGCAGGTGCGGCTGCGCGCCGAGCACGAGGGGGGCTGAGGACCGTGGCACGCACCAAGCAGTACTCCGTGGCGGCGTCCGGGCAGTGGACCGACGAGGAGGAGGGCCGGCGGCGGCTGCCCTCCGGGGAGGTCCACGCCTGGGAGCCGGGCCGCAACGAGACCGTGTGCGGCCTCTCCCTCAGCCGCTCCCGGCTGATGCGCTTCCCCCACGTGAACTGGGTCGACACCTTCCCCGAGTCCGGCGGCGCGGCGGACCGGGTGCGGCGGCAGTGTCCGCGGTGCGCCTCGGTGGCGGGCCGACGGGGGCTCGACGCCCGCCCGCGGTGGGAGCGCACCAACCCCCGGCCCTGACAACACGGGAGGCTCAGCGGGCGGGACGCCCGTCGGCGGGACCGGTCGTCGCGACCGCCGCGTCGGGGCCGCCGCACGGCCCGGACGCGGCGCACCCGGTGGTCCGGGGCCGCATCGGCACACCGTTGGCGCGCAGCACCGCGCGGACGTCCAGGATGAGCGAGAACACCTCGTGGTTCAGGTCCTCGCCCTGCTCGTCCCAGGCCCGCTGCTCGGCCTCGACGGCCATGCGGTCCTCGGTGAACACGCGCTCGGTGAAGCGCCGGATGAACGGCCACGCCAGACGCAGCGCGCCGGGGACCCTCGGTTTCTCGATCATCAGCAGGCCGTAGGTGTGACAGCGGCGCTGCTCGGCGTCCTCGGGGACGTAGGCGGCCCACAGCCGGAAGGCCGGCCGCCGCGCGTGCTCCGGGACCAGGTCGAGGGTCTGGTACGGGTACTCGGTGCGGATCGTCATGACGTCACTTGAGTCGCCGCCGCCCAGCCCTTCGGCGGCGAGCAGGCTGGCGCCGCGGTTCCGCTTGCCACCGGTGTGCGTGAACAGGTACCGGGCCTCGACCGACCGCGCGTCGGCCCGGTGATCGAGCAGTTCGGGGCGGAGCCGGCCGACGACGCCGCGGTGGAGGAACTGGTGGTTCATGTCGAGCAGGTTCTCGTGCATGAACGAGTAGTGGCAGTGCACGGTCCGGGAGTACGTCATCGTCGCGTACCGCGGTGAGCCGTGGGCCGGCAGGTGGGGCAGCGGGGTGCGGTCCGCCTTGTCCGGGTCGCCCGGGAACACGAACACCAGGCCGTACGCCTCGCGGACGGGATAGCCCCGCACCCCGCGCGGCGGCCGTCCGTCGCCCTTGGACAGGTAGGGGATCTGCGAGATGCGGCCGTCGCCGCGGTAGGCCCAGGCGTGGTAGCAGCAGCGCAGGGTCTCGCCCTCGACGACCCCCATGCTCAGCGGCACCTGCCGGTGGGCGCACCGGTCCTCCAGCGCGTAGACGGTGCCGCTGGAGCCTCGGTAGAGCGCGATCCGCTCCCCGGCGAACGCGGTCGCGACCGCCCGCCCCTTGCGTACCCTCCGGGACACGGCGACCGGATACCAGTGGTCCGGGTGGATCCCGACCCGCCGCAGGTCGGCGACGCCCGGACCGGCGTCGCGGTGCGGCGCGGGCCGGCGGCTCCCGGCCGTGGCCGGGGCGGCCTGGGCCTCGTCCGTCTCGGTCATACGTCTCCCTCGCAGGTCCCGGTCGTCGGACATGGGCGGCGCAGGCCGCGGCTCCCCGCCGGCCGGCCCTGCGGGGCACGGTCCGCCCGGGCGGGCACGCCCATCCTGACGCCCGCCCTGCACCGGCGCCCTGCCCGGCGCGTGCGGACGGGTGAGGGCCGTGCCCCGGCCGCCGGGGGTTTCGGCGCGTGCAGCCGGCTGCGGCGGCCGTGCGCTCCCCCACGCCGTCCGCCCCGTCCGGAGCTCCGGGAGAACGCGTCGGTTCGAGGGCCCGCGGTGCCGGAGGTGGTTCACGGTCGGCACCGCGGGCGGCGGGGTCGGGTCTCGTCGCGGAGCCGGGCCGCGAGGCCGCGTGCGTGGTCTGCGGGCGCAGCTCCGGCGCGGTGACGCGCAGGCGCAGCATCGGGCCTCCAGGTGGGGCGCGAACCGGGGGGTGTCCTGCTGCAGGCGGCCGGCGGACGCGTGCGCGGAGGTCAGAGAGGCGGCCTCGGCCTGCGGCCCGTCGTCCGCGCCGTGCGCGGAGATCCCGGCCGCGGCGATCAGGGCGCGGGCGGTGCCGCCTGGTCGGGTCCGACAGGTACTCCACCGGGTTCTCACGGTGGTTTCACGGTTCCCACCTCGGCGGTCGGCCGGGTGGGGTCCGAACGGGTGCGCTACATTTTGCTCCGCCTTGACCGCGATCACTCACGATCCCCCGACCATCGGAGCAGCCTTCCCATGAGCGACATCGTCAACGGACTCGGCCGGGCCACCGCTTACGGCGGTCTCGGTCTGGTCCTGCTGGTCCTCGGCATCGTCCTGGTCGACGTCCTGACGCCCGGGAAGCTCGGCCGGCAGATATGGGAGCAGCGCAACCGCAACGCCGCCGTGGTGCTGAGTTCGGCCCTGCTGGGCATCGGGGGCATCGTCTTCACGTCCATCTGGACGACCTACGACGACTTCGGCAAGGGTCTGCTGTCGACCGCGGTGTTCGGTGTGCTGGGCCTGGTGATGATGGCGGTGGCGTTCCTGGTGGTGGACCTGATCACTCCGGGGCGGCTGGGTGAGGTGCTGGTCCAGGAGGAGCCCCACCCCGCGGTCTGGGTCACGGCGTCCTGCAACCTCGCCGTGGCGGCGATCCTGTCGGCGTCCATCGCCTGACGCGACGTCCCGCCGCCCGGGCGCACGTCGGCTCCGGCTCCGCCCGCGGGCCCCGGACTCCGGCCCGGGCGCCCCGGCCGCGTCGCGGTCCGGTCAGCGCACCCTGCCCCGCGCCTTCAAGGGGGTCGCCGGCAGCTCGGGGGCGGGCGGCGGATCCCCCTCGCAGCCCTTCACCCCGCCGAACCGGGTGCCCTCCGTCCGGTCCCCGCGGGCCTGTTCGATCTCCTCTCGCGGGCCTCGCCGGACAGTGACAGGACCGCGTACTCGCCATCCGGCTCCAGCGGCAGCCGTACGTCCGCGCCCCCCCAGCCGTACCCGGGCTTCCCGGTGTGGCGGCTGTCCATGAAGTGGCGGGGGGCGGTCGACCGTGCCGTCGCCCCGCTCGGGCCGACCCACGCGCAGCACTCGGTGCTCGCCTCCCTGTACGGCACGCAGCGCGGCGGGGGCGGCCCAGCCGGCGCCGCCTCGCCGACCACACGGGCGGGAGCCGCTGCAGGGGTGCTGACCCTGATCACCCGACGGGCCGAGGCCGGGCCGGCCGCGCTGTCCGGATGACCCCGAAGGGCCCGGCGAGCAGTGGAATACCGGACCGGCAGCGCGGGTTGACGGCCTCGAAGGAGGCACGAGTGAACACGACCCACGACGCCGCGTACTACGCGCACGGCACTCCGGCGGAGCGCTGGGAGCGCGCGCAGCTGTTCTTCGACGCCAAGGACTACACCGCCGCCGCGCGGGTCCTGACCGGCCTGGTCGAAGAGGTGCCGCAGCAGACCGGACCCCGGCTGCTGCTGGCGCGCTCGTACTACCACTCGGCCCAGCTGCGCCGCGCCGAGGCCGAGTTGCGCACGATCGTCGAGCGGGATCCGGTGGAGCACTACGCCCGGCTGATGCTCGGCCGTACGCTCCAGCGGCAGAACCGGCACGAGGAGGCCGAGTCCCACCTGCGGATCGCCTCCGCGCTCGCGGGTGACTTCCCGCGGGACTGACCCCGTGCGACGCCGGATGCCCGGCTCCCCTGTGGAGCCGGGCATCCGCATGCAGGGGGCGGAGTCCGCACGGCGGGCGCGCGGCGTCCTCCCGCCCCGTTCGCTACCGGGCCGGCGTGCCGGTGCCGTACGAGCGCCGTCCGCGCCGGTGGGCGATCTCGCCCAGCAGGATGTCGACGGCGAGGAACACCGCCAGCGGAATGCCGAACAGGGGCAGGAAGTAGCCGAGTACGGCCACCCCGGCCAGCAGCGGTACCAGGATCTGGGGCGGCACGTCCTGCCAGGCGCCCCGCGGGATCGGCCGGCCGAAGGCGCTGCCCCGGCCGCGCTGCCACCACATGCGGTAGCCCCACACGATCAGCAAGATCAGGGAGAGCGTCAGCGCCATCAGCAGGATCTGGTTGGCGAGGCCGAACAGGATGCCGGTGTGCAAGTCGATGCCCCAGCGGGTGAGCTTCGCGAGCACCGGGTAGTCGGCGAACCGCAGGACGTCCGTGACCTGCCCGCTCGCCGGGTCGACGGCGACGGAGTCCTGCTTGGTCGGCCAGCCGCGGCCCACCTGCTTGACGACGTACGCCGAGTTCGCGTCGGCGGGCGGAACGATCTCCACGGGGTCGGTGAGCCGTTCGGCCCGCGCGGCCGCCAGGACCTTGTCCAGACCCACGCCGTGGGAGGCGTCTCCCGCCTGCCCGGCTGCGGCCCCGTGACCGGAGTGCTCACCGCCCGTGCCCGCCGACACCGAAGGGGTCGCGTGCCCGAGCGAGGTGCGCAACTCGTCGATGTTGGCCCCGGCGTAGGCCGACCAGGTCAGGCCGGTAGCCGAGAGGAACACGAAGCCGGCCGCCGCCCACACGCCGACACCGCCGTGCAGCCCGAGGGTGCGGCGCCGCCCCTTGGTCCCGCGCACCTTGCGCAGGGCCCGGCGGCGGGAGAACCACAGCACCAGCCCGCCGGCCGAGATCACCCACAGCCAGCTGGCCGCCAGTTCGCTGTACAGCCGTCCGCTCTCCCCCAGGTGCAGGTCCCGGTGGAACTCGTCGATCCAGGTGCGCAGCGGCAAGGCGCCGGTCGAACCGTACTGTTCGAGGGCGCCGCGCACCTGCGCGGTGTAGGGGTCGACGAAGACGGCCATGGTGTGGCCCTCGTCGACACCGGGGACGCCGGAGAGCATGACCCGGGTCGTCGCGCCGGGCTCGGGCGAGGGGCGCACGGCCGAGACCGTGCCTTCCGGGTGGGCCTTGCGGGCGGCGGCCACCTGCTCGCTGACCGGCAGCTTCCGCTCGCCCACGGGGACGGTCAGTTCGTGCTCGTAGACGATCTTCTCGACCTGGAACGAGGCGGCGTACAGCAGGCCGGTGACGGCGGCGACGAGGAGGAAGGGAGCCACCAGCACGCCGGCGTAGAAGTGCAGCCGGAGGATCAGCGGGCGCAGGGGTGCCCAGCTGCTCCGGGCCGGCGCGGGGGCGGCTGGTTGCGGGGCCTCGTCCGTGGTGGTCGAGGGAGCGGTGGTCATCGGCGGGCTTCTCCGGGGGACGTCTTCTGGGCCGTTGCGGTGCAGGAGTCGGGGCGCGGGGCCGTCCGGTTCCCGGAGCAGGTGTGTGATGTGCACCACACTGGGGTGAGGGGTGCCGTGTCATCCTGGCGCGATGGGAACTCCGAGCGATCACGCACCCCTGGCCGAACGGGTGGCGGAACTCCTCGCCGGCGGCGGCCCGTTGCCCATCGTCGCCGCGGGTGATCCGGTGCTGCGGCGCGGTGCCGAGCCCTATGACGGGCAGCTGGGCCCCGCGCTGTTCGCCCGGTTCGTCGAGGCGCTGCGGGTGACCATGCGCGCGGCGCCCGGGGTCGGGCTGGCCGCGCCGCAGGTGGGCGTGGGGCTCAGGATCGCGGTGATCGAGGACCCGGCGCCGGTGCCCGAGGAGGTGCGGCTCGCGCGGGGGCGGGTGCCGCAGCCCTTCCGGGTGCTGGTCAATCCCGCGTACGAGCCGGCCGGTGACGCCCGGGCGGCGTTCTTCGAGGGGTGCCTGAGCGTGCCGGGCTACCAGGCGGTGGTGGCGCGGCCCGCGGCGGTGCGGCTGACCGGTCGGGACGAGGACGGGCGCGCTCTCGACGAGGTGGTCACCGGCTGGCCCGCCCGGATCGTGCAGCACGAGACGGACCACCTGGACGGGGTCCTCTACCTGGACCGCGCCGAGACGCGGTCGCTGTCGTCGAACCGGGCGGCGGCGGAACGCTGGGCGCAGCCGACCCCGGAGACGGCCGCCCGGGCTCTCGGTTTCGACCTGCCGTAGGACACGGCGGCGGGGCTCCGTCCCCGGCCGCCGGGCCGGGGAACGGCCGCCGGGCCGGGGAACGGCCGCCGGACCGGGGAACGGCCGCCGGACCGGGGAACGGCCGCCGGACCGGGGAACGGCCGCCGGACCGGGGAACGGCCGCCGGGCCGGGGACTCGCCGCCCCGGCCGGAGCCCGGGGGCCGCCCGGTCAGGAGTCCCGGTAGGCCTCCAGCAGCCGCAGCCACACCTCGCTGATCGTCGGGTAGGACGGGACGGCGTGCCACAGGCGGCCGACCGGGACCTGCCCGGCGACGGCGACGGTCGCGGAGTGGATCAGCTCGCCCACGCCGGGGCCGACGAGGGTGACACCGCGCAGGATCTCGTCCTCCAGGTCCACCACCATGCGGGCGCGGCCCTTGTAGCCGTCGGCGTACAGGCCCGCTCCCGCGACGGAGGCCAGGTCCACGTCGACGGCCTGCACGCGGTACCCGGCCTGCTCGGCCTCGGCGAGCGACAGCCCGACGGCCGCCGCCTCGGGATCGGTGAACACGACCTGGGGGACGGCGCCGTGGTCGGCGGTCGCCGCGTGCGCTCCCCAGGGTTCGGCCGCCGCTTCCTCCCCGGTGGCCCGGGCGGCGATGACCGCGCCCGCGATGCGGGCCTGGTACTTGCCCTGGTGGGTGAGCAGGGCGCGCCGGTTGACGTCGCCGACCGCGTACAGCCAGTCGTGGCCGGTGACGCGGAGGCTGTCGTCGACCTGCAGCCAGCTGCCGGGATCGAGGCCGATGGTGTCCAGTCCGATGTCGTCGGTGCGCGGGGCGCGGCCGGTGGCGAAGAGGATCTCGTCGGCCTCGATGCGCTCGCCCTGGTCGGTGACGGCCACGACGGTCCCGTTCTCGCGCGTCACCGACTCCACCGCGACGCCCGTGCGGACGTCGGCGCCGGCCTCGGTGAGCGCCTCGGCGACCAGTTCCCCGGCGAAGGGTTCCATGCGGGGCAGCAGGCCCTTGCCGCGGACCAGCATCGTCACCGCGGAGCCGAGGGCCTGCCAGACGGTGGCCATCTCGGTGGCGACCACACCGCCGCCGACGACGATCAGGCGGCCGGGCACGGTCTGGGAGCCGGTGGCCTCCCGGCTGGTCCACGGCTCGACGGCGTCGAGGCCGGGCAGGTCGGGCAGGGCCGCGCGGGTACCGGTGCAGACGGCCACGGCGTGCCGGGCGGTCAGGACGTGCTCGGTGCCGTCGGGGCCGGTGACCCTGACGGTGCGGGGGCCGGCGAGCCTGCCGTGACCGCGGTAGAGGTCCGCGCCGGTGGAGTCGAGCCACCGGACCTGTCCGTCGTCGTGCCAGTCGGAGGTGTAGTCGTTCCGGTGGGCGAGGACCGCCGCGGCGTCGAGGGGTCCCTGCACCGCCTGGCGGAGCCCGGGCACGCGGCGGGCGTCCGCGCGGGCGATGACCGGCCGCAGCAGGGCCTTGCTGGGCATGCACGCCCAGTACGAACACTCGCCGCCGACCAGCTCGCTCTCCACGACCGCGGTGGTCAGCCCGGCGGCGCGAGTGCGGTCGGCGACGTTCTCCCCCACGGGCCCGGCCCCGAGGACCACGACGTCGTACGCGTTGGTTTCCGTTTCCGTCATGGGGTCAGTCTGGTGGGTGGTGTGCGCCCCGGCCACATGGGTAGGGGCGCGGAATACGTGCCCGGCCGGCCGTGTTGTGCCGACGGCTTGACCCCACACCAGGAAGAGGGATGAACGCCATGAGCACCGTGGAGCTCACCAAGGAGAACTTCGACCAGACGGTCACCGACAACGAGTTCGTCCTGATCGACTTCTGGGCGTCCTGGTGCGGGCCGTGCCGGCAGTTCGCGCCGGTCTACGAGAAGGCGGCGGAGGAGAACCCCGACCTGGTGTTCGGCAAGGTGGACACCGAGGCGCAGCCGGAGCTGGCCGAGGCCTTCGGCATCCAGTCGATCCCCACGCTGATGATCGTGCGCGACCAGGTGGCCGTGTTCGCCCAGCCGGGGGCCCTGCCCGAGGCCGCCCTGACGGACGTCATCGGGCAGGCCCGGAACCTGGACATGGACGAGGTCCGCAAGGCGATCGCCCAGCAGCAGGCCCAGCAGCCGGGCGAGTGACCCGCCGGGGAGCCCGGGCTCCCGGGTGGGACCCGGTCGAGGGCATCGCACTCCTCGGCGCCGAGGAGCTCGTCGCCGCGTCGCACGAGCGCGTCCACCGCTCGCGCCGGTCCCAGGGGACCCGGGCCGGTGCGCGGGTCAGCTCGACTCGCGGTGCAGGACCGTCGCACCGAGCACCTTGTGGGTCTCCGGTTCCGCCCCCGGCCGGCGGACCGCGCGGTCGACCAGTTCGGCCAGTTCCCGGCCCGACGGCAGTTCCAGCCGGACCGTGCTCAGCCGCGGGCGCAGCAGCCGCCCCAGCATGAGGTCGTCGGCGCCGATCACGGCCGTCTCCTCGGGGATGCGCACGCCTTCGTCCTGCAGGGCCCGCATCAGCAGCATCGCGTACTCGTCGTTGTAGGTGAACACCGCGTCCAGCGCCAGGTCGCGCCAGCGGGCGGCCAGCCGCGCGGCCGCCCGCTCGTCGTGGTCCAGGGGCAGTTCGGTCACCGTGGCGCCGGTGCCGCGCACGGACTGGCGCACCCCGTCGAGCCGGGGCGCGGAGAACGCCTCGAGGCCCGGTTCCTGCGGGACCACGACGCCGATCCGGCGCCGGCCGCGGTCGTACAGGTGGGCGCCCGCGCTGTGGCCGACCACGTCGTGGTCCATGAGCAGGGCGTGTGCGCCCTCGATGGTCTCGGGGCCGAGCGTGACCACCGCCCGGGCGCCGGAGCGCTTGAGCACGGCCACACCGCGCGGTCCGAGTCCGGAGCCGGGCACGAGCACGGCCACGGGCCGCAACTCGGCCCAGGCCCGGGCGGCTTCGTCGCCGTGCGGGCCGCCGGTGCCGTACTGCACGACCGTGTAGTCCAGGGCGCCCAGCGCTCCCTGCAGGTCGGTGAGGAAGCGGCTGTAGAGCGGGCCGACGGGGAAGGTCGGCGCGGGGATCAGCACCATGCGGCTGTGCCCGGCGCGCAGAGTGCGGGCCGCCGCGTGCGGGACGTACCCGAGTTCCCTGGCGGCGTCGTGCACGCGGCGCCGGGTGGGCTCGCTGATCCGTACGGCGCCGGTGTTGTTGAGGACGTAGGAGACGGTCGCGCGCGAGACGCCGGCCAGGCGGGCCACGTCGGCGCTCGTGGGCACCGAGCGCGACGGGGTCGGGGGCGCGGGCGTTTTCGGTATCTGCACCATGACGTACGGCATCTTGGCAGAAGCCCCAATGCGCCTTTCCGGCGGGGGAGTTGTGCGGATGCCGTGAGCGCTCAGGACCCGGCGGGCGCGCTCAGCCCGTGGTGCCCGTCCGCGTCACGCGGTCCACCAGGTCGCTCCAGGCCGCCTCCAGCCGGGACAGGGGCAGGCCGCACTGCCTGGTCAGGTGGTGGATCAGGGCCGGGTCGAGCTGGCCCATGAGGGTGTGGGCGAGCAGCTCGCAGTCGGCCTCGGGAACCGCCTGCCGCAGCAGCATCGCCACGTGGTGCCGCAGGACGCGGCGGGGCGGGGCGACGAAACGGCGTGCGGCGTCCGGCTCCGCCGCCAGTTGCAGCTCCAGTTCGTCGGCCGACCGGCGCAGCGAGGCCCGGCCGAAGGCCCGCAGCCGCTCCACCGGTGGCGCTCCGGGCCCGAGCGGGGGCGGCCCGGCGAGGAACGCGGCCTGGAACTTCTTCTCGGAGTGGTCCAGCAGCGCCGTCAGCAGGCCCGTCCGGTCGCCGAAGCGGCGGAAGACGGTGCCCTTGCCGACGCAGGCAGCCGCGGCCACCGCCTCCATCGTGACGGCCTCCGCGCCGCGCTCCGCCACCAGCCGGGCGGCGGCCTCCAGCAGCCGGGCGCGGTTGCGGGCGGCGTCGGCGCGCAGGCAGGGCTCGTCCGCCTCCAGGGCGGAGCCGAGCTGGAGCAGCTCGGGGTGGTCGACGGGCTCCTGGGGCGTCGGGCCGGGCGGCGGAACGGCGGACATGAAGCCAGCGTAAAGCATCGGGAACAAAACTGGACCGCGGTCCGGTTAGGATGCTACAAACGAAAACGGACCCCGGTCCGGATCGTGACCTCCGCTCGAGAGCACCCTTTCCTTACGTAGGAGTCAGCATGTCTGTTCGTATCCTCGCCCTCGTCGGCAGCCTGCGCGCCGGTTCGCACAACCGCCAGCTCGCCGAGGCGGCCGTCAAGCTCGCGCCCGAGGGGGCCGAGGTGGAACTGTTCGAGGGCCTCGCCGAGATCCCCTTCTACAACGAGGACATCGACGTGGAGGGCGGTGTCCCGGCCGCCGCCGCGAAGCTGCGCGAGGCCGCCGGCGCCGCCGACGCCCTGATCCTGTTCACGCCCGAGTACAACGGCACCATCCCGGCCGTGCTGAAGAACGCCATCGACTGGCTGTCCCGCCCGTACGGCGCCGGTGCCCTCAGCGCCAAGCCGGTCGCCGTCATCGGCACCGCCTTCGGCCAGTACGGCGGTGTCTGGGCGCACGACGAGACCCGCAAGGCCGTGGGCATCGCCGGCGGCAAGGTGCTGGAGGACGTCAAGCTGTCCATCCCCGGCTCGGTGACCCGCTTCGCCGAGACGCACCCGGCCGACGACGCCGAGGTCGCCGGCCAGCTGACGCAGGTCATCAGCCACCTGCAGGGCTTCGTCAACGAGCCGGCCGCGGCCTGACCGCGCCCCCACCCCGCGCCCGCAGGGGCCGAGGCCGACGACGGCCCCGGCCCCTGCGCCGTGTCCGCTCCCGCCCGTGACAGCCGCTTCCCGGCGGGCCGGGAGGGGGTCCCGGCCCGCCGGGAACGCTCGGGCGAGCGGTCCCGGCCCGCCGGGAACGCTCGGGCGAGCGGAGGGGCCGCGGCGCCCGTGCCTGCCCGGCCCGGACGGACTGCCGCCCCCGTCCTCGTCCGTGCGGACGGGCTGCGGCTTCCGTCACCGTCTCCGCGCACCGCTCAGACCGGCTGGGGTTCTCTGTCCGGCCGGTGGATCGGGGTGGTGGAGCCGGTGAGCGGGGTGCCCGTGCCGCCGTTGCGCTGCGCGATGATCTCCGCCGCGATGGACACGGCGGTCTCCTCGGGCGTGCGGGCGCCCAGATCCAGCCCGATCGGGGACCTCAGCCGGGCCAGCTCCGGTGCGCCGACGCCCGCCTCCCGCAGCCGCCGCTCCCGGTCCTCGTGGGTGCGGCGCGAGCCCATCGCGCCGATGTACGCGGCCGGCCGGCGCAGCGCCTCCCGCAGCAGGGGCACGTCGAACTTCGCGTCGTGGGTCAGCACGCACAACACCGTCCGCGCGTCGGTGGCCGTGCCCCGCAGATACCGGTCGGGCCAGTCGACGACGATCTCGTCGGCGTCCGGGAAGCGGGCCCGGGTGGCGAAGACCGGCCGGGCGTCGCACACCGTGACGTGGTAGCCGAGGAACCGGCCCGCCCGCACGAGCGCCGCCGCGAAGTCGATCGCACCGAAGACGATCATGCGGGGCGGTGGCACGGCCGACTCCACGAGCAGGGTGACACCACCCGGACAGTGGGTGCCGTCCTCGGAGAGCTCCACCGTGCCGGTCCGGCCCGCGTCCAGCAGGGCGCGGGCCTCGGCGCGCGCGGTGCGGTCCAGCTCCGGGCCGCCGCCGAGCCCGCCCTCGGACGAGCCGTCGGGTCGGACGAGCAGGGCCCGGCCGAGCAGCCCGGCGGGGCCGCGGGCGACACGGGCCAGGGCCACCGGCTCACCGTCCGCCACGGCGGACAGCGCCGCGTCGTGCACCGCCCGCCCGGCGGAGAACGGGACGACCAGCACGTCGATCGTCCCGCCGCAGGTCAGTCCCACCGCGAAGGCGTCCTCGTCGCTGTAGCCGAACCGCTCGGTCAGCGGCTCGCCGTCGCGCAGGGCCTGACGGCACAGCTCGTACACGGCGCCCTCGACACAGCCCCCGGACACCGAGCCCATCGCCGTGCCGTCGGTGTCGACCGCGAGCGCCGCCCCGGGCGGGCGCGGGGCGCTGCCGCCGACGGCGACCACCGTGGCGACGGCGAAGTCCCGGCCCTCCTCGGCCCACGTGCGCAGGGCCCCGGCGAGATCAAGCATCGCCGCCCGCCGACAGGACGCGGTCGGGCCGGATCGGCAGGTCACGGTGGCGCACGCCGGTCGCGTGCCAGACGGCGTTGGCGATCGCGGCGGCCGCGCCCACGATGCCGACCTCGCCGATGCCCTTGATGCCGACCGGGTCGTCGGGGTCGGGGTCGTCGACCCAGTCGGCCTCGACGTGCGGGACGTCCGCGTGCGCGGCCACGTGGTAGCCGGCCAGATCGGCGCCGTAGACCCCGCCGCTCGCCGGGTCACGGACGGCTTCCTCGTGCAGGGCCATGGACAGGCCCCAGATCATGCCGCCGACGAGCTGGTTGCGGGCGGTGAGCGGGTTGACGATCCGGCCGGCCGCGAAGACGCCCAGCATGCGGCGCACCCGCACCTCACCGGTGGCCGGGTCGACGGCGACCTCGGCGAACTGGGCCCCGAAGGAGTGCCGTTCCTTCTGTGCGAGCGCGCCGACGGCCTCGGTCGTGTCCGACCGTACGGTGATGCCCTGCGGCGGTATGTCCGCGCCGGGGTCGAGGCCGCGGCGCAGCTCCTCCGCCGCGGCCGTGACGGCCCAGGCCCACGAGCGGGTCCCCGCGGAGCCGCCGGCGATCATCGCGGGGCCGAGGTCGCTGTCGCCGATCCGCACCCGTACGCGGTCGGTGGGCACGTCCAGGACGTCGGCGGCGACCAGCGTGAGTGCGGTGCGGGCGCCGGTGCCGATGTCGGCGGCGTTGATCCGGACCGTGAAGGTGCCGTCGGCCTGGGCGGTCACGGAGGCCGTGGAGGGCATGGCCATCGCCGGGAAGGAGGCGGCCGCGGTGCCCGTGCCGAGCAGCCAGCGTCCCTCGCGGCGCACTCCCGGGCGCGGGTCCCGCCGGGCCCAGCCGAACCTGCGGGCGCCCTCCCGGAAGCAGGCGGCGAGGTTCCGCCCGGCGAACGGCAGCCCGGAGACCGGGCCCACCGCCGGTTCGTTGCGCAGGCGCAACTCGATCGGGTCGACGCCGCACTTCTCGGCGAGTTCGTCGAGCGCGGACTCCAGCGCGAACGAACCCGGTGCCTCCCCCGGCGCGCGCATCCAGGTCGGCGTGGGCACGTCGAGCCGCACCAGCCGGCTGACCGTGTGGTGGGCGTCGGCGGCGTACATCGACCGGCCGGCCGCGGCGCTCGGCTCGACGAACTCGTACACGGTCGAGGTCTGGTTCACGGAGCGGTGCTCCAGGGCGCGCAACCGCCCGTCCGCATCGGCGCCGAGGCGGACGCGCTGCGCGGTGGGACTGCGGTGGCCGGCGAGCGAGAACATCTGCCGGCGGGTCATGACGACCCGGACGGGCCGGTGCAGCACGGTCGCGGCCATCACGGCGGCCACCTGGTGGGCCCGTACGCCCTTGCTGCCGAAGCCGCCGCCGACGTGCTCGGAGCGCACGCGCACGGAGCCCGGGTCGAGGGAGAACAGGTTCGCCAGCTCCCCGGCGACCCAGTTGGTGCCCTGGTTGGAGTCGACGACCTCCAGCCGGCCGCCCTCCCAGCGGGCGGTCGCCGCGTGCGGCTCCATCGGGTTGTGGTGTTCCTCCGGGGTGGTGTACGCCGCGTCCACCACGACGGCGGACGCGGCCAGTTCCCGCTCCAGGTCGCCCTTCTCGACCACGGCCGGCATGTGCCCGTCGACCGGGTACGCCTCGGCCTCGCGCGCTGCCGAGAACGCCACGTCGTGCGGCTCCACGTCGTAGTGCACGACGAGCGTCTCGGCGGCCTCCCTGGCCTGTTCGGAGGTCTCGGCGACGACCAGGGCCACCGGCCAGCCCAGGTGGGGCACCCGGTCGTGCTGGAAGAGGGCAGTGCTCGGGTCCGGCGGGACGCCCATCATGCCGACGAAGCCGGTGTCGACGCGTGGGGCGTTGTGGTGGTGGAGCACGGTGAGGACGCCGGGCATCCCGAGGACGGCGTCGGTGTCCAGGGCGCGGACGCGGCCGCGGGCGACGGTGGACAGCACCAGCCAGCCGTGGGCGAGGTCGGCGAAGGGGATCTCGCCGGCGTAGCGGGCGGCGCCGGTGACCTTGTCGTGTCCCTCCACCCGGGTGTGGGCGGTGCCGGTCACGCGCCCGGTGGCGGACCGGCCGGTGGTGGCGGTCGTCATCGGGCGGCCTCCTCGGCGAGTTCGCTGAGCACGGCCACGACGAGATTGCGCATCAAGGTCACCTTGTATCCGTTGCGGGGCAGGGGCCGGGCGGCCGCCAGTTCGGCGTCCGCGGCGGCCGCGAAGGTCTCGGCGCCGGCCCGGGCGCCGGTCAGCACGCGTTCGGCCGTCCGGGCCCGCCAGGGGCGGGAGGCGACGGCCCCGAAGGCCAGGCGCACGTCGTGCACGACACCGTCCCTGAGGTCGAGGGCGGCGGCGACCGAGCCGATCGCGAAGGCGTACGAGGCCCGCTCGCGGACCTTGCGGTAGCGGGAGTTGGCCGCCGTGGCGGCGGGCGGCAGGGTGACAGCGGTGATCAGGGCGCCGCGCGGCAGGGCGGTCTCCCGGTGCGGTGTCTCCCCCACGGGCAGGTAGAGGTCGGCCAGCGGCAGTTCGCCGGGCCCGCCGGCCGTCTCGTAGGAGACGCGGGCGTCGAACGCGGTCAGGGCCACGCCCATGTCGGAGGGGTGGGTGGCGACGCAGTGAGCGGAGGCGCCGAGGATGGCGTGATTGTGGTGCTCCCCGGTGAGGGCGGGGCATCCGCTGCCCGGATCGCGCTTGTTGCAGGGCGAGTCGACGTCGGTGAAGTAGCCGCAGCGGGTGCGCTGCAGCAGGTTGCCGCCGACGGTGGCCATGTTGCGCAGCTGCCCGGAGGCGCCGGCCAGTACCGCCTGGGCCAGGGCCGGGTAGCGGCGCCGGACCTCGGGGTGGGCGGCCAGGTCGCTGTTGGTGACGGTCGCGCCGATGCGCAGTCCGCCCTCCGGCGTCGACTCCACCCGGTCGAGGGGCAGTTCGCGTACGTCGACGAGCCGGGTGGGCCGTTCGACGCCGGTCTTCATCAGGTCGACCAGGTTGGTGCCGCCGCCCAGGAAGCGCGCGTCCGTGTCGCCGTCGAGCAACGCGACGGCGCCGGGGACGTCGTAGGCGCGGTGGTAGCCGAACTCCCTCATGCCGCCGCTCCGTTCGCCTCGGCGGCGCGCGCCACGGCCTGCACGATGGACACGTACGCGCCGCAGCGGCACAGGTTGCCGCTCATCCGCTCGCGGATCTCCTCGGGTGTCAGGGGCGGCGGTCCCGCCTCGGGCCGCAGGTCGGCGGTGGCGGCGCTCGGCCAGCCCGCGGCGTGTTCCTCGATGACGGCGACGGCGGAGCAGATCTGGCCGGGCGTGCAGTAGCCGCACTGGAAGCCGTCGAGGTCGAGGAACGCCTGCTGCACCGGGTGCAGCCGGTCGCCGTCGGCCACTCCCTCGACGGTGGTGATCTCGCGTCCTTCGGCCGCGACCGCGAGCTGCAGGCAGGCCACGCTGCGGCGGCCGTCGACCAGGACGGTGCAGGCGCCGCACTGACCCTGGTCGCAGCCCTTCTTGGTGCCGGTCAGGTCGAGCCTTTCCCGCAGGGCGTCGAGCAGGGTGGTGCGGTGGTCGACGGTCAGCGTGTACTTCTCGCCGTTGACGGACAGGGTGAGGTCGCTGGACGTCGATGAGGCCATGGAAGCCTTCTCTCTCACGTGGTGAGGCGGTCGGGGTCGGGCGTGGGCGCTGCGGCTGGCGGCGCCGGTGCGCGACCGTGCAGGATGCGGGGCAGGTGGGCCGCTCCCGGCCGCCCCGGGCTGTCCCGCACGGACGGCACGCCGATACGATGGAGACAAGCGGACAGTTGTCCGTTACCCGGAAACGTAACGGACAACTGTCCGCTTAACAAGGGCCGGGTTTCGGCCACCACCGCGAGGAGGGCCCGTGGGCCAGAACAAGCAAGCGCCCCTGCGCTCGGACGCGCAGCGCAACCGCGCGCGCATCCTGGAGGTGGCGCTGGCCGAACTGACCCGCTCCGCGGACACCCCGCTGAGCACGATCGCCAAGAAGGCGGGCGTCGGGCAGGGGACGTTCTACCGCCACTTCCCCACCCGCGAGGCCCTGGTCCTGGAGATCTACCGCCACGAGATGCAGCAGGTCGCCGACACCGCAGCCCGGCTGCTGTGCAGCCGGGAGCCCGACCGGGCGCTGCGCGAGTGGATGGACGGGCTCGCCCGGTTCGCCATGACGAAGGCGGGGCTGGCCGACGCGATCCGCCAGGCGGCCGGCGCACCGGGCGCGCAGAAGCCGGGCCACGCCCCGGTGACGGAGGCGGCCGAGTGCCTGCTGCGCGCCGCCGAGCGGGCCGGCACCATCCGCCCCGGGATCACGGTGGACGACCTCTTCCTCGCCATCGGGGGCTTGTGGACGCTCGACCCGCACGGCGACTGGCAGCCCAGGGCGACCCGCCTGCTGGACCTCGTCATGGACGCGCTCCGCGTGGGGGCGCCGGGGCGGTGACGGACCCGGAGCCCCGACGTTCCGCGCCGGGGCTGTGCCGGGGGGCCGCTCGTCAGGTCACCGCCGAGGACGCCAGCTCGCTCAGTTCGGCCAGTGCGGCCGCCACCGCCGGGCGCGCGTCGGCGCCCCTCCTGGTGCAGGTCACGAACTTGCGGTGGGGGTTGCCGGTGCAGGGGACGCGGCTGAGGGGCAGCTCCGGATTCAGGCGGGCCAGCCGCGGGACGAGCGCGACGCCGAGGCCGGCGGCGACCAGGTGGGCGGTGACGTTCCAGTCGAGGGCGTGGTGGACGACGTCCGGGGTGAACCCGGCGGCGCCGCAGGCGGACATGACGTGCGGGCGGCAGGGACTCCGGGGCAGCGGCGCGATCCACTGTTCCCGGGCCGCCTCGGCGAGGTCGGTAGGGCCCCGCCCGGCCAGCCGGTGCCCCTCGGGCACCACCAGGTCGTAGGGATCGTCCAGGAGGGGCCGCTGGTCGAAGCGGGCGTCGCTCATCGGGGGGTTGTGCGGCGTGACCTCCACGACCGCCAGATCGGTCTCGCCCTCGAAGAGCCGGTCGAAGCTCTCCGGCACACCCGCCTCGGTGATCCGCACCGCGAGCCGCGGGTGCCGCTCCCCCAGCCGGACAGCGAGCGGTGCCAGCAGCACCGCCACGGCCACCGGGAACCCGGTCACGCGCAGTACTCCGGAGGGCGCCCCCCGCTCGGCCCGCAGGTCGATCTCGGCCCGGTCCCAGCGGGCCTGGATGGCGTCCGCGTGCGCGAGGAGGCTCTCGGCGGCCGGGGTGAGCCGGACGCCCCGCCCCTGGGGCTCCAGCAGGTCCACGCCGAGTTCGCGGGCGAGCTGACGGATCTGCTGGGAGGCGGCGGACGGGGTGAAGTGCAGGGCCCGGGCGGCGGCGGTGACCGAGCCGTAGTGGGCGACCGCCCTCAGGACGTGCAGCCGGCGCAGGTCGATCATGCAGGCCAGGCTTCACAGTGCGGTCCGCGAAGTCAACCTGGACGCGTACGGATCTTCCGGCGCACGCTGGCGGTGTCGCGACGACCGCAACAGCCCACGGGAGAAGAGGAGTCGGTCATGACCAGCACCGGTGCCGGTGCCTGCCCGCACTGCGGGTGGCCGGACGGCGGAGAGCCGTTCCGGGTGCTGTCGCGGCACGCCACCGCGACGGGCCGCACGGAGTGGACGCGCTGCGGGTGCGGCTCGCTGCAGGTCCGGGTCGTGGACGGCCGCGGGACCCGCGTCGTCTCCCGCAGCGGTCCCGCGGCCTCGCCGGGGACCGCGCGGGCCTGAGTGCCCCCGACCGGACGCAGCGGCGGCCCGGTCGTCAGGGACAGGTGTACCTGAACCCGGCGGCGGCCGTGCGGGAGGCCGGGGACAGGACGCGCAACTCGGCGCGGGCCGCTCGCTCCCCCTTGCCCTGGAAGGTCCACCGCAGGTGCAGGCGTGCCTGCTTCCGTCCCCGGACCAGCTCCTCCTTCAGCACGCCGGACGAGGTGCCGTCGCTGCGGACCCAGCGATAGGACAGCGTGCCCGGGCGGCCGTTGGTGGTGACGAGGCCGGTGATGTCCGCGGTGCCGTCGCATCCCAGGGCCGACGGCCGGGCGGTGACCGTCACGGAACCGACCGCGAGCGGCGGTCCGAGGCGCTGCCAGGCGAGGAACGCGAGGACGCAGAGCACGACCAGCGCGGGCACAACGTGCCGGCGCAGGCGCCGGACCGGGGGTGCGGGGCGCTGCGGCAGGGCGGGCAGCGTCCGGTGGGTGCGCCCGGCGGCGGTCACGCCGGGCCCGAAGCGCAGCACCGTCCCCTCGACGCGGTCGGGCGCCACCGACGCGGCGCCCGGTGCGCCGGGCCGCTCCACGAGGGTCCGGTCCGGGTCGGGTCGCTGCACCCAGTGGCTGGCGAGCACGGTGGCGCTGTACTCGGCACCGGCCGGACGGCTGAGCGGCACGGCCCCGGGCAGCTCCGCACCGGCCGGACGGACGAGCGACACGGCCCCGGGCAGCTCCGCACCGGCCGGACGGACGAGCGGCAGGGTCCCGGAGTGCTCGTCGCCGGCCGGGCGAG
>NZ_JAUQWJ010000022.1:0-104869 GCF_036857595.1 Streptomyces sp. AHA2
GCCGACCGACCGCCATGCCATACCCAGTCCATCGCTGGGCACGAAGCGAAACGCCAGAGCACGACGATCGGGAACGAAAACACCCACCCCGCCACACCACGCCCGCCGGCACCCACACTGCCCTGCCCTCCACACCGGAAAGCAACACCAAACAGCCCACCAAGACTCCCCCAGCAGCCTCAGCAGCCTCAGCGTCGTCGCCGGTTCCCCCGCCGAACTACACCCTTGACCTCAACCATGGTTGAGGCGCAACACTCGAGGCATGGCCACCACAGACAGCAGCACCATCCTCTTCCGTAACACCATGCGCATCACGGACGGTCACCTCGACAGCTTCCGGCACGCCATCACACAGGCAGTCACATTCGCTCAACACCACGGCCCCCAACTCATGGTCGAGGTCTTCATCGACGAAGAACGAATGCTGGCCCACAGCTTCCAGCTCTACCCCGACTCCGAAGCCATCCGCACCCACTGGCAGCTGTCGGATCCGCACATCCGCGAAGTGATGAAGCACTGCACCGTGCAGCACTTCGAAGTATTCGGCACACCGGACCCTGACATCATCACAGCCCTCAAAACCCCCGACGGCACACCCTTCCCCTTCACCACCTCACCACGCCTCACCGGCTTCAACCGCCTCACAACACCCAACACCCCCACAGCACACCCATAACAAAAGTCCCCCTGACTCTCTCAACAGATCCCCACCGACCCCTGACGGTGCTGACCGGACGACACCAACCGCCCACCCACGCCCGACGATCCGGCGAAACGACCGGACAAGAGAACACACCCCGAACCCAAACGACTCATCAGACAAGCAACGGTCATTGATCGAGCCGATGACCACCGCACCGACCGGCACCGCCCGCCCGGTCAGCAACCACCCCGCCCCACCCCAGCCACAACAAGCCCCAAGCCAAGCCGCCTGCCTCCCAGTTGAATGTCGTGATGAGCGACTACTGGACACCCACGCATCGAGCGGTCGAGCAAGAGGATGCTGAGGTTTTGGCCCGGTTGCCGGCCGCTGGTTCCGATCCAGACGAGGTCTTCAGCAACATGAAGCTGCTGACGCACGCGATCGACGCCGAGGGTGATGGCTCCTTGCAGAGCGGGCAACCGTTGACGGTACACACCACGGCCGTGTTGCTGGCCTTCGGGGCTGATCCGGAGCTCGCAGCCCCACACGGCCGCACACCCATGGACATGGCCAATCACTACGGCCACGACCCGGCCGTGAAGCTGCTGCAGGCCCACATCAGCCGAGGGGGCCGCCGATAACAGACGAGGGTGCAGGCGATGCTCGTGAAGGCGAGGAAGGTGCTCGGCCTTGCGCTCATCGCGGCGATGCAGTCGGCGGCACCCTGCGAGCAGGGACATCGTGCGTTCGACGGTCCAGCGGTGGCGACCCAGGCGGGTTGAGGACTCGATGCCCTTGCGGGCGATGTGGTGCCCGATGCCCCGCCCACGTAACCATCGCCTCAGGTGGTCGTAGTCGTACTCCTTGCCGGCGTGAAGCTCTCCCGGTCTGCGCCGCCATCGTCCGCGTCGCCAGCGGATCAGCGCTATCCCCTTCACCAGCGGGATCAGCCCCTGACCGTCGTGCAGGTCGGCCTCCAAGAATCCGACGGACAGGGGCAGACCGGTCCGCTCGGTCATCAGGCGAACATCGAGCCGTACTTGCCCCGGTCGACAGGATTCGGGCCCGTCTCAACTCGTTCTCGAAGTGGAGCCCCGGCACCTGGAACGTCTCCCGTGCCGGGGCCTACTACTTCGAGGCGCTCGGGAAGAATTACGTCGCTGCGTCCCGTGGTGCCCGGCGCCTTCACCCCGGGAGGTGTGCCGTGTGCGACGGGCTGACCGCCCCGCCCTCCGGCGGCACCTGAACACGAAAAAGGCCGGGGGCCGGTTCTTCCGAACCGGGGACCCTGCCTTCCGTGGGGAAGGGAACCGCTCAGGCCGCGAACGGCCCCTTCCGCACGGAGCCGCGGAGCCCCAGGGCACATGCGGCGCCGGCGGTGAGGGCGAACAGCACCATCACCGCGTTGACCAGCACGTCCGGTCCGGCGTCCTGCACCAGCGCGTTGGACGTCGCCACCCAGACACCGAGCACCTGCGTGACGGCCACGAGGCCGAATCCAGCGGCACGCGCCCACGAGTGACCCTTGTCCGCGAAGGGGGCGAGCCCGAGCACGGCCGCTCCCCAGAGCAGCAGCAAGACCGTCAGCCCTTCGGCGGCGAGGAAGAGGACGCCGCCGAGGCCGCCGTACCCCCCAGCTTCCGTGTGGTCGATCTCAGAGGTGTCCACCACGAACACCCCAAGGGCCAACTCCATGAGGAGCAGGTAGCAGGCCTCCAGAACGAGGATCAGGGCACCGGCCCGCCTGACGAAAAGGGTCACTGATTGCTCCTTACAAGCTTGCCGCTCTTGATGATCCACAGCTTGCCGTTCCGCTGGGCGCTGCGGCAATCGTCCCTCGCCTTCGTCCCGGCGCTGATCTGGCCGGTCCGCTTGCGGTCGATCTCCCGACCGATCGCGTTGTTCCTCACGTCCATCTGCTTGTCGACGCCCGGGGACGTCGACTCGTGCTGGGTCGAACTCGTAGGCGTCCGTGGCGGACAGGCGGATCTCCATCCGCGCGTACCAGTAGCAGTGCCGGAAGGAGTCACCCGTGCGCTGTCGAGGTACCAGTCCTGCGCCTGCTTGAACGCCTTGTTCGCCGCGTCGTAGGCCGCGGTGCGGTCGTTCGGGTTCCCGAAGCAGTACGACCTCTCGGAGGGCTAGCGCTGCCGTAGCCGAAGCAGAAGGAGACGCGGTAGGCGGGGCACGTCGGGCAGGGGGTGGCCACGTCGGCGGCCCGGTCGGGGGTGACGTGCCTCGGGAGGTAACCGCTGCCGTGGCAGTGGCGGCAGGAGTACTCCGGGCCGCGGACCGAGCATGGTGAGCTGCTAGCCGAGCAATTCCTCCTGCCGGTCAAGGAGCTACCGGATGTCGATGTGCAGGTCCAAGATCAGGCCGCCCGGTGTGCGCTGTCGACGCCTCCGGGCAATCCCCCGAAGCCACGGTCGAAGACCTCGGCGATCCCGGGCCGGGCGACCACCTCGTGAAACGCCGCGGTTTCATCGGCCATGGGCAACTGGTTCTCCTCCCGGACCGCAAGGTCCGCCAGAAGAGCCGAGGTCGCCCGCCGACCTGCAACCGCGAGGCATGCAAGCAGCGGAACACGGTCGAGCGGTGCATCAACAAGCTCAAGCAGGGGCGCGGCCTGGCCAGACCGTGCCGCGCAGGCGGAGGAGCGCAGCGACGCGCCGGCGGACTACGGCTCTCCCTCGCAGTGCGTGCCCTCACCGCCAGGACGGCGGAACGGCCCGTGCGTTGATCTCGGCGAGGCGGAGCGCCACGGTGATGACGAACTGGCGGCAGAAGTCGAACTCTTCTTGATTGGGGGCATATCCGCGCTCCGCCGAGAAGCTGGGCGTCGTCGAATCGCCGTGGTATTCCACGGCCGGGGTGAGTCGGGTGAATCGCTGGTACTCATGGAAGTCCACCCCCAGCGCGATCAAGCGCATTCCTTCCTGCAGCGCCCGGGTAACGTCGCGCGTCCGCATGTACTCCCTGGTGAGCGATTCCGCGCCTCGCACCGGCGTGCCCCTGCGCGAGGCGTGATCCGGCTGGTACAGGACCGCTCTGACCTGGCCTTCGGTGAGAGGAAAGGCGGGCATCCGTTCGCCGAAGCTGTAGGCAGACCGTCTTCGGGGCGCGTGTTCGTCGTCGACCTGCTCGCTCATGAGCTCTTCGAATGCGATCGCCAGCGTCCCCATGGCCTCCAGAAGGCTGCCCTTCGAGTGGAGCTGTGCAGCCGTGTTGAGACGTGCTCGGGTCTGGGCATGTTGAACGACTTCGGCCAGATCAATGTCGTCGAAGGCAAAGCCGAAGATACGTGGCGTGTTCTCCAGGAAGAAGTGAGCGGTGTCAGCCTTGACATCCGCGATGACATTCGTGCCCGGGAAGCCGGCCGTGTGCTTGAACCCGTTACGAAGGTCGTTCAGGCGCTTGATCCCATACTGCCCCTGCAACTCCACTCCACCGGGGAAGTTGCTCGGGTGCAGACCCTCGAAGAACCGCTTGATGAACGGGTCCCGGTCCTTGACCACGGCACCCAGGTGTTCGGCGGTGACGATGAGGAACAGTTCCACGGCGTCGTGGAAGGTCAGCACCGAAGTGAAGGAAAGCGGCTCGGGAAGGAGTGACTGCTCGATGCCCTGGCGGTGCAGCAACCTGATGAAGGCCAGGTTCTTCATGTTCTGAGGCGAGATGGGCTTGCTGATGTCGGCACTCCTCACTGTGAAAGGCCTGACGTCCTGGAGGCATTCTGGTCCGCAGGGGCGCCTCAGCGCCTCCTGTTTCCGCCTGGCCCGGCCGCCGACCCGTCGGCGGGTGCAACGCGGCGGCCCGGCCGCGGCGTGCCCGGATCGAACGCGTCCGGCGCACGAAACGCGTCCTCGTGTGCACAGGCGGCGCCGCGTCGGCCACCTGCAGATCGGCCGGAACTTCCTCGTTCGGCTTCGCGAGGACCTTGAACTCCGCTGCCCGGTGACGGCGGTGGAAGAACCTATGACCTTGCCGGTCGCGACCTGGAGGGCGGCGAAGAGGGTGGGGGGTGCCGGCCCGGACGCAGTCGTGACTGCGGCGCTCGGGAGCACCGTGCATCATCGACGAAACCGACTGGGCCCGGTCCAGGGCCTGGATCTGGTTCTCCTCGTCAACGTAGAGCAGCAGGGCCTTCTACGGAGGGTCGAGGTAGAGGCCGACGACGTCGCGAACCTTGTCGATGAACACCGGGCAGGTGGACAGCTTTCATGCCTGCGACCGGTGCGGCGCCAGGGCGACCGCCCGCAAGATCCGCGAGATGGTTGACTGCGACAGTCCCGTGGCCGCGGCCATCGACCTTGTCGACCAGTGAGTGGCGTTCTTCAGCGTCTCCGCGAGTGTCTTGACGATGACTCGCTCGACGTCGGCGTCGCTGATCTTCCGTAGGACGCCGGGACGCGGTCCAGGGGCTCAGGTCGGGATCGGTGAAGGGATGAGAGCGCACTGGGCCGGGCGGCGCATGCGGACGCCCTGCGACGCGCCCACGGCTCACCGCGCGGAGTCAGGCACCGGGAAGAGCAGGCAGCTACTGGTGGCGTGGGCGAGCAGGCGGTCCTTCGCGTCGAGCAACTGCGCCTGCGCGAGAGCGGTCTGCCGGCCCTGGTTGATCACGGTGCCGAGGGCGCGCACCGTGCCCGTCTCCACGGTGATGCGGCGCAGGAACTTCACCGTGAGGTCGAGTGAGGTGTACGCCATGCCCTGCGGGAGGGTGCTCTGTACGGCGCATCCCGCGGCCGAGTCGAGCAGGGTGGCGAAGATGCCGCCGTGCACACTGCCGATCGGGTTGTAGTGCTCCTCTCCCGGCGTCAGACTGAAGACCGCCCTGCCCGGTTCCACCTCGTCCAGGCTGAAGTCGACGGTGCGGCTGACGGGCGGGCCGGGAAGCCGTCCCTCCTGCACCAGGCGCAGGAAGTCCATGCCCGCCATGCGTCCGGCGGCCTCCGCCAGGATCGCGGGATCCTCCCATTGGTACGTGCGCATTCGTCCCACGGTCCTGTGCCTTCCCTCTGACTTTTGCAGGTGAAGCTAGCCTGCCGCTCACCTGACTGTCAATGACGAAGTCAGACCTCTACGATGGCGGGATGGAGTGGCTTGAAGCGAGCACGGAGAACTGCCCCGTCCAGCGCACGCTCGACGTGGTCGGCGAGAAGTGGACGTTGCTGATCCTGCGGGACGCCGTCAACGGAGTCCGCCGGTTCGACGACTTCCACCGCCACATCGGTCTGTCGGAGGCCGTGCTGAGCGACCGTCTCCGCAAGCTGATCGCGGCCGGCGTCCTGAAGACCGTCCCCTACCGGGAGCCGGGCACCCGCTCCCGCAACGAGTACCGGCTGACCCGCAAGGGCTGGGACCTGTGGCCCGTGCTGATGGCCCTGAGCCAGTGGGGCGAGAGATACGCCCTCGACGGTGAGGGGCCGGTACTGGACGTCCGCCACACCGCATGCGGCACGCCGGTCCGCGTCGTCGTCGAGTGCTCCGAGGGACATTCGACTCTCACTCCCGGGGACGTGACTGCCCAGCTGGGGCCCGGCGCCCGGCCCCGGGAGTGAATCACCGGCACCGGGGTCCGGCCGCCACGCCTCGCCTTCCCTCTCCACGGATCCGCTCCGACCGGAGCAGGCCCGAGCAGGCCGGAGCAGACCCGAGCAGGTCACGATCACTTTCCGCCGAGGACGGCCTGCCCCGACACCCCCTGCCCCACGGCAGCCGTCCCCCGCCTGCGAAGATCGGGCCGCACTGGTATCCGCCCCGTCAGGAACGGGCGGCAGTGGTTGGGGGGATCCCGCATGACGACGATCGATGCGTACCAGCAGCGCTGCGAACAGCTCTTCACGGCCGGGGGACACGCGGCCGTGAGACGCGCCGCCCAGGAGGGTCTCGACGAGCTCGGCCCGCATCCCGACCTCTACTGCTGGCTGGCCCTCGGGCATGCCGCCGAGGACGACGACGACCATGACGACTCCGCGGAGGAAGCGTTCCGGACCGGTCTCCCTCTCGGCAGCGACCACCCGGGTCTCCTGGCCGGCTACGCCGAGCTGTGCCTGCGTGCCGACTCCTTCGAGTACCCGGGCCGGGCCGCGCAGGCCGTCATCCTCTCCCGGCGCCTCAAGGAGCTAGCACCGCGGTCCGCCGAGGCCGACCGGCTCGCCGGCGCCGAGCGCTGGGCCCGCCGCGGCTACTGGGACGAGCTGAGGATGCAAGCGGCGGCCCGCGCGGTCGCGGGCCGTGACACGGAGGCCCAGGCACGTGCCCTCGCCGACGATCTCCGGCTGGGCACCGACGCGCCCCAGCACGATGTGGACACGGTGGACCGCGACGCCGCCGTGCGCGCCGCGACCCTCCAGGCGCTGTCCGGACCGTGGAACGCTCCGGTGCGCTTCCTCGGCCGGCACCGGACGGCCGCGTGGGCGACCAGCGGCATCCTGTGCTTCCTGACCAACACGGCGCTGCGCCAGACCGGAGTCATCGACTCCTTCAGTGCCTGGGGCCTGCTCTGGGTGTTGCCGGTACTGATCGTGGACCGCCGTTTCGCCGCCGTACGCAGGGAGGCGGAGGCCCGGCACATCGCCACCCTCGAAGCGGCGCTGGCCGAGCGGCGCTGACCCGACGAGCGATGGACGTGTGCCCGGTCGCCTCGAACGTGGCCGATGGCCGGCTCTGACTGTTCTGCGGTCTGAGCGGCGGCCGGAAGCCCTGTGGCGGAGAGATTGGTGGGCCGGGGTGGCAGCGGCGGACAAGAAGGGCGGGCGTTCGGGCAGCAGACCTCGACAAGGGATCGAGCGCGTACCGACCCGGTGCCCGGACCGGGTGCGGTGGAGATCGCCGGTGCGCCCCTCGGTGGCGTCGCCTGGAGGGCAGCTGACGCGCTGCGTGCCCGGTGCAGGGATGCGATGGCGGCAGGGCGGTATGCCGCGTCGGGGAGCATCCGGAGTGCAGAGGGGAGGCGGCAGCGGGGGCGGGCACTCGGTACGGTATGGACGACAACGACAAGCAGCAGATCGGCGACCAGCAGCGCGGGACAGTGGAGCGGCTGGTGAGGGCGTGGCTGGCCGAGACCGAACATCACGACCATGACGCCGCCGGCGAGGCCCGTGCCGGCTGGGAACGAGGCTTCCTCACTGAACCGGCTGCACAGGACCTGGCCACGTGGGTCACCGCACGCGTCACGGACACGGCGTTCAACGAGGACGAGGGCCCGCACGTCGGAGGCGACGTCCGGATCACACCGGCCGACAAGGACACCGTGCACCGCTGGCTGCGGTCGCAGGGGCACTCAGTCTGACCGACCGCGGCGACGGCGATCCAACCGAAGGCACGGACACCGGCCACTCCCCCTCCCGGCGCCCGGCTCTCGCATCCGACCGGAGCCGCCGAGGGGCGGTCCTCCCGTCGGAATCCGGCGACCTGCGCTGCTGAGGTCGAGTGGAACAGGTGATGGGCCCCGGGCGGGCCGAGCCGGCCCGCGCCGAGCTCGCCTCCGCCTTCGACTGATCCGCCTGAGTGGGCGTGCTCTGCGCAGAGTCTTCGGCCAGGGCGGAAACCGCGACGACGCCGCCCCACTCGAGCCACTGCTCGACAGGATTCCCGCCGTAGCGGGCAGGTCGGCGGATCCCGCCACCGCCCCGACGCACTGCTGGCCGACCGCGGCAATGACCACGACAATCACCGCCGCCTGCCCTGGCATCGAGGCATCCGCCCCGTGATCACAAGAGAGGTGAGCCACACGGCACCGGCCTGGGCATCTTCCGCTACGTCATCGCCCATGATCGCCTGGCTCGCAGCCATCGACGCGTGACTGTGACCAGCGCTCTCACAACAGATTCCAGGCGTGGCCGACCAGGGCGGATGGGCTTGTGGCCCCCGCCTTGGTCAGCCGCTCCGTGGCCCCGCCTCGGTCAGCCGCTCCGTGGCCGTCGTGCACCGTTGCCGGGCAGTGTTCGGAACGATATCGCCGTCTTTGCCCGCCGTAGCGCATCCGACATCGAACCGCTCCTTACCTACCTCTCCGTGAGCACCTACCTTCTGCGTGCGCGTGGTCCGGTACTTCGCACCCGTGTCCGGCTCCGTCTTCGCCCTCTCTGGGTGTGACCGGGCGATGAAGGGTCTTGAAGCCCCGAGCGTTCGGCGGATCTCCCGCCCGCTGACCGGGGCGAAGGCGTCCCGGCGGCCCCGAGCCGCAGTGATGGGCAACCCGGGCTGTCACCGGTCGCGCCAGAGCCATGTGGAGCGCTCGTACAACGGCTCGAATCCGGTGCGCAGCATGTTGTGGAGGGATGTGTTGTGGTCGTTGGGGCCTTCTGCTCCGGTCTCGGCGACGAGCCATCGGCAGCCTTCTGCCCGGGCCGTCCGGGCGCGGGCGGTGAGCAGCGCCGACTGGGCGCCGCGTCCGCGTCCTTCGGGAAGTGTCGCTCCGCCGAACATGTCGGCACACTCACCATTGATGTAGAGGCTCCCGACCGCGACGATTCGTTCGCCTTCCCAGACCGCGTACTGGTGCCAGTTCGGCCTGCCCACACACGACGCCGCCATGTCGATCATGGCCGGCGTGGTGAACCCGAAGGTGGTCATCATGACCGTGGCCCACTCGTCGGCCTGGTGGGATTCGACCGGCCCGATGCGCAGCTCGGGGTCGAGTGCCGCGACGCCGTCGAGCGCGGACAGTGTGGTCTCGGCGTCGCATCCCAGTTTGACGAAACGGCTGCCTTCGGTGAGGTTGAGCTTGCCGGCGGTCGAGGCCCAGTCCGCCGGTAGCAGCGGCGGCGCGATCATGAATGCGCCCTCGGGTACACCGTGCTCCCGGTAGAAGTCGCAGACCTGCGCCGGGACGTCTGCGGTGATCAGTTCGCCTGTGCTGAATCCGCCGGCGCGGTTGAAGAAGCGGCTCGGGTCCTCGCGGATCGCGAAAGCCAGCGCCGAGCCGATGCGCAGCGAGCCGATGCCGAGCGATTCCCGCACCGGCGTCGGAGCGCCGGTTACGAAGTCGGCGTACGCCTCGATCTCGGTCTCCTCGGCCAGGCCGATGGGCACGGTGGTCGTCATGTCTGCTTCCCCATCTCTTGGTTGTTCACGAAGTCCGACACGATGGCGACGAACTCGTCCGGCTGTTCGATGTGCCCGAAGTGGCCGCTCTCGCATGGCTCGGACAGCTGTCCGTGTGCATGCGCGAGGCTGGGCGGGCAGGCGAAGGCGTATATGCCGACGGTCATCAGTGTCGGACCCTTGATCGCACCGAGCCGGCCCCGTACGTCCCACGGGCCGGGAGACGGCTCGGGTCGCACGAGACCCGCGGGCAGCGGCCTGTCTGTTCGACCGTCTCGCGAAGTCGGCATACCAGCCCCTCACCGACGACCCGGTGGGCCTGGCGTGCGGCATCGACCACGACGGGCCGTGCCTTGCCCACGGGGCTCCCGTGGGTCGCTCGGCGCACGGGACCGTGTTTCACAGTGTTCATATCCGCACGATGCAGTGAGGGTGGGGAAAGTTCGATCGGCCGTCGAACTCTTCTTCAGCGGCGGCGCCGGTGAAACAGGCGCAGCTTGCTGACGCGACCCTGGTTCAGGAAGTGCACCCAGACGACGCCGGGCGGGCAGTGCAAGGGGTCTTCCGGTGGGTTGAGCAGAGCGGCCTCCCAGATGACCACCTCACGGCCGGCCACCACGTTCAGCAGTTCGTGGCGTACACCGTCGGACAGGTCGTGATCGAACGCGGTGGGCAGGTAGTCGACGCCCGTGTGTTTGCCAGTTGGCCATGTCACGTCCGCCTGAGGGGACCACCATTGGGACAGGGCCGAGGCGAACTGGCCACGGTGGGCGGCCCCCAGGGTCTCCTCGGCCAGCCGTCGATGCAGTCTGTTCCTGACCGTAGCGTCGTCGTACGCCCGGTCGGCCGAGCCCAGCAGTGCGCCGACCATCTTCGTACGCGCCTGGTTGAGCCGGCTGCGCACCGTGCCGACCGGCGTCCCGCACAGTGCCGCTATGTCCTCGTAGGACGTGACGTCGGTGAAGTAGCGCAGCATCGTCACCAGTTGCAGCCTCGGGGACAGGTCCTCCAGCGCGTTCCACACCCAGTCCCGCAGCGAGTGGCGGTCAAGCACTTCGGCTGGGTCGGGCGGACCGCCCGACCGGTCCATCGCGACGACTCCTGAGACTTCGGCCACGGGAACCGCGGACATGCTGCGTAGCTGGGCGCGGCACACGTTGCGCACCACCATTCCGAGCCACGGGCCGACCGCTTCCGGGTCTCGTATGTCTCCGCACCGGCGCAGCGCGATGAGTGCCGCTTCCTGCACGGCGTCCTCTGCGTCCTGGCTGTGGCCCAGCAGCGCCAGCGCGATCGCATACATGCGCGCTCGGTGCCTGGCAAGCAGCAGGCCGAGCGAGCCGGCGTCGCCAGACTGAGCGGCGCGCACCAGATCGACGTCCCGCGGAGCCCCGCTCATCAGGAGATCGGCCGAGCACAGGACAGTAGCTTCCAGGCGTCGTCGTGCCGGCAGTGCTCCCCAGTCACCGCGTCATCGCCCCCGTAGGACAGGCGGTCCAATGCTTCTCCGTGTGATCCGGCATGGGTGGCCATGGACGTACCTCCTGGAGGGCGCACCTGGTGGCGCACCACCTCACGTCACGACCAGCCCAGACTACGGCGCTCGATGCCAGATGGGACGTAGTACCGGCTTTCATAACGGGGCCTCACCCGAGTCTTACCGAGCACTGCGGCGTGGACCCGCTGTTGCTCCCGGGCCCTCCAAGGCCAAGCACGTGGGAAGTCGCAACCTGGTGCGGCGGGTGCGGAGGCGCCGACCGGCGCGGTCGTACGGTGTGCCGCCCAGGAGGTCCCGTACCGAGAGTTCGGCAGAGCCAGATACGGACCGAGTCATCTGGCCGTCATCTGGCCGTTCCATGGTGAGACTTCGAAGGAGGGTGCTTCGTGTCTTCTTTACTTGCGTGCCTGACTGACATCATGCCGAAACAGAGAATTGCCGTGCCGTTCACGGCGTTCCCTCGCTTCCGCCACGTCCGCCGGGCCCTCACCGTCCGGAGCAATGAGCGCAGCCACCTCGCCGCGGGACAGCACCACGATGGCGTCGCAGCTGCACTTGCAGTACTCGACCTCGCCGCTCGACGTCGAGTGAGCGGACAACAGCTTCCAGGTCGGCGTGTCCGCGGTGGCCCTACAGCCCCGAGCGAGCAGCGGACATCCCTCGCGGACGGAGTGGAGCGCCGGACCGTCTGCCCGCATGGCCGGCCGTAATGGGTGGGCCGGCTCCTCAGCGGAGACCGGGCTGGACGGGAGAGGGTTCGGCATGGGCGTCTTCTCCCTTCGGTGCCGGGTTCTCCGACGCCGGGACGGCGGGTTCGGGCAGGGTCTTGAACAGCAGCCACGCGAGGACGGGCATCAGGATCAGCGGGGACAGGGCGGTCCGCAGCGAAGTCCTGTCGGCGATGGTGCCGATGACCGGGCTGATCAGACCGCCGATACTCACGGTCAGACCGAGCGTGATTCCACTGGCGGTGCCGACCCGCGACGGCAGGTAGTCCTGGCCCAGCGTGACCTGGAGCGAGAACGGGATGTACAGACCGGCCGAGGTGAGGATGACGAACAGGTAGAGGGCAGGACCGGGAACGAAGAGCAGACCGGCGATCGATCCGGCCGTCAGCAGGTACGACCAGCGTGAGACCCGCACCCGGTCCCATCGGTTCGCCAGCGCACCACCCAGCACGCTGCCCACCGCGCCGCCCATGTACAGCAAGAACAGAGCCGCCGTGCCCGCGGCCTTGCTGCCGTCCATGCGCTCGGTGGCGTACAGCGAGACGAACGTGCTCAGACCGATGAAGGCGATGGAGCGGCACACGACGGCCAGCGAGAGGCGGACGAACGACGCCCTGTCGTCCCTGCCGGTCGCGGGCGCCTTGGCCGCGTCGGACAGCCGGGTCTCCAGCACGCGCAGCACGAGTAGGCACAGTGCGGCGCCGGCCACGGCCGGCAGCACGAGCAGCGGTGTCAGGCGCAGTCCTCCGACCGAGACCACGACGGCGACCATGACCGGGGCCAGCGCGAAGCCGAGGTTGCCTCCCAGCGAGAACCATCCCATCGCACTGTGGCTGCCGCCGCCGGCGACCCTGGCCACCCGCGCGGACTCCGGGTGTAGGCGGCCACGCCGACCCCGGACACCGCGACAACCGTCAACGTCACCGTGTAGGAGTCGCTCACCCCGCTGAGCGCGATGCCCACCCCTCCGACGAGCGTGCTCAGCGGCAGCAGCCAAGGCATCGCCCGCCGGTCGGTCAGCATGCCGAAGAAGGGCTGGGCCACCGACGACAACACGGAGGCCGCGAGCACGATGCCCGAGACAGCGGCGTAGCTGTACGCCCGCTCGATGACGAAGAAGGGTACGAGGGAGGCGACGGCGCCCTGATAGACGTCGACACAGCCATGCCCGACAGATAAGAGAGTGATCGAGAGATTCTTTCGCACCCTGTCATCGTGTACGACACCCACCGTGTCGGACTTCCGATAACCTGCCAGACGATGACGGAAGTCCGCCACACGCCCGTGGCCCCCACCCGCACCCAGCGACTGGCGTCCGGTGCAGGGATAGACGCGCACCGGCACGACGACCACCAGATCGTCTACGCGGGCCGGGGCGTACTGTCCGTGACCACAAGCGCCGGCTCCTGGGTCGCCCCCGCGACTCGCGCCATCTGGATCCCAGCCGGCACTGTCCATGCCCACCGGGCACACGGCGACCTCGAACTGCACCTGGTAGGCCTCCCCGCACGGGAGAACCCTCTGCGCTTGGACACCCCCACCGTGCTCGCGGTGAGCCCGCTGCTACGTGAACTCATCATTGCCTTCACCCGCACCGAGGACGACGACAGCCCGGAGCGGAGGCGGCTGTGCGCGGTACTCCTGGACCAGCTGCAGACCTCGGTACAGCAGCCCCTGCACCTGCCCACGCCGAGGAGTCCACTGCTCAGGACTGTGTGCGACCTCCTGCAGTCCGACCCCTCGGACAACCGCACACTCGCCGAACTCGGCCGAGAGGTCGGAGCCAGCGACCGCACGCTCTCCCGCCTGTACAGCACCGACCTCGGCATGACGTTTCCTCAGTGGCGCACCCAACTGCGACTCCACCACGCACTGATCCTGCTCGCCGAGAAGATGCCGGTGACCAAGGTGGCACACCAGTGCGGATGGTCATCCACCAGCGCCTTCATCGACGTGTTCCGCCGCGCGTTCGGTCATACCCCGGGCACGCACTCCCGGTGACCAGTCCAGCGAGCCGGCCCGGGTTTCACCGGGTCGAGAATTCGGCACAGCCGACCACGCGCTGAGCGGGACGGACCTGCAGCGGTCGCCCACAGCCGCGCGACCCCGCGTGGCTTCTCCTCCGTGTCGGCCTGCCCGGCCGGGTGACACGGCGCTGCACTTCGTGGTGCGGTGCCGTTCTCGTGCCCCCGCGGTCGAGGCTGTCTCTCCCCCCTGGGGGTCGGGAGCGGGAGCAGGCCGCGGTTCAGGACGAAGCGCAGTCCCACCGTTCCCACGCCCGGACCCTGCGGGACGGGTGGCCGGTCGGCGGGCTTCAGGTGGTGGTGGGCCAGGTCCGCAGCAGAGCGGCGATCTTCCCCGCGGTGCAGGCGGGGTCGAGAAGCAGGTCCTTCAGAGCGATGGCGTCCTCACGGCCAGGCTTGACGGAGATCCCGGCGGCTTCGAGGTACATGACGCCGGACGCGGCGGCGACGGCCATGTTGGAGCGCTCCAGCCAGCGGCACCGGCCCAGTGTGTGCACCAGGGCGGCGGCTTTGGCGTAGGGGCCGCCGTAGACGGGCTGCTCGAAGAGTTCGGCGCGGTGGCGGGCGACCGCCGAGATGGGGACGCCGTAGTCGTCGGGGGCCGGATCGTGCGCCCCGGCAGCTTCGGCGACTTGCAGGATCCAGGGAACGTCGATGTGCAGGTCCATCAGGCCGCGCGTGCTCCGCTGGATGCTTGCTGGGCTTGTTCGGCTTCGTCGAAGACCGCCTGGTGTTCGGCCAGGAAGCGGGCGGCCGCGTCCACCGCTCGGGCGCGCAGGCCGCTGGCATCGTCCTGTACCAGTCTGGCGAGGTAGTCCCCGATGCTCAGCCCCAGGTCGGCGGCGCGCTTCTTCGCGAGTTCCGCAACGTCCTCATCCACACGCGCGCCCAGTTGTGTCTTCGCCATACAAGCATGGTAACAGGTGTTACCGGCTTGGAGGAGGGCGCCGAACGCGAGGAGAGACCGACGGGACCCGAGGCGAGGCGGCGGGCCGACCATGCGGTCGGGCTATAGCTGAGCGACCGGGCAGCGTGGTGTCCGCAATGCCGGCCGGCCAGGGCTACGCCTACGTGTGAGGCGACGCGGTGACCGGTGGTAGCTGCACGCGAGCACCCACACGCTGGTTCTCTCCGAACAGCAGGCTGATCACGTCACCGCGGGATAGCCCTCCGTCCGGCCCCGCGAGGTCACCCGACGCGGCCCCCGCTTGCCGGTGGGCTCTGGCCGTCTCGCATCTCAACCACCACTGCGAGTAGCTGATCCCGCAGCCGGACGGCACGCGCGGCTCCGATCACGAGGCAGGCGAAGCAACGGAGTTCCCAGAATGGTCGGGTAGCCGTGCCCCTCGATCGTGCGAGGGCCGTCGGCCGGCGGCCTGACCCAGACCCGTGACGTCGGTACGACACTGGCTCAGTGAAGGGCGGCATTCAAGGGGTGAGCAGGGCGCGCAGGTCGATGACTTGGTAGCCGCGGGCTGTGAACGCGTCGAGGATGCGGGGCAGAGCCTGGGCGTCGATCACTTCCGTGCGTCCCTGCGACGACCCGACGTGCATCTGCAGGATCGCGCCCGGGCGCAGGGCGTCTACTGCCCGCTGCACTGCGCGATCCACCGTCATGCCGCCTTCGGCGCCTTTCCAGCCGTTGGTGTCGGTGGTGAACTCGATGTCCGCGAGACCGAGGGCGTTGATCTCCCTGATGTGACCGGGGCTGGTCTCGCCGTAAGGGAACCGGAAGAACGGCGTCAGCGCGCCGCCCGCCCCAGCCGCACGGAGAGCCCGATGCGCCTCCCTCACTTCGTGCCGCCTGCCGGCCTCGGTCAGGTCTTTGAAGTAGGGGTGGCTGAAGGAGTGGTTGCCCAGACCGTGGCCGGCTGCCGCGATCCTTTTCACCACCGCAGGGTGGCGTTCGGCGAAGTCACCCGTCAGGAAGAACGTGGCGGGGGCGCTGCGACGGGCGAGTTCACCAAGGACGCGGTCCAGGCCGGCCTCGTTCCAGGCCGCGTTTAACGTCACGGCGACCACCCGCTCGGACGTACGGATCACTCGGTTCTCAGATCCGAACAATGCCCGCAATGCTTCGCCCTGCACGGCCGCTGCCGCCAAGTGCGGCGCGACGGTCTCCGCCGGCCGGGGCGCCGAACCCTGCGCGGGGGTCCCCAACAGGGCCGACAGTGCGGCAGCTGTCCCGAGCAGGCGCCAGGCGCGCGAACGGAGACCAGTGACCGCAGGAAGTGAGCGCATGCCCCACCCATCGGCCACCCGCAGTCCGCCCTTGAGCGTGTGGCATCGCGGTCCCGGCCCTACGCCACGCCCGCCAGGCGAATGTGCTTCCCGAGCGCTTCCGAGTCGTTGTAGCCGACACAGCCGCCATCGAGCATTCGAACGACATGCAGGCGCATGCATGACCGCATTCAGAGAGTGATGTGGTCTGCATCACTGCACTCGCCTGAGTTGAAGAAACCAACGTTCCTAAGGGCTGTCCCGCAAAGATCTTGACTCTGGGTACGGAGCGGTCTAAAGAGCTGGTGGAGTGCTCAGCTGGTGGTTTGTGAGGTGCTCAGGGGCCGGGCGAAGTCGGCCAGCGTGTGGAAGTCGTCTCTCGTAGGCCGATCAGTGGGTTGAGGTGCAGGAGTTCGGTCCCTTGGTGGTGGGCGGTCACGTACGTCTGGTCCAGCTCGCTCTGTTCGTCGTCCACCCAGGCGAAAGGACGGCCGCGTCGCTTCACCGACCGGCGAGCTCACCAGGGCGCGCTCAACCTGGGGCGATGCGTCGCGGTCGTGTCAGGGACGGCCTGTTTCCTTCTCGGATGTCGGGCCGCAGGTAGGCACCCTGAGCCTCGCGGACACCCGGCGTCACGGCATGCCCGCACCGTGACGCCCCGGCTCCACACTGGGGGCGGGCTACGTCATCAACTCGATGTGCGGGTGCTCGGGCTCCGCCGGGCAGACGAACAGGTGCTGCCGGTAACCGCTGCCTATCTGGACCCCGGTCGCGTTGTAGCCTCGGTGGCTGGGGTACGGTCCAGCACCTGGGTGGGGGTGCGGAGACCAGCTGTTCCCGGCGTCGTCCCCTTGCTCAAACGTGGCGACGGTCATCAGGACCTCCATGCCGGTGCCGCACTTGGAGCAGTGCCGTGGGCTGGGGTCGGTGGAGTCCCAAGCGGGCCAGCCGCCGACCTTCCAGCCGGGTGCGTTGGACAGCACACAGTCGTAGTACGTGTCCGGGTCCATGTCTTCCTCTGCTGCCTGCGGCACACTCCACTGCTTGAGCTGCTCCCGCAGTTCTTCGCTCAGCTCCAGGTGGTCTGGGTACTCGGTGATCTGCTCCGGTTCGAGCACGCACGGATCCGGTAGATAGCCGTCGAACTGCACTGCGGGCGGCTCGGGGGGCGTGTCGAGGATGTCGGTGACGGCGGCTGCGGAACGCCAGAAGAGCAGGGTCCTGGGCATGATCGGATGATCGAAAGGGCACCACAGAACCTGGAGAAGGTCCTTGCCCTCCGGCGGGCTTAGATCGGGCACATCCCGTGCGTACAGTTGCGCGACGGGCAGCATCGCTATGGGGCCGTCGTACGACTGGACCGCCAGCCTCACCGGATACGTCCGAGGGGGCCGGATCCGCTTGAGAGTCTCCCGCTCTTCCGAAGTCAGGTCCCGGCCGTGCGAGGCGGCGAAGATCCGTCGTTCCAGCCGCAGGTCCGCCGGGGACAGGGCTGGGTTGATGCCGTCCACCACATGCGGTTCCTCGCAGTGCGGCCACGGCTCCTCGGCGGGCCACAGCAGCGGCCCGCCGATTGAGCTGTCGTGCCATGTCGGCGCCCCGGGGCGGGGGTGCAGGCGGGTCGCCGTGCGGGCCAGCGGGGCCAGTTGGGGGAAGACCGCGGCAACGTCGATCGGCCGTGGCGGAGTGACAGGAGTGACATTCATGGCCGCAATCCTGCCAATCGCCTCTGACAACGGCCCTCGTGGCCGCCCCACGAAGAGCTCTGGCACGACGCCGCCCGGGAGAGCGCAACCCGCCGATCCGTTGCCGGCAGATGGCCCGCGAGCAGGTCCCCGATCGCCGCCATGTACCACCTGGGCAGGGACGACCTTGACGCGCCCATTCCGTCCGGACCGCTGCCGGTCAGGAGATGGTCCATCACGATCTCCATCGGCAGGCCGTGGCCGAACCCCTTGAAGTTGAGATCATGAAGAAGTGGCGATTGTGATCACGGCGTCGGAGCCGTCCTGGACAACCCCGTTCGCGGGGCTGAGCCCGCGCCGCTTCGGCAAGCTGCTGACCGCGCTGCGGCGCGATGGAGCAGATGTGGTTCACCGGGGCCGACCGTGGAGTCTGCCACTGGAGGACAGAGTTCTGCTGGTCACGGCATATTGGCGCACCGATCTGACGTTGCGGCAGCTCGCCCCGCTGTTCGGCATCTCGAAGTCCACGGCCAGCCGGGTCATCAACCACCTCGGACCCCTGCTGGCGCTCCGGCCCCGCGAGCGGTTCGCCAAGGGCACCGTGCTCATCGTGGACGGCACCCTGGTCCCCACCCGCGACCACACCATCGCCGAGCGGTCGAAGAACTACCGGTACTCCACCAACCACCAGGTCGTCATCGACGCCGACACCCGCTTGGTCGTCGTGGTCGGCCGCCCGCTCGCCGGGAACCGCAACGACTGCAAGGCATGGGAGGAATCCGGCGCCAAGGCCGCCGTCGGCAAGACCCTCACGATCGCCGACGGCGGCTACCCAGGAACCGGACTCGTTGTCCCGCACCGTCGCAGACGCGGCCAGGCAGAACTTCCGGACTGGAAAGAGGAACACAACAGGGCCCACAAGCAGGTCCGCGCCCGTGTCGAGCACGTCTTCGCCCACATGAAGACATGGAAGATCCTCCGCGACTGCCGCCTCAAAGGCGACGGCGTCCACCACGCCATGCTCGGCATCGCCCGGATGCACAACCTCTCCCTCATCGGATAGGTCGCATGTGGCACGGTGGGCCGCTACGCCCGAGGCGAATCCAAGACCTTCAACGGGACAACCCTTAGGCGGGGTCTTCCTCTGTACCTGAACGACTTCAAGGTACAGAGGAAGACCCCGCCTAGAGTGCGATCTACCTTGGTGAACGCTATAGCAGCTTGTTTGCCTTCGCTGTTTCGACCCTCCAGGTTGCTGGCGTGCCGAGGTGCCCGGCACACACGGAACACCGGCTCAAGCGGAGGGGAAATCCCACATGTACGACTTCGCGACCGCGTTGGTCCCGAATCTCCTGGCAAGCCTGTGGCTCATCGCACTCTTACCGGTCCGGTCGTGCCACGCGGGACCAGGCCCCGGTCACCAGCCGCAACGATCACCAAGCACCTTCGGGCCACGTGACTTCTAGAAGAAGTGCTTGCGCCCACCGACCGCGCGACCGGTCGCACCCAGGATCCAGAGGATGGCGCCAACCAGAATGAGGATGCCACCGATCGTCGTCAGCAGACCCATGCCGACAAGCAGGCCGATAATCAGCAGAATAAGTCCGAGAATAATCATCTCAACCCCATCGTCAATTCCGGCTCAAGCGCGTGCGCGTTTGAGCTTCACAAGGGCCCAAGTTCGTCCCTTGGTTAGCAGATCCCGACCAACCTCGAAGGCCGGGGCCTCGGTACGATAGTCCTTGTGCCCGGCGATACGGAGTTCACGCACTCCTTCCAGACTTCGTCCGGTACTCCATCCGGGACACTGGGGAGCAGCGCCTTCGAGCAGGTCGGGTCCTCAGGTGCGAGGGCTTCTTCACCCTCGCCGGCCAGCACTGGGTGACGGGACTGTGACCGCGGGCCGGTCCGGTGGCTCGCCTCGAACCTTCCTCCGCTCGTGACACCACCAGCCCATATGCGCACGAAGTCGTCTTCATCGGCACCGAACCAACGCGCAGAGCCTCCACCGATCCCGGAGCGGTTAAGACGGCGTGGGCGAGGCGGTGTGGGGCCGGGGAGTCAGAAGGACACGTGGTCGGGGGTGATACGACGATGGCGCACCCGCAACTCGCCCCCGTCGAGCACCAGGAGGTCCTCGACAGCCGCACTGCCCCCCACGACCGCCGCCGGCTGCCAGGGCCGCACCTCCGTCACCAGCATGCCGTAACGGGCCTGCAGCTCGCCCCCGGGCAGCTCCGACACCTCCAGCGCGTCCTGCCAGTACCGGCGACGGACCGGCTCACCCCCCGTACGCCGCTCGTGCACGGCAAGCAGCGCGGCAGCGACCGCGGCACGCCCCCGCGCCCGGGGCCCGGCCGGCACACACGTCAGCACACCGTCCTCGGTGAACGTCGCCGCGTACTCACTCACACGCGATTCCCGCAGCAGCGCGCTCTGACGGGCATAGAACTGCTGCACCTGCGCGAAAAGCAGCGCACTCGTCCCCGACACAGCAGGCGCGCCCGGCACAGCCGCGCCAGGGGCGAGCGTGCCCAGGGTGGGTGTGCCCGGGGTGATGGAAGTGTCCGGCCCGGTGGTGGGTTCGCTGGTATGGGTCGTCATCGTCTTCGTCCCTCTTCCTCAGGCCAGATCATCCCGGGTGACGACGCGGTGGCGGGTACGCCACTTGCCACGCACCCGTACCAGAACGTCCTGCATCACACACACCCGCACCACCCGGGAGGTCCCACCCCGCGGGGTCAGGTACACGAGCGCGTAGCAGCAGGTGTTGAGCTCACCGGCGCGGCCCGGCTGGACGTCGAGCATGCCGACGAAGTGCCGCAGCCGCTCACCGCTGCGCTCCTGCTGCGCCCGATTGCGCCGCACCCCGGCAGCCAGCCCCGCCCGGCCCCGTACCGGAGCGTCCAACGTGGGCACTTCGAAGACGGCGTCCTCGGTGAAGGTCGCCGCCCAGCGGTCGGCCTCGTACGCGTCGAACAGCTGCATCTGATGTGCGTAGAACTGCTGCACCTGTCCGTACAGCCCGCCGAACTCGGGTTGCTCGGCGTCGTGTTGAAGGCGCGTCAAGGTGTCGGTGGTCATAGCAGCGACCCTCCGTTCCGTCGGATACCGCCACTGTCCCCCCAGCCGATCGAGCACTCTTCGAACCTTCCTCAAGCGACCCGGCACAGCGTGAAAGACCCACCCCGGCCCCCTCCAACCCTCACCACACGGCGCCCTCCGGCCCCCTCGCCCTCTCCCCCACCGTCAGGAGCAGACCATGGCGATCCTCACGCACACACCGACCCCGCACGGCGGCACCGACATCCTCCGCACCGCGACGAAGGGGCTGACGGCCTCCGCACCGGCCCGGACCGGCCGCCACCGGATTCTGGGCCGGGCCGGAGGATCCGACCTGCCACCGGAGCCGGCCGTGCGGCTCGCCCACGACCCGGCCGTGCGCGCCACGAACTTGACATCGACATCGTTTGTCGACCATCCCGGTTCGCCGGCCGCCGCCGAACCCGGTCGGTACGACGCGATCGAGGCGGTCGCGTGATGGTCCGTGACGGCAGGCCCCAGGCGGTCGTGGTGGGTGCCGGGCCCGCCGGTCTGAGCGTCGCCCACGAGCTGGCCCGCCGCGGTGTCACCGTGCGCCTGCTGGACGCCGCGCCCGCGCCGGCCGCCACCGGCCGGTCCGTGGCCGTCCACCCGCGCACACTGGAGACCTTCGCCCAGATGGGCGTCGTCGATCAGCTCCTGGCCCGCGGGTCAAAGACCACGGCCCTCACCCTGCACACCGGCACCAACCGTCCGGTGCGGCTGGAAGCGGACTACTCCTCCACGCCGACGTCCCACCCCTACACCCTGATCACCGGTCAGCAGGACGTCGAAGCGGTGCTACGGCTTGCAGTGGCCCGGCTGGGTGTGCAGACCGAGTGGGACACCGACTTGACCCGCGTGGAACAGGACGAACAGCGAGTCCTGCTGCATCTCCAGCGCCAAGGGCGCACCCAGGTGGTGGAGACGTCCTGGCTGATCGGCTGCGACGGCGGACCCGGCACCATGCCCGAACAACCGCACACGGACCAGACCGACCCGGTCAGCGAACACTGGGCGCTCGCCGGAACTCCCGCCAACGGCGACCTACCACCCGCCACCCTGTCCTGGGGGCACATCAGCGGCCAGACAGCGACAACTGCACCCGACCTGCCCGGCACCCGGCGCGATCACCCGCACACGCGACGCCGCCACCCCACACCCGTCACACACGGCGATCGGCCCGCACCCGCGGGAGCCTTCCCCACCGGATGGCACACGACCGGACGCCTGCAGCAGGGCCGGATCTTCATCACCGGCAACACCACCCAAGCCCACGCCACCGGCAACCCACAGGGCCTGAACGCCGGGGTCCAGGACGCCTACAACCTCGCCTGGAAACTCGCCCAGGTCATCGAGGGCCACGCCGCGCCCACCCTGCTGGACACCTACACCCACGAACGGCTGCTCCACACCCAGCATCAACCCCCCACAGCCACCCTCATGACCAAGGTGACACGCCGGCTGGCCCACACCGCGCTCACGACCACCCTGCGCGCCGCACGCCACCTGCGCCCGCTACGCGCAGCACTCACCCGCACGCTCCTCAGCAACCTGTCCGGACTGGCCACCGCCTACCCCGCCTCCCCCCTGACCACCCACAACACCTACCACTACATCTGCGCCATCGGCCCGGCCGTGGCAGCCGGCACCCTGCACGCCCCCCACCAGCACCCCCACCCCGGCGAACGCATCACCACCGCTCCCATCCACGCCCCCCACACACCCGCCTGCCTCGCCCTGCAGGCGGAGCTGCACGACACCCGCTGGACGCTGCTACTCGCCGCCGGCGGCACCGGTCCTGACGACGGGCCCCAAGGCGTCGCCATCAGTGCAGCTTTGCAGTACGGCCCATGGCTGTCCGTCAGGACTCTCACCACCACCCCCACCAGCACACCCCACCCACTGCTCGACCCCGACCGCCAACTCCGCACCGCCCTCGGACTCGCAGCCGGCGGCTGGCTCCTGATACGCCCCGACGGCTACCTCGCCGCACGGGGCAGTTCCCTCAGCCGCCCCGCGCTCAGACAGGCACTGGCTCCCCTCGACCCCACCACCCCTCTCCCCGACCGACCGCCGCACGAACCCCATGCCGCCCCTGCCGGTCGGCCCTGAGCGCGGTGCAGCCGGACGGATTCCCGCGCGGTGTCATCGGGCCGGCCGAACGACTCCGATGGTGAACGCGGCTTCCCCACGGCCGCCGCCCGCACGAGCACACCCGGCACCCGGCCACACGTGCGTCCGTAGGCCGCTTCTTCCCTCGTGGTCGTGGATCGGGCCCGGGCCCGGCAGGACAGCGGAGTGCCCTCCCACCGCAGCGTGGGGGCCGCAGTGGGAGGGCACGTCGCGGAGTCAGTGTCCGGCGACGACGCCCGACAGTTCGTTGGTGCTCTTCGGCAGGGTGACGGAGGTGATCTTCTTGCCCGTCTCCACGTCGATGGCGTGGAGCGCCTTCTTCCCGGGTTCGGAGACGTACGCGACGTGCCCGCGGACGAACAGGGTGGGCCGGGGCTGCTGCCAGTCCAGCGGCTCCTGCCACTTGCCCACGACGGGGATCTTCTTCTCGATCGTGCCGGTGTCCGGGTCGATGACGCGGACAGCGCCGTCGGTGCCGAGGACCAGGCCCTCGCCGTGCGGGCCGCGGCCCAGCGAGCGGAAGGAGTAACTCGTGCCCAGGTCGACCAGGCGCAGCTTCTTCTTCTCGGTGTCGATGAGGGAGATGCGGGTGGGCCGCTCCAACTCGGCGTCGGGGTCGGTCTTGTAGTCACCCAGCAGGATCGGCGAGGCGTCGCTGCCGGCCTGGTTGCCGATGCGGCCGTAGTCGTCGGGGGCGTCGATCTTGGTGAACTTGCCGTCCTGGTAGATCAGGATGCCGTCCTCGCAGCCGATGCCGACGGCTTCGTTCCTGGCGGCCGCCTCTCCGTGGACGCCGGGGCAGTTCTCGTTGCGGGCGATCTCCTTGTTGTTCTTGTCCAGCACCAGCGCGCCGGTGCGCTTCTCCTCCGTGCCCAGAGTGCTCACGAGCTTGCCGTCGGCCAGTTCGATGGCGACTCCGTGGTGCGGCTCGGCGGAGGTGTAGGTGCGGCCCCGGGGCTTTGTGCCGGTGCTCAGGGCGGTGGGGTCGAAGACGTTGACCTCTCCGGTGCCGTCGGTGAAGAGGACGGTCTTGCCGGCGTGACGGACTACGTGGCCGGGCTTGGCGCCCTTGTACTCGATGTCGGTGAGGGTCTGGCCGGTGGCGTCCAGGACACGGAACCCGCTGTCGGTGGAGACGACGACGTGGTCCTCGTCACCCGCGGGGTTGACCCGGTTGAAGCCGGGCAGGGCGATGGTCCTGGCCAGCTTCAGACTCTCGCCGTCGAGGATGTACAGGCCGCCGTCGAAGGTGGCGACCACCGGATCCTTGACCGTCACCGCGGGCGTGGCGCTCGCATTGCCGTCGGACTTGGTACCGGTGGAGGAGGAGCCCTCTCCGCCGCAGGCGGTCAGGACGGTGGAGACCGCCAGGGCCAGTGCCGTGCCCGTCAGCGCTCTGCCGCGTATCGACGTGTTCATCAGTGTGTTCCTTTCTGTACCGCGCGGTGGCGGCGTGGGGTACGACGTGCCGGCGCCCGAGGGCCGGTGTCCCGGAAGGCCCGGAGGGTCAGCCGGCGGTCAGACCGGTGACCATGGCGGTGGTGTTGGCGCGCATCATCCGCAGGTAGGTGTCGGCGCCCGCACCCTGGGCGGTAAGGGACTCCGAGTAGAGCTCGACGACACGAACCCCGCCGCCCATCTCCGTCCGCAGTACCTCGGCGAGCCGTGCGGGCTGGGAGGAGTCGGCGAAGACGGTGCGTACGCCCGCCCGCTCCATCGCCTCGGTGAGGGAGCGCAGGTCCGAGGAGCTGGGTGAGGCCAACGTGGTGCCGCTGGGGATGACCGCGCCGATCACCTTGAAGCCGAAGCGGTCGGCGAGGTAGCCGAAGACATGGTGGTTGGTGACGAGGGCCCGCCGGTCCTCGGGGACCCGGCCGAAGGACTTCTCCATCCAGGTGGTGAGGTCCGTCAGTCGCTTCGCGTAACGGTCGGCGTTGGTGCGTACGGCGTCGGCGTCGACGCCGTCGACGTTCTCGACGACCTGGTCGGCTATCAGGCCGGTGACCTTGCGCATCCGGTCGGGGTCGGTCCAGAAGTGCGGGTCGGGCTGCCCCCCGCCACCCTCGGGGCCGCCGTCGTCGGCGGTGTGGAAGGTGAGCGGGTCGGCCGCCTCCCCGGCTGCGAAGGTCGCGACCCCGGACTCGCGGGCGGCGTCCACGTGCCGCAGGACGTTCTCCTCGAGGCCCAGGCCGTTGTGGACGACCAGGTCGGCCTGTTCCAGCTCGGCCGCCTGCACCGCCGACAGAGCGAAGGAGTGCGGGTCGGCGTTGGGTTTCATCAGGACGGTGACGTCCGCCTCGTCGCCGACGATCTCCCGCGTGACGTCTCCGAGGATGTTGGTCGTGACGACGATGTCGGGCCGGCCGTCGCCGGTGGTGCAGGCGGTGGCGGCCGCGGCTGTCACGAGGGCGAGCAGGCCCGCGATCAGGTGGCGCAGGCGGGCGACGCCCACCCGCGCGCGCTGCTTCGCTTCGGCGCGGCTCATCGTCCCGTCTCCGCCATGAGGACGGGCTTGACGTCCAGGTCGAAGGAGCGCGCGATGCGCAGGCCGTCGTTGTAGTCGATCTCGAACACCTTCTTGCCTTCCGGGTCGTTGACGTAGGCGCGGCTGCGGTCGACCTCGATGACGGGGGCGTTGCCCTCGGCGGCGGCTCGCTTCCCGTCTGTCAGCAGCGACTTGGTGCGCGCGGTCTGCTTCCCGGTCGCGATGTCGTAGCCGTGCAGCGAGCCGTCGGCCTCCAGGACGAGCAAGGGGGAACCCTCTCCGGCTGTGTTGGCGGCGACGACCGGTCCGGTGTCCACCCGGGTCCAGGTCCGCTCGGTGACGTCGAGGACCCAGACGGCGTCTTCGGCCGCGGCGGTGAGGGTGTCGCTGCCGGGGCGGTGACGGAAGACGGTGGCCCGCTGCTTCGCCGGAACGTCCTTTCCGTACGGGATCTCGTCGACGGTGAAAGCACCGTTGTGAGCCCGGACGAGCAGGGCGCCGTCGGCGCAGCCGAGGACCACGCCGCGCCTGGTGACGGCGTCGCCTCGGGGCTCCTCACACGTCACGTCCGGTGCGGCGACGCGTCCTCCCTCGCGGTCGAGGACGACGAGTTCGGTCGTGTCGCCGTTTACCGCGATGGCGAGCAGGTGCTCCTCGTACGGGACCACGGCACCGGCGTACGTGCCCGGCAGCGTCCGCAACGGCGTGATCCGCCCCTTCTCCAGTTTGCTGCGGTCGTAGAGGAGGGCGCGCCCGTTCTCGCCGGTCACCGCGGTCACGGCGGCGTCGCTGCGCGCCTGGGCACGGCTGCCGGCGGGAAGCTCACCCACGTCCCGTGTCGCCGCGCTGTAGTAGTGGACGTGGTCACCGTGGTCCACCATCCAGGCGCCGCTGTCGACGACATGTGTGCCCCCGGGGCTGTGGAGGTAGCCGAACCTGCCGTCCGTCCACAACCGGACGGCGTTTCTCACCGGGGCCGTCCTGTGCACCTTGCCGGTGATGAGGTCGAGGACCCTGGTGCTGCCGCTGCCGGGGTCGTTCAGGAGCAGCCGGGACTGCTGCTCGGCGGCCTCCCGCGCTCCCTCGACGTACCCGTGCGGGGTGGCGGACGGGGCATTCGCGGCGGGCCCTGGTGCGCTGCTCCTGTCTGCCCCGCAACTGGTGGTGAGGAGGGCGGTGAGCACCAGTGCGGCCGCTGCCCACGGAGTGGCGTTGCTGCGGACGGTCATGACGATCGTCTCCGGCTTCTTTCAGTTGACTTCGGGTACAGGGGCCGGGGCGTGGGCGTGGCGCGTACGGCGGTCACGCAGGCCGGACAGCACGTGGGAGAGGAAGAACAGACTCACCGCAAGGGCCGAAACCGTCGCTCCGGCGGCCGTGTGCAGATGCCAGGACAACAGCAGGCCGCCGAACGTGGCCGAGGCCCCGAGCAGGGCGGCGAGCGCCATGACTCCGCGCACGGAGCGGGCCCAGGGCAGAGCGGCCGCCGGTGGGGCGATGAGCAGTCCGAGGACCAGCAGCGTCCCGACGATGTGGAACGAGGCGACGATCGCCAGGCCGAGCAGGCCGAGCAGCACCGCGTGGGCCAGGCGCGGCCGCAGCCCCAGGGTGTGCGCCTTGCGCGAGTCGAACGCCAGGGCCAGGAAGGCACGGTGGCCGAGTGCCGACACCACCAGCGCGGCCAGCAGGGCCGCCGCGAGCACGAGGAGGTCCTGCTCCCGGACGGCGAGAACGTCACCGAAGAGGAAGCCGGTCAGGTCGACCGCGAAGGACTGCGAGCGCGACACGATGATCACGCCGAGCGAAAGCATGCCCACGAACAGCAGTCCGATGCCGGTGTCCTGCGACAGCCTCGGCGTACGGCCCAACGCGGTGACGCCGGCCGTCATGACGGCGGCACTGACCACGGCGCCCACCATCAGGTTCCCCCCGAGGAGCGCGGCCACCGCGACGCCCGGCAGCAGCCCGTGCGACATGGCGTCACCGAGGAAGGCCATCCCCCTCAGCACCACCCAGGTGCCCGCCAGCGCGCAGATGGCGGATACGAGCACCCCGCCCCACAGGGCGCGCTGCACAAAGGTCACCTCGAACGGGACCGTCAACCATTCCATGGCCAGGACATTACAATGAAAACCATGTTCATCACACCGCGCCCCTCATCCGTCCCCCATCTCGAGCGGACCGCCCGCATCCGCTTCTCGGATCTGCGCGCCGGCTATCCAGGACGCCCGGTGCTTCACCAAGTCGGCGGCGAGATACCCGAGTTGGCCACAACGGTGCTCGTCGGTCCGAACGGCAGCGGCAAGTCGACCCTGCTCGGAGTGCTCGCCGGTGTGATCAAGCCGACATCCGGTGACCTCTTGCGCACCGGCGACCGGCCGCCCGCCTTCGTGCCCCAGCGCGGAGCAGTCGGCGACACGCTGCCGCTCACCGTGCGGCAGGCCGTGGAGATGGGGCGCTGGGGCGAACGCGGCCCCTGGCGCCGGCTGACCCGCCGGGACCACGCGATCGTGGACGCGGCGCTCGACCGGCTCGGGATCGGCGACCTCGCCTCCCGGCAGCTGGGCACGCTCTCGGGCGGGCAGCGGCAACGCGCGCTCATCGCGCAGGCGTTGGCACAGGAGTCGGACCTCCTGCTCCTCGACGAGCCGACCACCGGCCTGGATCCCGAGGCGAGGGAACGCATCGGGGCACTGCTGACGGCGCTCGTCGCCGACGGCGTGACGGTCGTCCACGCCACGCACGACCTCGAGATGGCGCGCGCGGCGGACGCCTGCCTCCTCCTCCAGGACGGTCGCCTCGTCGGGCAGGGACGCCCGGAACAGGTCCTCACCACCTCGGCCCTGAGCCGGGTCTGGCAAACGCTCTGAGTACCTCCACCGGCCGAACGGACCCGACCCCCGCGACCGCCCGCAGGCCGTTCTTCTCCACGAACGGGACTCCCCTGTCGGCCCGGGATCAGCGCACGTCGAAGCCCCAGGGCGTCTCGGTCACCCGCCGTCACGCAGGTGCGGTGGGGAGGCCGCCGCGGTAGTGCCGCCGGGCGCGCCACATGCACGTCCGACCCTTCGCACGCAACGACACGCTTGCCGCACTGTCGATCACCATACCTATGACCGATATGTCATATTTACGTGGTCTACCTGTCCCCCTCCAGACGTACTGAGGCCTGCCCGCTATGCCTGATGGACAGTTCAACAAGGCGCACGTGGAGTCCCGCAGACCCCCTCGCGTCATCCTGCGCACGCGCGCGCTGGCGGCCTGCGCCACCGCGGCGGTCATGGCGTCGCTCATCGCCTGCTCCTCCACTGGCACGATCGACAGGGCACAGCCGACCGTCGCCCGCAGTGATGCACCCGTCGACGCCCTGGCGGGGCCACCGTCGACCGATCTCAGCGCAGCCCTCGCGCGGTCACTCGAGCCGGTGGTGACGGGCGTTCACGCCGAGTTGGCGGTGGCCGTCCTCGACTTGGACAGCGCTGATCCGCAGATCGGGTCTTACCACGGTGAGGCGTTGTTCATCACGGCGAGCATCAGCAAAGTGGACATCCTCGCGGCGTTGCTGCTCCGTGCCCAGGATCAGGGCCGTGACCTGACCGCCGCGGAGCGCCGGGCCGCTGAGGCGATGATCAAGGAGAGTGACAACGACGCGGCGGACCTGCTCTGGAGAGCAATCGGCAAGGGAGAAGGCCTCGACGCGGCGAACGAACGGCTGGGGCTCTCCTCGACCCATGGTGGCCCCGGCGTCCACTGGGGCCTCACCCGGACGACAGCGAAGGACCAGATCAGGCTGTTGCAGTCGATCTTCCATCGAGGTGCGGCGAACGCCGCCCGCACGCGTGAAGAGTTGGACACTCGATCCACGGCGTACATCCGGGAGCTGATGGGCGACGTCGCGGAAGGCCAGGACTGGGGAGTGTCGGCCGCGTCCCCGCGATGCTCACTCAAGAACGGCTGGCTGCAGCGCAGCGCAACGGGGCGGTGGGTCATCAACAGCATCGGGCAGGTCACGCTGCACGGGCACCGGTATGTGGTCTCGGCCCTCAGCAGCGGCAACGCGTCGAAGCGAGGCGGCATCGCGCTGATCGAGCGGGCGGTGAGAACGGCCATCGGCACAACCAGCGCCCGTGCCCGTCACGATCCCGCCGGCGCAGGCGCACTGAGACCACTGGAACTCGCCCAGGTCGCTGTTGACTTCACGCCGTGAGGCTCTCCTCCGGGAGCGTTCGTCGCGCGCCGTTCGGGTGCCGCGTGGCCGCGGTCGACGGCGCACGGCTCGTCACCGCCGAGCGGCGAATCAGGGGACGCCACCGCCGACCACCGGGGCGGGCGGGCGCTCAGGGAGGGCCTGCCCACCACACGGCGCCCAGCTACGTCATTCGGTATCCCGCTTCGGCAGGGACGAGTAGCCGCTGGGTCCCGGAGTGCGGCCCTCCGGCGGATAGTCGCAGTCGAGGCTGCTGATCTCGTAGTCGTTGCCTTCGTTCTGCTCCTGGTCGACGATCACCGCCGCGGTGCAGACGCGCCCGTGCTTGTCGGTGAAGGTGACGATCTCGCTGTAGTCCGTCGGAGTGCTGCATCCCGCGACCAGCAGCGCCACTGCTCCGGCAGTCACTGCTGCGCCCAGTCTGTACGGCCGCTTCATTCCCTGTCCCCCAACTCCGCTTCGCGGCAACCCTGTTACCGCGCTCACCAACGTAGCGTCCGGCCGACAGCGCCGTCACGGGGCGAGCGGGCGTGGACCGCTCACCCGGTTCCCCGTGCCCGGGCGGAGCCGAGGGCGAAGGGCTGCTCCCCCACCCCGGTCCTGCCCCTGTCGCCGATGGCGCCGTCGAGGGCCGGCGGATGGCGTGTCCCCCCTGCGGCCCGCGTCCGGCACGGGCTTCTCGCGGTGACGGACCGGAGCGGGCGATCGCTCAGGTCCGTCACCGACGCCCCGGCCTTCCGGCACCGTCACCGGGTCGGACCGGAGCGGGCCTCCTTCTTGCCTGCCCGGCTGATTCGGGCGACACCCGGTCAGCACCGTCGGATCTGCTGCTGCCACACGCTCGGATTGCCGGTGTCGAGGTACCAAATGCTGCACCGGTGGATGGCGGCGTCCGCGGGCGTCGCCAGCCCCAGCACAGCGATGGCGGTGGCCAGTGCGGTGACGAGCACGCCTGGGCGACGGAGTCGAGATGTCAGTGGGATTCACGTCCTCTCGGCTGACCGGCACCAGCTGTGTCCATCGGGTTCGCCAGGCTGGGCAGACGTGGGGCGAGCAGGTCCCTGACAGCTGTCAGGACGGCCGCACGCGACGCCGCGACGACACCCGATGGCCGGCGCACGGCCTCGGCGCCGGGCCGAGTGTCAGGTCCGGGCAGGCGGGTCCGGAGAGCGCAGCACGAGCAGGGTGATCTCGCTGGGGGCGAAGATACGGAACGGCGGGCCCCAGAAGCCGGTGCCTCGGCTTGTGTAGAGGACCGTGCGGGCGCCGTGCCGGCTGAGACCCGCGAGGACGGGCTGGTCGATGCGGACCAGGTGGTGGAAGGGCCAGATCTGGCCGCCGTGGGTATGGCCGGAGAGCTGGAGGTCGACGCCGGCGGCCGCCGCCCGGTCGATGAACTTGGGCTGGTGCGCCAGGAGAAGGACGGGCAGGTCGGGATCTGCGCCGTCCAGGGCTCCGGCCAGGTGGGCGCCGTGACCGGCCAAGCCGGAGGACTCGGCGGTGACGTCGTCCACGCCGGCCACCACGAGGGTGTCGCCGCCGCGTTCGAGCAGAACGTGGCGGTTGCGCAGCGGTTCCCAGCCCAGCTCGTCCATCAGGTCCACCCAGCCCTGGGCCTCGCTGTAGTACTCGTGATTGCCGGTGACGTAGACACGGGCGCCGGTCGCCCGCACGGTGGCGAGCGGTGAGGCCTGGGCGCGGCGGCGGTCTGCGGTGCCGTCGGCGATGTCGCCGGTGTGGCAGACCAGGTCGGCGTCGAGAGTGTTCACGGTGTCGCACACCCGGGCGGACCAGCGGGCGCGGTCGAGGGGGCCGTAGTGGGTGTCGGTGATGAGAACGACACGGACGCCGTCCAGCCCCGGCCCCAGACGCGGGAGTTGAACGTCGAGTCGGCGCACGCGAGGCACGCGGCGGGCCTCGGTGTACCCCCAGGCAAGCAGTACGGCGCTGACGCCGAGGACGGCCCAGGTGACGATGCGGGCCCGGTCCTGGCCCTCGCCGGCACCGATCACCGCGAGGACAGGCCGAAGCGCGACCCCGAGCAGGACGGACCAGGTGAACAGGACCCAGCTCACGCCCAGCAAGGTGTCACCGGCGATCGCCGCACGGTCGTCCTGGCGCCGGCCGTGGCCGCGCGTCATCGCGAGCGGCATGCCGACAAGGCCGAGTGCGAAGAGGCCGGTGCCTATGAGCGTGACGGGCACGGGCCAGTGCTGGCCGGTGTGCAGGAGTACCCAGCAGGGCACGACCCACAGCAGAACAGGCGCGATCATCGGGAGGTGGCGCAGCAGGTTGCGCAGCCTTCTCCGCCGAGTCGCCCGCGCTTCACCGTCGGCGGGTCGCATGTCGCTCGTCTCGGTCACGCTTTCCCTCACAGACCAGGCTGCCGTTCCGGGCACTGTATCCGGCCGCCCTCGGGCCGGCGGGACCGGCGTTCGATCCGATGCGTGCCATCCGGTCCGCCGGCCCGGTGCGCAAGCACGGACCGCGAGCACACGCGCGAGCCCGGCCCTCGAGCACGGCACCACCCCGCCATGGTGACGCAGCGGGTGCCGTCCAGCCGCGTTCGGGGCCTTCCTGCAGGACGAGGACGAGGCCGGTCACGGCGATCGGAGACAAGGGCGCCGACGGTGTCGAATCGATGGGCCGAGGTCTCGCGGGAGTCGGGAACCGACTGCAGCGTCATGGCCAGGGCCACGAGGCTCAGGACCATCGGCAGGGTGAACAGCCAGCGCCAGTCGGCGATGTCGACGAGGAGCGCGGCGAGGAACATGCCCAGGATGCCACCACCTCCGGCGACGCCGGTCCGCACGCCGATCGCCTTGCCGCGCTGCTCCTCGGGAGAGGTGGAAGTGATGACGGCCCGTGTGATCGGCATGATCGTCGCAGCGCCGATGCCGCTGACCACGCGCGCGGCGAGCATCACCCCCGTCGTCGGGGCCAGGGCGGCGACCACGGTGGCGATGCCGAAGACCGCCAGCCCGGCGACGAGCATGGGCTTGCGGCCCAGGCGGTCGCCCAGGGCGCCGAGCGGCAGCAGCAGCGCGGCCAGGGCAAGGGTGTAGATGTTGATGATCCACAGGACCGTGCCCTGAGAAGCGTCGAATTCCACGGCCATGTGGGTCTGTGCGACATTCAGCCCGGTCACCGAGGCGAGGACCGCCATCAGGGCGAGGGAGACGGTGATCAGGACCGAGCGCAGCTGACGCGCATCAGGGGCACTTCCGCCGTCGCCCGGCGTGGCCTGGACGGGCTGGTTCGTACTCATGGATTCCTCTCAGTCATGGGCATGCCGGGTCAGCGCCGAGCAGGACCGGTCTCCGGGTGAAGGAGGGTGAGCACGGCCCGGCGCCACATGCATCGAGGGCCGCAGTGGCCGGTGCCGCGTCGGATGGAGAGCGCGTTCTCGTTCGCTGGTCCCCAGCGGTGCGGACCATCTGCCCACGACGCTGGAACCGCCTTGCGATCCTGGCATACACTCTTGCTCATGACGCAAGACGATGGAGACCTGGACAGCCTCGTACGCAAACGCATCCGCGCCTTGCGGGTCGCACAGGGCTGGTCCCTGGAGGAGTTGGCCTCCCGCGCCCACCTCAGCCAGTCCTCGCTGAGTCGCATCGAGAACGGCCAACGCCGCCTCGCACTGGACCAGTTGGTCACCCTCGCCCGCGTCCTCGACACCACGCTGGATCAGCTCGTGGAGACAGCCACCGACGACGTCGTCACCAGTCCCACGATCGACGGCACCCACGGCCGAATGCGCTGGCCCGTCAAGGCCGACCCGGGGATGAGCGTGGTGCGCCAGCGCATGACCCAACCACCCCCCGACAACCCGGCGCGCATGCGCGCGCACCCGGGACGCGAATGGCTCGTCGTCCTGTCGGGCACGGCGACCCTCATGCTCGGCCACCGGCGCTTCCGCCTCGAGACCAACCAAGCCGCCGAGTTCCCCACGATGACGCCGCACGCGATCGGCGCCGAGGGCGGGCCGTGCGAGATCCTGGGCATCTTCGACCGCGACGCCCGCCGCGGTCACCAGAGCGACCGCGACGACGCCCAGGGCCCTCCCGCATGACGGCGCGGGCGGTACGACGGCCTCCGCAGCGGTGACCTCTTGCGCGTGGGGCAGCGCCTTCCACCATCATCTTGCGCGGATCGGGACACTGCGTGCTGCAGACGCATACCCCTCGTAGCGTGAAGGGCATGACCCACGCACACACGCACATCTCCCAGCACGGCGCCTCGCACGGTCACCGCCACGAGCACGGACCCGACGGCCAGGCGGACATCCTCGACCTGGACGCCGAAGTCCTCGCCGAGCACACCGCCGCCATCACCGCGTGGCTGCCGCTGAAGACCGACCCGCACGACATCGTGGATCTCGGCTGTGGCACGGGTGCGGGGACCTTCGCCCTCCTCGACCGCTTCCCCGACTCCCATGTCACCGCAGTCGACGCGTCCGCCGAACACCTTCAGCGCCTGCGGGCCAGGGCACGCCTCCTCGGTGTCCAGGAGCGCGTGCACACCGTGCAGGCCGACCTCGACGAAGCCGCCTGGCCCGACCTGGGTTCACCGGACCTGGTGTGGGCGTCGGCCTCGATGCACCACATGGCCCGCCCCGGTCGCACGCTGCGCACCGTCCACGACACGCTCGCGCCGGGCGGCATGTTCGCCGTCGTCGAACTGGCCGGCCATCCCCGCTTCCTGCCCCTCAACGCCCCTGCGGACCGGCCCGGCCTGGAGGAGCGCGTCCACGCCGCAGCCGACCGCCGCCAAGCCGAGCGCATGCCCCACCGCGGCGCCGACTGGGGCCCGATGCTGATCGCCGCCGGATTCACCATCGAGGGCGAACACACCCTCGCCGTGAACCTCGAAGGTTCTCGCAGCGAAGCGATCGGCCGCTACGCCACCGGCGTCCTGCAGCGCCTCCGCAGCGCCGTCGCCAGTGATCTCACCCCCGAGGACCTCACAGCACTCGAACGCCTCCTCGACACCAGCGGTCCGCACAGCATCCTGCGCCGCGACGACCTGACGGTACGCACCGAGCGCACCGTCTGGGCCGCCCGCCGCACATGACCACGGACGGCTACTCCGGCGGAACTCGTCTTCCGCCGGGCCGTTCAGCCGGACTCTGCGAGGCCCCGGGCATGCTCCGGGCACCTCACCCCGGCCGCATTGCCGGACCGTGGCACTGGTGGTCTCCTGGAAGGAGAGTGGGTTGCAACCCGGGCCGCGGCCACCTTCCGTGACACACCGTAACCACACGCAAGGTCCTCCGATGTTGCCCAACGACGCCAAACTGACCAGCGAACAACAGCAGGCCGTCGATGACGCGTCCTCCTACCTCGACCACGCGCTCGACGAAGCACGCACCCGCCTTGCCGCGGCCGGCGTGCGGTTCGACGACGGCCCCCTTCCCTTCTGCCTCGCCGACGGCTGTTCGTGCGAGGCCTGGGTCCCCAACACGCAGCCCTGGCGGCTCGAATGCGAGAACTGCCCGCACGGGTTCTCGCAGCACTACGTGTTCTGACGCGCACCCTCCCGGCCGCCAGCGTCGGACAAGTCGTCGCGATCACCTCGGCGATGCGTGCACCACCGGCAGAGGGCTCGCGTGCAGGACCGGCAAGGGCAGCGCGCGGAGGGTGGGCCGCCGGGTACTGACGCGTGGGCCTTCGGGCGCGCGGCATCGTGTTCTCCGCTCCGCGCGCCGACGATCACCTCGGCCGGAGAGAGTCCGGGCCCGCCTCGGCCGCCGCGGTCCTGCGGTACACGCTGGGGCTCAAGCCTTTGTGGCGTTTGAAGGCGGCGCTGAAGCCGAACGCGTCGGCGTAGCCGACGGACCTGGCGATCTGGGCGATGCTGCGGTCGGTGTCGGTCAGGAGGGTCGCGGCCTCGTCCAAGCGGCATTCGGTGAGGTAGGCGAGGGGCGGACGCCCCATCAGCTGGGTGAAGCGCTTGGCGAACAGTGCTCGGGAGACGCCGGACCGGGCGGCCAGGGAGGCCACCGTCCACGCTTGGGCCGGCCGGTCATGGAAGGACTGCAGGGCGGGAGCGAGGACCGGGTCGGCGAGGCCCCTGTACCAACTGGGTGCGTCGGCGCCCGCCTCGTCGAACCAGCTGCGCAGGGTACAGACCAGCGCCCAGTCGAGGAGCCGGTCCATCAACGCCTGTGAACCGGCCGTCTGCTGGGCGGCGTCGGCGGCGGCCGTCTCCAGCCACGCACAGACCTCGGCGTCCTCCTCCACCACCAGGACGGGCGGCAGCGCACGCAGGAGTCGCTCGTGCCGGTGGCCCGAGGCGCGGTAGGCGCCCACGATCAGCGCGGTCGCTTCCGCGGAGTCGGCGCCCCAGTGGATCCCGCCGAGTTCCTGCGCGGTGCACTCGGTGTCCGTGGTGAAGCAGGCGATCTCGTAGGCGGCGTGCGGGTTGTGCACGGTCGCGGGATGGTCCGCGAGGTGGAACGGCTCGGGGCCGCGCACGACGGCCGTGTCGCCGGCAGCCACAACGCGTTCGGTTCCGTCCGGCAGCAGCAGCGTGCCGCCGCCGCGCAGCACGCTGATCATCGTGAGCGGTGCCGCGTCGGCGAAGCGGATGGTCCAGGGCTGTGTCAGTACGGCATGGGTGACGACCGAGCCCTCGGCCCGGATGCCGCTCAGGAGCGAGCTCAGTGGATCCACGGAACCCACTTTAGACGATCTCCTATGTTCCGAAGCGCTTCTCCCATGGATCATCTATGACGCCGCGGATGTACTGGACTCGTCGAACTGACCGAGACCAGCCGGGAGACACCGTGACTCAACAGGACAACCATGCCGGGACAGCCCTCGTCGTCGTGGCACACCACCGTCCCGATTCCCTCACCGCGCACACGGCCCGCCGCGCCGCCGCCCGGCTCGAAGCCGCCGGCTACCGCGTCGACCTGCTCGACCTTCACGCCGAGGGGTTCGACCCGCGCATGAACCTGGCCGACCAGCCGGACTGGGGCAACCGGGAGAAGAGGTACTCGGACGAAGCGCACGCCCACATGCAGCGCGTCCTCGACGCCGATGCCATCGTCGCCGTCTTCCCGGTGTACTGGCAGAGCGTGCCCGCCCTCCTCAAGGGCTGGATCGACCGCGTGTGGAACTACGGGTTCGCCTACGGCCGCAGCAGGCCCCGCCTCGCCGGCAAGCGCATCCTGTGGCTGGGGCTGGCCGGCGCCACCGCCGACGATGCCGTCGTTGCGGGAATGCAGACCCTCCTCGAGGCCAACCTCAGCGAGGGCATCGCCTATTACTGCGGCTTCTCCCATTCCGCCGTCGGTCTGCTCACCGACGCCGAGGAGCGCCCGCAGCGTGTCGACTCCGACGGCAACCTCCTGATCGGTGAAGCGGTCGCCGGTGCTGAGCGAGCAGCGCAGTACGCCGATTTCGAGCGTCGTGCGCAGCAGTTCGTGGAGAAGTTCATCGCCGCGGAAGTCGTAGGGACCTGACCCGGGTCAGGTACGGGTGGGCGGGCGAGACCGCCGCTCGCTCCGGCCGGGCACAGGAACCCGGCCCAGATGCTGGGCCACGGCCGCCTCGATCTCCGCCGCTTCCACACCCTCCGCCGCCCAGGCCACGTACCCGTCGGGCCGTACCAGGACTGTCGTCCGGCGGTCGCCGGCCCAGCGTTCCACGGTCAGCCGGCGCCCATGGACACCAGGGCCCTGGTACGTCCCGGGCGTGATCAGCACGAACCGGCCACCGCGCAGCGCCTCGTAGAGCCGGCCGTCCCGCAGGGCGACGTCCGGGGCGCGGGTGCCGGTGAGGTGGTGGGCGCCGCGGGGGGCGGGGTAGGCGTAGCCGATCCCGGTGATCTGCCCCAGGGCCTTGCGCCGGACGGGCGGTGCCATGTCGACGAACGCGGAGACCAGCGTGCGAGCGGCGCGTAGCAGCGGATTCCGCGCGCGGGCCAGCCGGACCAGTCCACCGCTGCTGCGCAGCACCGCCCTGCCGACCGGGTGCCGTTCGGCCTCGTAGCTGTCGAGGAGCCCTTCCGGCGCCCGGCCCTGGATGGTCGCGGCGAGCTTCCAGCTCAGGTTGGCCGCGTCCTGCAGACCGGTGTTCATGCCCTGCCCGCCGGCCGGTGAGTGGATGTGCGCGGCGTCTCCGGCGAGGAAGACCCGCCCGACCCGGTAGTGCGGTGCCTGGCGCTCGTCGCTGTGGAACCGGGAGAGCCAGCGGGCGTCGTGCATGCCGTAGTCGGTGCCCAGGGCCCGGCAGGTGATTTCCTTGACCTCGGCGAGGTCGAGCGGGGTGTCGTCAGGGACTTCGTTGCGGCGGTTCCAGCCCATGACCCGGTACCAGCCGTCGCCGAAGGAGGCGATCATGGCGAAGGTGTCGCCGCGGCCGTCGACGGTGAGGACGTCCTCGGGCTCCTCGGCCAGCCGGACGTCGGCCAGGATCAGCGACTTGATGACGGAGACGCCGGGGAAGTCCAGGCCGATCGCCTCCCGCACGGCGCTCCGGTGGCCGTCGGCGCCGACGACGTAGGCCGCCCGGCGGGTGACGACCGTCCCGTCCGCACCGCGTACGTCCAGGTCGACGCCCTCGCCGTCCTGCCGCACTCCCACGACCTCGCTCTCGTACGCGAACTCCACTCCGGCCTCCCGGGCCCGCCGCTCCAGGAGCCGCTCGACCTCGTACTGCGGGGTGATGAGCAGGAACGGGAAGCGCGAGGGCAGCGTGCTCAGATCGAGGGAGAGACGGCGGAAGAGCCGCAGGCCGGTGATGGTGTCGCCGGTGGTGAGGAGTTCGTCGGCGAGGCCGCGGGCGTCCAGCTGTTCCAGAGTGCGGGCGTGTACCCCGAAGGCGCGGGAAAGGTTGCTGATCCGGCGCGGCCGTTTCTCGACGAGGGACACCGGCACGCCGGCTGCGGCGAGGTCACCGGCGAGGAGCAGACCGGTGGGGCCGGAGCCGACGACGATCACGGTGCGGTGAGTGGCGGTGCCGTTCATGTGGCCTCCTGTCGCCAACGCCTCATCTGCTTCCGCCGCCTGCCAACGGATGTTGGCCAACGCTTGTTGATGAAGGTAGCGAAACGTCGGGCATGATGTCAACGCTCGTTGGCCAACTGGCGTTGACGAACGCTTGTTGACCTACGCGTGTGGGCCTACGCTCGTTGACATGAAGGGCAGTGACAGCACCACGTCGACGGTTTCCAGCTCCTCCACCCCCCGCCGCCGCTCCGACGCCACCCGCAGCGCGATCCTCGCGGCCGCCCGTGAGCGCTTTGCGACCGACGGCTACGAGCGCGCCACCATCCGTGCCATCGCCAGGGACGCGAACATCGATCCGTCGATGGTGATGCGGTACTACGGCAACAAGGAGGGCCTCTTCGCGGCGGCCGTCGCCATCGACCTGCGGCTGCCCGACCTGAGCGGTGCAGACCGCCGGCAGGACGCGGGGCGGATCCTCGTCGAGCACTTCCTGGACACCTGGGAGGACAACGAGGTCCTCACCGCCCTGCTGCGGGTCGGCGCGGCCAACCAGGCCGGCGCCGAGCGCATGCAGGGCATCCTGCGGGACCAGCTGCTGCCGGTCACCCGGCAGGTGTGTCCCGACCCCGAGCAGATCCCGGCACGAGCCGCACTCATGGCGTCACAGCTCCTGGGGCTGGCGCTCACGCGATACGTGTTGCGGATGCCGCCGGCGATGGGGCTGGCACGGGCGGAGATCGTGGCATGGCTGGCACCGACGATCCAGCGGTACCTGACCGCGCCGAGCCCCTGACGGCGACCGCATACTCGCATCACTCGGGGGCTGCCCGTCGGCAGGGCGCCGGGAAGTTCCGAAACTCCCCGCGTGCGACAGCTCGCCTGCCTGTCCCCCTTGGCGAAGCCTCACGTGCCTGCTCCCCGTACGCGGCTGCTCGCCGGTTCGTCGCCCCGGCCGCGGGACTGTGGCGGGGAGCAGCCCGGGGCGCTCAGGATAGGGAGAAGCAGATGCATTCGACGGCCTTCCGGGACGGGAGTACGCCATGAGTGATCCGGTGATCGTGGGGGTGGACGGTTCCGCCCGCAGTCTCGAGGCCGTCGTCGTCGCTGCCCGTGAGGCGCACCTGCGTGCCGTGCCGCTGCGGATCGTGCACGCCTTGGGCCGCCGCACGGCGCACCCACCGTCCACCACCACCACCGCCCCCACCGGCACCACCGGCACCGGCACCGGCACCGGCACCGTGCAAGCCTCGGCCGGCCACGGACCGGCGCCGCCTACGCCGACGACGGTGGCTGACGCCGAGGAGCAGGCACATGCGGCAGCGCCCGGCGTAGAGGTCCTCCGGTCGGTGGTGCCCGGTGAGCCACGGCAGGTCCTGGAGCACGAGTCGCGCCACGCGGCTCTCACCGTGCTGGCGAGCCGGGGACACTCCCGCGTCACCGATCTGCTGCTGGGCTCGACCGCGGTGCATCTGGCCGGTCACAGCCACCGCCCACTGATAGTGGTACGCGGTCGCCCCGACCCTGCCGGTCCGGTCCTGCTGGCCGTGAACGGCACCCCGACCGAACAGGCAGCGGTCGGGTTCGCGTTCACCGAGGCCGCCCTGCGCAAGGCGTCCCTGCGGGCGGTTCACGTGTGGAACACCTGGAGCGAGCGGGCCTACGAAGGCCCCGGCGATCCGTTGAACGCCATGGTGACCGACATCGACCACCTTCGAGCGATCGAGGAGGAGCTCCTCGAAGAAGCCGTCGCGCCCTTGCAGCAGGCCTTCCCGCACGTCGCGGTCGAGCATCGCCTGGTCCGCGCCCGGACCCGGCCCGCTCTGATCGACGCCAGCCGAGAGGCACAGCTGGTCGTCGTCGATCCCGGACCGCACGGGGCAGTCGGCGGGCTGCTCCTTGGATCGGTCGGCCAGACCCTGCTGCACCACGCCCACTGTCCCGTCGCCCTCGTACGCGGCAGGCAATGACCGCCTTCCTCCCGCGCACTCCTCATGGCCGTGACAGACGCTCACCGTCGACCCGACGGCGCCTGATGGCCCGTCGGTTCGCTGCCGAGCCGCCCCCTTCCTCGTTCGAGCAGACCGCCGCCTGCTACGGCCCGGTGAAGCCGGGCCGGTACCGCTGCCGGCGCCATGAACCCGTAGAGCTGGCGCGCTGTCTTCCCCATGCCCATTTGGCTGCCGTGCGAGTCACCCCGGTGGGCCGACCGGGCCGGAGCCGGGCAGCGGACCGGACCGGCGGCGTGCCGACCTGTCCCGCAAGCCGGTGGCCCGGCGGGACCGGCCGTGGTCGAGCGCGGGCTCAACCGGCGGATGCCGGCCCCCGGCGCGGTGTCTGGGGTGACTTCGCGGCCTCGGCCTCCGCCTTGGCGTCGCTCACCGCGGCGGCGGCCTGCTTGCCGGCCTCGTCGGCCGCCGCGGCGGCGTCGAACGAAGCCGTCCAGCCCGCGTCCAGTTCCGGAGTCCGGCCCTCGCCCGCCCCGCCGTCCGTCCTGGCGCCCGCCGCTTCCTCCGGTGCGGCCGTGGCGCCGGGGGCGCCGGCCGACTGGTCACCGAATGCGCGCGTGACGGTCCGAACCGCCTCCGTCAGCTCCCCCGGTATCACCCAGAACGTGTTGTTGTCGCTGTTCGCCAGGTGCGGCAGCGTCTCCAGGTACTTGTAGGCCAGGATCTTCGGGTCGGCGTTGTTGCGGTGGACGGCCTGGAAGACGAGCTCCACCGCCTTCGCCTCACCGTCCGCCCGGAGGATCATGGCCTGCTGTGCGCCCTGTGCCTCGAGGATGTCCTTCTGCTTGGTGCCTTCCGCAGTGAGGATCTTGGCCTGCCGCTCCCCCTCGGCGTGCAGGATGGCCGCGCGCTTGTCGCGCTCGGCACGCATCTGCTTCTCCATCGCCTCCTTGATGGTGTGCGGTGGATCGATGGCCTTGATCTCCACGCGGTTGACCCGGATGCCCCACTTGCCGGTGGCATCGTCGAGGACGGCGCGCAGCCGGGAGTTGATCTCCTCCCGTGAGGTGAGCGTCTCCTCCAGGTCCATGCTGCCGATGACGTTGCGCAGTGTGGTCACGGTCAGCTGATCGATCGCCTGCAGGTAGTCGGCGACCTCGTAGGCCGCCGCCCGCGGGTCGGTGATCTGGTAGTAGAGCACGGTGTCGATGTTCACCACGAGGTTGTCCTCGGTGATCACCGGCCTGGGATCCGACGAGTAGACCTGCTCGCGCACGTCGAGTTTCGTGTTGATGCGGTCCGCCACCGGCACGACGAGGTTCAGGCCGGGTTGCAGCGTCCGGCGGTACCGGCCGAACCGCTCGATGTTGTAGCGGCGCGCCTGCGGGACGATCCGCACGGTGGAGGCCACGAGGAAGACGACCACGAGGGCCGCTACGAGCGCGAGGATGACAACAGCGTCCACGGTGCCTCCGTTGCTGTGTGCTCAGCCGGTTCACGGAAGGAGTTCACGGGGGTAGACGACGGCCGTGGCGCCTTCGATCTCCAGGACGTCCACCAGCGCTCCCACCGGGATCACCAGCGTTTCGTCGAAGGCACGGGCGGACCACTCCTCGCCGGACAGTTTGATCAGGCCACGCGTCGCGGTGACCTCCTGCACGACTTCGGCCCGCCTGCCGATCAGCGCGTCACTGCCCTCGTAGGTGAGGGGCTGTTCCATGTGCCGCAGCGCAATGGGACGGATGACCAGGAGACCGGCTGCTGCTGCCGCCCCGAGCGCCAGGAGCTGGCCGAACAGGCCGACGCCGACGCCGGCGACCACCGCGGCGACCAGAGCGGCCCCTGCCAGCAGTCCGAACACCAAGGTCAAGGTGAAGAACTCCGCGGCACCCAACGTCACGGCAGCGAGCAACCACAGGAACCACGGCATCGAATCCCCCTCCTACTGGGGCCTTCTCCTCCAAGCTACCGCTCAGGACGTGGGGTAGACAGACGTCGCGGCCGCGGCTCCCGAATCCGGGGACTTGCCCGCGTTCGGCGTCGGTCGGCGTGGTCCCCGCCGGTAGCTGCGCCCGCCGCTGTGCTCGCGGCGCTCGCCGAAAGTGATCGAGAAGCCGGTGGTCATGGGACCGGCACGGGGCGCATGACGACCTGGTGCCGCCCGGTGCCGCCCCCCTGCTGCTCCGCTGCGGGTCGGCCCCCCGCGCATGCGCGCGGGCGGTGCGCATGTGACGTCGACGTCAGGACCGGCGCTCTGTGCCGCGTGGACTCCGCGGCCGACCAGGCGATAGGCACCACAGACTGCCTCCGGGGCAATACCGGACCACCGACTTCCCGGTGCTGTCCGCAGGGACCCAACGCCGAGGGCGGACGGTGACGCCTGGGAGTTCACCGTCCGCACCGAGGCGGTGCATCGCGCGGCTGGGACCGAGCGCGGTTCACGGCGCTGCCCAGTCAGACGCCCACCGCGGACCTGCACTGCGCCACGAACGATCGCGCGCACACCGGTCCTCGACGTCCCCGGCCGGCCGGGGCTGTCCGGCAGAGGCCGCGCGGCTGATCCGTCGCCACGGAGCCGACCGTGGGGAACGGACGGGCCGGGCCGGCCCGAGCCGGGCCGGATGTCGACGGTCCGTACGGCACGACCGCCTGCGGTGCGGCCATGACGCGGGGTGGCACCCTGCACGCCGGAGACGGGCGCGGGGGCGGTCCCCGCTGAGCGGGACGAGCAGAGCGAGTGCTCCGGCGCCGACGAGCGCGGCCTTGGCGACGTTGCGAGTGGGCCATGCTGCCTTGCCCGGATGGGCATCGTGCCTCGCCTGAGTGGGCAGCGGTGCGTTCCCCAGAGGACGTGCGACCCGTGGCGCCGCCAACCCCGGGCGGGCGGGGCGACCGGACTTGCGGCGCGTACGTCCATCAGCCAAGGACCCGCCCTGGTCACGGGGGCGCGTGAGCCCGCCGAAGCGATCGCATGAGGCCGCCGTCGACGCGGAGTTCGCCCTTCCCGTTCCGTGTCGAGCCGGACCAACCGGCGCTCATCGTCAAGCTGCGAAGGCATAACGGCTGCGATGGGCCATCAACTACCGGCTGTGTTCAAGCCATTGACACCTCTATTACCCAGCATTTACGTTCCGGCCATCTGAGAGCGCTCTCAGACTCCCCTCCTGTGAAGACTTGAGGTGCCGCATGCCATCCCCACACACCAGACGGGCAGCGATACTGCTGCTGGCCCCAGCCCTCGCCGCATTCGGTCTGGGCCCGGCCGCCACACCGGCGGCCGCGGCCACCGTGCCCGTCGGCTCGGGCAGTTACTCCGACACCCGGCCGTCCGGTACGTCCGGCCCCACCACCAACACAGGAACGCCGGTCACGCCCAAGGTGACCGCCGCCGCGCGCAACCGGGCCGTGCCCACCAACGACTGGTGGTCCTCCCTCGCCTTCCAGCGCTACGGCGACAATCCGTGGTCGACCCCCATGTACGGGCACCCCCTCACCTACCAGGCCACGGCCGGCGGACTCGACGTCGGCTACCCGACCTCCCCCTCGATCGTCGGTGACGGCCGTCAGTACGAGTACGCCCACAAGCGGGACCTCACCATCGGGCTGAGCGGACTCAACTCCCCGGACACCAAGGCCGACGACTGGTCCGACTGGACGGTCACCCCCCTGTGGTCCGACGGCACCCGCACGCTGCGCACCACCATCGGCCACGGCTCCCCGTTCGTATACGCCAAGGGCACGGGTGGCAACGCGCAGATCACCACCGCCGGCGCACCCACAGTCTTCAGCGACCAGGGCAACGTCCTCGGCATCACCGTCGCCGGACACCACTACGCGCTCTTCGCACCGACCGGCAGCGACTGGAACGTCTCCGGGTCCACCGTCACGGCGGGCCTGGGCTCGAAGGACTACTTCTCCGTCGCCGTGCTGCCGTCCACCGGCGCGCTGGCGACCTTCAAGAAGTACGCCTTCAGCTTCGTCACCGACTCCAAGGTCGCCTGGAGCTACTCCGGTGGCACCGTCCGCGCCACCTACACGCTCACCACGGAGGCCAAGGAAGGCACCGAGCGGGGCACGCTGCAGGCGCTCTACCGTCACCAGTGGCTGAACACCTCCGACGCCCTGACCTCCTACACCTACGTCTCACCGCGCGGCACCATGAAGGTGCGCGAGTCGGCCTCGTTCACCACGAGCCAGAAGGCGGCACCGGTCCTGCCCGGGCTGCCCAAGTCCAGCGGTGTGGACGCGGCCCGGCTGCGCGGCTACCTGAACGAGGTCGTGAACGCCTCCGACCCCTTCTCCGGCGCCACCGACACCTACTGGACCGGCAAGGCGCTCGGCCGTCTCGCCCAACTCGTCCCGGTGGCCGAGCAGATCGGTGAGACCGGCACACGCGACCGCCTGCTCGGGCTGCTCAAGGGCAAACTCCAGGAGTGGTTCACAGCGGGTGGCGCCAACGAGTTCAGCTACGACAAGGACTGGAAGACCCTCACGGGCTACCCGGCCTCGTACGGCAGCGACACCGAACTGAACGACCACCACTTCCACTACAGCTACTACGTCTACGCGGCCGCGATCGTCGCGCAGTACGACCAGGCATGGGCCGCCGACTCCGCGTGGGGCGGCATGGTCAAGACCCTGGTGCGGGACGCCGTCAACCCCAGCCGCACCGACAGCGCCTTCCCCTTCCTGCGCGGTTTCGACGTCTACGCCGGTCACAGCTGGGCCTCCGGCCACCAGGGCTTCGCCGCCGGCAACAACCAGGAGTCCTCCTCCGAGTCCACGAACCTCAGCGCGGCCCTCGTCCTGTGGGGTTCCGCCACCGGGGACACGTCTCTGCGCGACCTCGGCACCTACCTGCTGACCACCGAGTCGGAGTCGATCGCGCAGTACTGGTTCGACGCCGACCAGCAGGTCTTCCCCTCCTCCTTCAACCACGACACGGCCGGCATGGTGTGGGGAAGCGGCGCGGCCTACTCCACCTGGTGGACCGCCAACCCCGAAGAGATCCACGGCATCAACGTCCTGCCCGTCACGGGCGGTTCCCTGCACCTCGGTGGCGAGAAGGCCGCGATCCGGCGCAACATCGCCGAGATGGAGCGGGAGAACGGCGGCCCCGCCGTCGAATGGCGCGACATCCTCTGGGAGTTCGAGTCCCTGGCCGACCCCGCCGCGGCCAAGTCGAAGTGGGACGCGGGCAACGCGAACTACACCCCGGAACAGGGAGAATCGAAGGCGCACACGTATCACTGGATCAACACACTCGACGCACTCGGCGCACCGGACACGACGGTGACCGGCGACCTCCCCACCTCGGCCGTCTTCACCAAGGGGACGACCCGTACGTACGTCGCCCACAACCACGGGGCGTCGGCGCGGACCGTCACCTTCTCGGACGGGAAGACGCTCTCGGTTCCGGCTCGCTCCACCGCGACCGCCACCGGGTCGGGATCCTCGGACCCCGACCCGGACCCCGACCCGCCGACGGGGAACACCTTCCAGCTCCGCAGCGGTGGAGTGCTGACCACGGCGACCGGTGGCACCTCCGGCAGCGACACGATCGCCTCCGGCGGCGGCGCCAACCACGACGGCACGCCGTACCAGCCACTCGTCTACGAGGTCCGCGGAGTCAACGGCACGCCCACCCCGGGCGCGGGTACGACGTTCCGGCTGCAGGTGGACGCCGGCACCACCGTCGGCCTCGGCCAGCAGGCACGTGTCAGCTACGACTTCACCGGTGACGGCAGCTTCGACCGGACCGAGACGTACAACTACTTCGCCACCGACCCGGTCGCCGGATGGGAGGAGTACACGCAGACGCGCGGCCTCAAGGCGTCCACAGGCACCCTCGGCGCTCTCAAGGGCGGAACCGTCCGGCTCGAGGTCTGGAGCGCCATCGGCAACGGCACGTCGAAGCTGCAGACCGGCACGGACAAGTCCGTGGTGGTGATCCCCTACAGCTGAGCCGACGCACGAGGCTCGTGCGGCGGGCGACGGCACCGACGCGTCGCCCGCCGCACCGCGCCATCCTCACCAGGCAGATCGAGCACTTCGGCACTCCCCGACGCCGGCAACAGTGGACACCTGCCTCCCCCCCCCCACTTTTCTGGGATGGGATACGCCTGCCGATCGCGGCACTGTTGACCTGGTCGACGGCGGCGAGCCGCCTGCGGCGCATCCGTGACGACAACGAGGGGGAAGACATGTCCATCCGAAGAAGGACCATCGGGCTGCTGACCGCAGCCACGGCCGCCGCCGGCCTGACGGTGGCGGGAGTTCCGGCCGCTGTCGCGGCCCCGTCCGCGGCGGACCACGCGGCCACGGCCTCGGTGTGGCGGAACATCGCCCTGACGGGCACCTTCACGATCCGCGACGACGAGGGGATCTTCGCCGCCGGTACCTACTGCGACGGCAACGTCGCCTCCGAGGGCTGGGTGAACGAAGTCCGCACGCCGTCGGTGTGGTGGGAGACCACGTGCGGCGGCGAGATCCGCGTGGAGAAGCACGTGTCCGCGCAGACCGACGCCACCGGCGGAGTCACGATCCACGTGACCCTGCAGTTCTACGAGGGCACGAACGACACCAACACCGACCTCGACGCCGAGTACAACTTCAACCGCTACGTCCCCGCGGGACAGACCTCGACGATCAGCGAGATCACGCTGCGCAACGGGGAGAACGGCGGCAAGGACTGGGCGAAGCTCAACCTCGTCCTGCACAACAACCGCTGACCGGCGGCGGGGCTTCGGTCCCGCTTCCCGAGCGCACCCGTTCCCGGGCACGGCAAGCGGAGGCACGGCCGCCTGCGCAAGCCGGGCTCGGGAACCGCTGCTCGGACTTAGCCTCGGACCATGAGACGTGACGGGGGAACGACGCGGGTCGGCGAGATCGGGGACGCGGCGGCGCGGGCGGCGCGGTCCGCGCAGAACGTCGAGGAGTTCTTCGAGGCGGTGAAGCGGGTCGTACGGCCCGCGGTGCGGTTCGACGTGTGTGCGTGCGTGACCGTGGATCCGCAGACGTTGATGAACACCGGCGGTGACTACCGGGACGGCCTGCCGCCCGCCATGCTGCCGCGCATGCTCGACATCGAGTACCGCGAGGGAGACGCCAACGACCTGTCGGATCTGGCGGCCAGGCCGACGCCGGTGGGCCTGCTCAGCCGGGAGACGGGCGGCAACCTCGACCTCAGTCCCCGGTACCGCGACATCATGCGGCCCTTGGGCTTCCGCGACGAGTTGCGTGTGCTGTTGCGGGACCGCCACGGGGCGTGGGGCGCCCTGGTCATGGGACGCGCCGACGACGCGCCCCCGTTCGGCTCGCCGGAGCTGGCCGCGGCGGCGGCGTTGGTCCGACCGCTGGGCGATGCACTGCGTCGGCTGCACCTGACACGGCTCGCCGAGGAGAACGCCTCGGCGCTGGCGCCGGGACTGGTGCTGCTGGACGGCGGCCATCAGGTGGTGCACACGACGCCCACCGTGGCCACGTGGTTCGACGACCCGGCTCACTCCGGCGACGTGCCGACCGGTGACCACGGACTGCCGCCCGCCGTCTACGCGCTGGCAGCGGCCGTGCAGGCCGACGGGGCCGCGCCCTCCCACACCTCGTGGATGCACAGTCACCGGCACGGCCGGGTCCGGTTACACGCCTGGCGCTTGGACGCATCCTCGGCGACCCCGGCGCGCACCGCCGTCGTCGTCGAACGGGCCGGTCCCGCCGAGCACATCTCGCTGATCGTCGCCGCGTACGGGCTGACCCCTCGTGAGAGGGACATCACGGTCTCGGTGCTGCGGGGGAAGTCCACCGCCGACATCAGCCGTAGCACCGGCTTGTCACCGCACACGGTCCAGGATCACCTCAAGGCGGTGTTCGACAAGACGGGTGTCCGCAGCAGACGGGACCTGGTCGCCACCCTTTTCGCCCGTCACTACTTGCCGGACATCATGGTGGCCGCATCCGAGCCGCACCCTCGCTCCCGGAGCTGAGGCGGCAGGTCCTGGGACTCGGCGACTTCACCACGTCCGGCGCCGGCGTCCTTCAGCCACTCGCCGGAGCCTCCTCGGCAGCGGCGCCGACGGCCACCGCGCCCGGGGCGAGCCGGACGAGCCGGGGTGCGGGGGCGCAGCAACCGCCGCCACTCTGGTCGGATTCGGGGGCGTCGAAGAGGCCGGCACCGCCGCACACCCCGGTCTCGGGCAGGGTGAGTTCGACGCGGTCGGCCGCCTCGAGGTCGTCGGCGATGGCGGCGGCGACGGAGCGGACCTGCTCGTAGCCGGTCATGGCGAGGAAGGTCGGGGCGCGGCCGTAGGACTTCATGCCGACCAGGTAGATGCCCCGTTCGGGGTGGGAGAGCTCGCGGTGGCCGTGCGGGGGGACGGTGCCGCAGGAGTGCTGGTTCGGGTCGATCAGCGCAGCGAGCTCGACGGGGGCCTGGAGGCGCTCGTCGAGACCGAGACGGATCTCGGACAGGAAGGACAGGTCGGGGCGGAAGCCGGTCAGCACGATCACCTCGTCGACCGGGTCGAGGCGGCGGCCGTCCTCGCCTACCAGCACCGCACGGCCGTCCGTGGCGCGCTCGATCGCCTCGGTGCGAAAGCCCGTGACCGCGTCGGCGTGCCCCTGGTCGACGGCCGCCTTGGCGGCCAGGCCCAGGGCGCCGCGGGCGGGCAGTCGGTCGGCCTCTCCTCCGCCGAAGGTGGACCCGGAGATGCCGCGGCGCAGGATCCATACGCCCTTCGTGCCGGCGGCGTCGCCGGCCTCGGCCAGGTCGGCCAGGTCGGCGAGCGCGGTGAAGGCGGAGGCGCCGGAGCCGATGACGGCGGTGCGCTTGCCCGCGTACCGGGCGCGCACGGCCGGGTCGTCGAGGTCGGGGACCCGGTAGGTGACACGGTCGGCCGCCGCGTGCTCGCCGAGGGCGGCGAGTCCGCTGCCGCCGGCCGGGCCGGGCGTGGCCCAGGTGCCGGAGGCGTCGATGACCGCGCGGGCGAACAGGCGCTCCTCGGCTCCGTCGGCGTGGGCGACGTGGACGACGAAGGGCTGCTGCTCGCGGTCGGCGTCCACGATCCGGTCTCTTCCCGCCCGGGAGACTCCGGTGACTCGGGCGCCGGTGCGTACGCGCTCGCCGAGGACGTCGGCGAGCGGCTGCAGGTACTGCTCGACCCAGTCGCCGCCGGAGGGGTAGGTCGCCGGGTCGGGCCGCGTCCAGCCGGTCGGAACGAGGAGCTTCTCGGCGGCCGGGTCGACGACCTCGCCCCAGGTGGAGAACAGCCGTACGTGCGACCACTCCCGCACCGCTGCACCGGCGGCCGGGCCGGCTTCGAGGACCAGGGGCTCGACGCCGCGCTCGAGCAGGTGGGCGGCGGCGGCCAGACCGGTGGGGCCGGCGCCGATCACGAGGACGGGCAGCTCGGTGGTGGGGGACGCGCTCACGGCGACTCCTTGCATGATTCGACGTTCGTCGATGTCTTCCCTGGCCAGCATGGCACCGGCATCGACAGACGTCAACATAGACACCTATCGAATTCGGGAGGAGTTCCTTCGTGGATCGCGTCGAGGTGGCGGCGATCGGGCGGCGGGTCGCCCGCCTCGAACGCCCCCACCCGGGGGGTGCCGCACCGGCGGCCGTTCTGCAGCCGAATCGCCCGCCTGCCCGCCTGGTTAGACATGTGTCAACATAGACGCATGTCCCACGCGAAGGCGCTGCCGCTGCTCGATTCCGCCGATGGTCAGGGCGCGGCGCCGTGCTGCCCGCCGCTGACCGAGCGGCCCATGACCGCCGAGGAGGCCGAGACGGCCGCGCGGATGTTCAAGGCGCTCGGCGACCCGGTCCGTCTCCGCCTCTTCTCTGCCGTGGCCTCCCACGAGGGCGGCGAGGCGTGCGTGTGCGACATCTCGGACGTCGGCGTCTCCCAGCCGACCGTCTCCCACCACCTGAAGAAGCTCAAGGAGGCCGGGCTGCTCACCTCCGAGCGGCGCGGCACCTGGGTCTACTACCGCGTCGAGCGGTCGGTACTGGCGGCGATGGGCAAGCTGCTGACCCTGCCGGCCGCGACCTGACCGGCGGTCGGCGCCGGAGCCACTGGCACGGCATCGACTGGACGGGGCGACGGGCATGGACGGGACGGGTCAGCGGGGCGGCGTTCCGGGGCGCGTGGTGAACGTACGGCGCCAGGCGAGGGAGACGTGGACCAGCGCCACGAGGACCGGGACCTCGATGAGCGGGCCGACGACGCCGGACAGGGCCTGGCCGGAGGTGACGCCGAAGGTGGTGACGGCGACCGCGATGGCGAGCTCGAAGTTGTTGCCCGCCGCGGTGAACGCCAGGGTGGCGGTGCGGTCGTAGGCCAGACCGAGGGCCTTGCCGAGGGCGAAGGTGCCGAACCACATCACCGCGAAGTACACCAGCAGCGGCAGCGCGATCCGCGCGACGTCCCACGGCTGCGAGGTGATCGTCTTCCCTTGCAGGGCGAAGAGGACGACGATCGTGAACAGCAGCCCGTACAGCGCCCACGGCCCGATCCTCGGCAGGAACCGCTGCTCGTAGTCGGCGCGCCCGAGTTTCTTCTCGCCCGCGCGTCGGGTGAGGAAGCCCGCGGCGAGCGGGATGCCGAGGAAGATCACGACGTTCAGCGCGATCCTCCCCATGGAGATGTCCAGGTGCTCGCCGTCTCCCAGGCCGATCCAGCCGGGCAGCAGGTCGAGGTAGAACCAGCCCAGCAGCCCGAACGCGAGGACCTGGAAAACCGAGTTGAGGGCGACGAGGACGGCGGCGGCCTCGCGGTCGCCGCAGGCGAGGTCGTTCCAGATGATCACCATGGCGATGCAGCGGGCCAGGCCGACGATGATCAGACCGGTGCGGTACTCCGGCAGGTCCGGCAGGAAGGTCCACGCGAGCGCGAACATGACCGCGGGGCCGACGACCCAGTTGACGACCAGCGAGGAGACCATCAGCGTGCGGTCGCCGGTGACGGCGTCGAGCCGGTCGTAGCGGACCTTCGCCAGCACCGGGTACATCATGACCAGCAGGCCGAGCGCGATCGGCAGCGAGATCCCGCCGATCTCCACCCGCGCCAAGGCGTCGTTCAGCCCGGGGACGAGCCGGCCGAGTCCGAGGCCGATGGCCATCGCGGCGAGAATCCACACCGCCAGGTAGCGGTCGAGGGTGGAGAGCCTGGCGACGACCGACGACTCGAGCGCGGTTGCGGTCGTGGTGGACTGCGTGGACGTCACGGGCAGGCCCGCCTGTTCTCGGCAGCGGTACGGGCGGAAGCGGCGAGGGCGGCGAACTGCCCGGACAGGCCGGCCAGCACCTCGGGCTTGAGCCTGTAGTAGGTGAAGCGTCCGCACGGCTCGGTCTCCACCAGGCCGGCCTCGCGCAGCACCTTCATGTGGTTGGACAGGTTGGTCTGCTTGGCCCCGGTCTCCTCCACCAGGTGCGTGGTGCACAGCGTCTCGCGCGCCAGCAGGGTCACGATCCGCAGCCGGAGCGGATCGCCCAGCGCCCGGATCACATCAGGATCGACTGAAGTCAGCATCCACTGATACTGTCACATCATCGTTCGCTGATACGAGCGGATGCCGATGTCGTGGGCGGCGTGCAGCCGCCGTGAGACGAGAGAGCTCCTCATGCCCGCAAGTCCCGGCAGGAAGCCGTCGGTTCTGTTCGTCTGCGTCCACAACGCCGGCCGTTCCCAGATGGCCGCGGCCTGGCTGACCCACATGGCCGGTGACCGCGTCGAGGTCCGCTCCGCCGGCTCCGACCCGGGCGAGCAGATCAACCCGGCCGCCGTCGAGGCCATGGCCGAGGTCGGCATCGACATCTCCGCCGAGGTCCCGAAGATCCTCACCCTCGACGCGGTGAAGCAGTCCGACGTGTGCATCACCATGGGCTGTGGCGACACCTGCCCCGTCTTCCCCGGCAAGCGCTACCTCGACTGGAAGCTCGACGACCCGGCCGGACAGGGCGTGGAGGCCGTCCGTCCGATCCGCGACGAGATCAGGACGCTCGTCGAGGCCCTGATCTCCGAGATCGCCCCGTCGAGGCCCGGCGCGCGGGCGTGAGCGACAGACGCGACACCGTCGTCGTCGACTCCGCTCCCCCAGCCGCCTGACGCCGCCGCGAGCGCGACGGAGACCGTTGTGCGCCCCTCCCCCTACCGGTTGACGGACCGCATGCCTGCCTCGTCGTACCGCTCACCGGCCGCCTCGGGCAGCTCCGCGTCGATGCGGGCCAGGTCGTCCTTCGTCAGCTCGATGTCGACGGCGGCGGCGTTCTGCCTCAGGTAGGTGCGGCGCTTGGTGCCCGGGATCGGCACCAGGTCCTCGCCCTGGGCCAGCACCCACGCGATGGCCAGCTGAGCCGGCGTGACGTCCTTCTCGGCGGCGATCTCCTTCACCTTCGCCGCCAGCCGCAGGTTCGCCTGGAGGTTGGCGTCCTGGAAGCGCGGGTTCTGGCGGCGCCAGTCGTCGGCGTCCAGGTCGTCCGGCGAGCTGAACCGCCCGGCGAGGAAGCCGCGGCCGAGGGGCGAGTACGGTACGAAGCCGATGCCCAGTTCCCTGCAGGCGGGCAGCACCTCGGCCTCCACGTCCCGCGACCACAGCGAGTACTCGCTCTGCACGGCCGTGATCGGGTGCACGGCGTGCGCACGCCGGATGGTGCGGGCGCCGGCCTCGCTCAGCCCGATGTAGCGCACCTTGCCCTCGGCGACCAGTTCGCCCAGCGCGCCGACCGTCTCCTCGATCGGCACGTTCGGGTCGACCCGGTGCTGGTAGTACAGGTCGATGTGGTCGGTTCCGAGTCGTTTCAGGGAACCGTGGACGGAGCTGCGGACGTGTTCGGCGGAGCCGTCCTGCGGGCCGACCGTGCCGGCGTCGCCCGGTACGGCGTCGTCCATCCGGTAGTTGAACTTCGTCGCGATCACGTATTCGTCCCGGCGCCCCCGGACGGCCTCGCCGACGAGGGACTCGTTGGTGAGCGGGCCGTACATCTGCGCGGTGTCCAGGAAGTTCACCCCGAGGTCGAGGGCGTGCCGGATCGTCGCGACGGCCTCCTCCTCGTCGGCGGTCCCGTAGAAGGCGGACATGCCCATGCACCCCAGGCCGATGGCCGATACCTGCAATTCCCGCAAACGACGCTTCCGCATGTCGTGTCCCAGCCTTCCCTTCGCAGTGATCGTCCGTCGGCGGCACGAAGCCTCCCCGTCCATCCAGGCATGGATGCGTCCACCCGGCATCCCGGAGGAGCGGGCGCTGGGGCGGCTTCGGGCACCGTTGCGCTCCCGACGCTACGACTTGGAGCGCACTCCAGCGCAAGGGAGGGATGAGGCAGCCCTTCGGGCTGGAGGCTCGCCGCTGTGGACGGTGTGCCGGTGGCCTGCATCTCGCGTGCGGTGTGGAGGGGGACCTCTCATGGTGCGAGGTCCTCGGGGGCTGCGGCCGGCTTCTCAGTGCTCGAAGATCGCCGTCGCCACCGGCACTGCCAGCAGCAGGCTGAGTCCGATCAGGGGGAGGCGGTCCAGCCACAGGACGGCGGCGAATTCACGGAGTGTCGCGGCCGGCCAGTAGGCGGGCGACGTCGGCGCGCCCACGACGTGGACGGGCACGCCGACACGGCGGGCCAGCAGCGTCGTGCGGTAGACGTGGAAGCTGCTGGTGACGACCGTGGCACGGTGGCCGGGAGCGGTGCCGTCCACGAGGGCCGCGCTGAAGCGGAGGTTCTGCCCGGTGTTGACGGAGCGGTCCTCCCGCACGATCCGGTCGGCGGGCACTCCGCGTCCGCGCAGGTAGTCGGCCATCGCGTCCGCCTCGGAGCGCACCTCGTCGTCGCCCTGCCCGCCCGAGACGACGAACACGGCACGAGGCGTGTCCGGTGCCCGCGCGCTGCCGACCGCGAGGGCGCGCTCCAGCCTGCGGGTCAGCAGCGGGCCGGGCCGGTCTCCGTCGAGCCCGGCACCCAGGACGACGACATGGGTGGTCTCCGGCAGGGGGGTGGTGCGGCCCCGGACGAACGCGTAGCCGGCGAAGACGAGGAAGAGCAGAGTCAGGTATCCCGCGGCCGCGTTCACCGCGACCAGGAGGTCACCGAGCACCTGGCCGCCGACCGCGTGGAAGACCGCGTCGAGGCCGAGCACCGCCAGCACCGCGCAACCGGCGGCCCCGGTCGCCAGCAGGGCTGCCTGCGGTCCGTAGCGCCGGACCAGCAGGACGCCGTCGGCCAGCAGCAGCAGACCCAGCGCGAGCGCCAGCATCACGGCGCCGACGGCGAGGCCGGTGGCGATGGCCGGGTGGGCCGCCCCATCACGAGCGGCCAGACCGAGTCCGGCGGAGGTCACCGCGAGGCAGAACAGGACGGCGGTGGAGAACCGGTGGGGTGCCAGCAGGGCGTTGACGACGCCGCCCGCGGCGAACACGACCGCGATGAGGTACTCCGGGTACTCCGGCATGTGCCGCACCGCTCCGCTCTCCCGCCCGCCTGTCGCCGCCCGCGGGTCCGACCCGTTGCGAACGGTTGCCGGCCATCCTTCCAGACCTCTGGTCGTGCGCCGAACGCGGGCGGGGGGTGCTGCGTTCGGCGCACGACCGGCGTGCCGTGCCGATGTGCGGCTTCGGCGGGCGCGCCGGACGCCGTCCGGTCCCCTCGACGAAGCGTCGGGCACTCCCTCCGCACGGCATCCCGCTCCGGCAGCCCTCCACAGCGCCACCCCGGTCGTCGCTGCCGAGGCCGTGGCGAGCGGGTGCCGCGCCGCGGGCGATGCCCGCAGGGGGGTGCCCGCAGGGGGGTGCCCGTCGGCGGTCTGTGACGGGCTTGGGGATCATGGCGGCGGGCCGGGAGAGACGCAGGGTCGGACGTCCGGCGGAGGCGGGGCAGGCCGACCGCTGCACGGCCGTCCGCCGCGCGGTGACCACCGCCGGAAAACGGTGACCACCGCCGGAAAACGGGGTGACCCCGTCCTCGCACGTCAGGACAATGTCCCGGTATCCACGAGCGAAAGGCGGCCGACCGTGACCGTCCCCAACGTCCTGCTCTCCGGCATCGTCGGATCGACCGCGTACGGTCTCGCCCACGAGGGTTCCGACATCGACCGCCTCGGCCTGTTCGCCGCACCCACCACGCAGTTGCACGGACTGCACCGGCCCAAGGAGTCGCACGTCAGCACGGCACCGGACCGCACCCTGCACGAGGCGGCCAAATGGTGCCGACTCGCGCTGGGCGGCAACCCGACGGTGACGGAGCTGGTGTGGCTCCCGGACGAGCTGTACGAGGTGCGGACCCCGCTCGGTGACGAACTCATCGGCATACGGACCGCGTTCCTGTCCGCCCGTCGCGTCCGAGACGCCTACCTCGGCTACGCCACGCAGCAGTTCCGGCGGCTCGAGGCCCGCGGCGACGGCTCGTTCTCCGCCGACACCCGCAAGCGCACCGCGAAGCACGCCCGGCACCTCAAGCGGCTGTGCACCCAGGGTCTGGAGCTGTACACCACCGGGCGGCTGACGATCCGCCTCGGGGATCCGGAGGAGTACCACGTCTTCGGCGAGCGCGTCGCCGCCGACCCGTCGGCGGCGCGGCCGCTGCTCAAGCGCTACGAGGACGCCTTCGAGGCGGGTCCCACGGTGCTGCCGGACCAGCCTGACGAGGCTCCGGTCGAGGCCTGGCTGCACCGGGTCCGCGCGCACTTCTACGCCCCGGCGGCGGACTCGGCCGTCGGGGTCGGCCGACGGTAGGGAACCCGGACGGTCCCCGAGGTCGGGCGCGTACCAAAGGTGTGTCCACGGGGTGCTCGGCCGAGGGTGTGGACCGGGTTCGGCGATCGTCTCGACTCCGGTGCTTCGGTCCCCGCGGGTTCCGGTGCCGGGGGGACGTTGTGCCGGGTGGGCAGGGCCGCGTTGCCTCACCGTGCACGCGGGGCGTTACGGGGCGCCCGCCCGGCACCGGCGTCGTGACGACGCCGGTGCCGGACGTCCACGAGGAGGTTGTCACCCTCGGCCCGTCGGTGAGCGCTCCGGATGCCCGCCGTTCGGATCGGAAGCGCTCCCGCCCACTCTCAGGACGAACGCTGCGACCGACGCCAGCCGTTGATCCTTTCCGCACCGTCCGGGGCCGGTGCCGGAGGCCGGATCGTGCCGGTCAGCCGGCCGGGCGCCCCGGCACCGTCGCCGTCCCCGCCGGAGTTTCGGCGGACGCCGTGAACAGGTCCTCGCGCACACGGGCCGCGTCGGGGCCGTAGGCGATCCGGCGGGTGATGCGGGCCCCGACCGCCGATCCGCTCACCCAGGAAGCCGCCCGCGCCCGCACCCGTGCGGTCAGCGGCCCGCTCCGCCCCAGCAGAGCCTTGGCCTGGACGCGCTGCATGCGGTGCACCGCCGCCGCCACCGGCCGGCGCCGCCGCTCGTAGGGCAGCAGCCGTTCCCGGCTGGCATCGCCCGCGCGCACGGCCTCGACCAGCACCGGGTGCGCGGCCGCCGCGTCCTGCAACGCGAGGTTGATGCCCTGGGCGCCGATCGGCCCATGGGTGTGGGCGCTGTCACCGACCAGCATCAGCCCCTCACGCACCCACTCACCGGCCTGCGCGGCGAACACGTCCAGCAGGTGCACGTCCTTCAGCGAACGCAGGTGATCGTGGATGAGATCGGCCAAGGGCGGCACCGCCGTGGCGAGTTCAGCGCGGACCTCCGCGATGCCGCGGGCCGCCACCCGGTTCCAGGTGCGGTGTTCCAGGGTCCAGCCCACACGCAGCCGGTCGGGGTGGGTGTCGTGCACGAGCACGGCCCCGCCCTCGGTGCGATGGATGCGTACCGCGCCGATCGCCCGGCCCGCTGCGGGCAGCGAGAACCAGGCGACATCCTGGTCGAAGGCCTCCCGCCGGCCGGCACCGATCCCGGCCAGCATCCGAATCTGCGAGTAGCGACCGTCGGCACCGACCACGACCCGGGCCCGCACCGTGGTCGAGGCGACGCCGCGCCGGTGTGCCACCACCCCCGCGACCCGCCCGCCCTCACGCACCAGGGCTCCCGCACGGTACCCCTGCAGCAGGGTGAGTCCGGGCAGGGCACGGCAGGCGTCCAGGAGTTCGTCCAGCAGATGCCGCTGGGGCAGCGCGAGCAGGTGGTCGTAGGGGGCGGGCAGGCACCGGTAGTCGACGTCGAGGAGCACCCGCCGGTCCTGCACCACTTGGAAAGCGCCCAGTTCCCGGGCGCCGCGGCCACGGGCGGCATCCAGCACGCCCAGTTCGTCCAGGACCCGTTGACCGCCGGGCTGCAGAATCTCCCCGTGGAAGTCACGGCGCAGCGCGGTGGACCGTTCCACCAGGGCGACCCGTACACCCGAGCGCAGCAGCATCAAGGTGAGCGCGAGCCCGGCCGGTCCCGCACCCACCACGCAGACATCGGCACGCACCTCATCGGCGCGGTTCATCGCAGGTACACGCAGCAAAGTCACACCCCTCCACCGCCCCTCAGGCCTCGCCACGCGCGGCCGGGGTTCCCGCCCGGCCGTCGGCGCCCTCCGCCTCCCCCACACACCCGTGCCTCTTCGGTGCGTCGCTTCGGTTCCGGCCGATCCACCATGTGCCTCTCCTCTTGTCGACGGGTGGCGCGGACGGGCGTCGCCGCGTCGTGGCCGCCCAACCCCGCCCCAGGGCCTGACTACGCCTGCGCGAACGCCGTGACCGGTGACGCGGGCGCGGCCGTCCCGGCGGGGGGCGCGCCCACCGCGCGCCCCACGACCCGGCAGGCCCTGCCCAGCAACGCGGGCAGGGCCGGTCCCCGCAGGAAGAAGTGGTCACCGGCTACCGTGCGCCGCACCACCGGCCCCGCGCTGAAGCGCTCCCAGCCCGCCATCACCTCGGGCGGTGCCAGCGGGTCGGCATCGCCCGCGACGGCCAACAGCGGCACCGCGAACGGGCTGCCCGCCACCGGCCTGCGGGCGGCGCGGCGCAGGCTGTCGGCGAGCGTCAGGTCGTCGCGCAGCACCGGAAGCACCGCCCGGTGCCACAGACCTCCCGGGCGGGCGCCCTCGGGCACCACGCCCAGGGACTCCAGCAGGTCGACCAGTCCTTCGGGAGAGCGACGGCAGGCGTCCGCCAGCTCCGAAGGCCCGTCCGGTGGCGGGCAGGCACCCACCACGAGCAGCCCGGGCGTCCGCAGGCCCGCCTCGTGCAGGGCACGCGCCAGGGTGTAGGCGACCATCGCGCCGAGGCTGTGCCCGTAGAGCACGAACGGCCCGCTCGGCGCCCTGAAGCCGTCGAGCAGGTCGGCCAGCAGCGCCTGCTGTGTGGTCACGCGGGGCTCACGACGCCGGCGGTCCCGTCCGGGCAGCAGGTGCGCCACGGGCAGCGCGCCGGGGCCCAGCCGGGCCGGCCAGCCGTGGAACGCCGAGACCCCGGCCCCGGCGTGCGCGAAGCAGTGCAGTAGCACCGGCGGTGCATCAGGCATGGCTGGTCCCTTCCGATACGGCCGCGGCGACCGGCGTCCCGCCGGGTGGCCGGGGAGCGCTTCACACGTGTGCGGTCCAGCCTTGCCCGGTCGGCTCGAGCGGCACTCGGGCTTCCCCCTCTCGGCCCGTCGTCGTCCCTTGCGCGGTGCCCGGGGCCACACGCACCCCGCCACCGGCCGGCCCCCACAGCTCGAGAACGCTTGCACGACCGCTCGAAGCCAACTCGGGCACCGGCGCCCCCACCTCCCGGCCCCGGTTATCGTCCCCGTCGACAAGCCCGCCCCGGACCACCCGTCCTGGGCGAAACCCAGCCCTCCTCCTCACGCACACCGCACGATCCCCACCGCCGTCGACGTCGACGCCCGTCCCGTGCCGACATCAGGGAGCCTCGCCATGGAACTGCGCCTGTTCGTGTTCCACCACGCCGGTGGGTCCCACCTGACCTACCGTGACTGGCCGAGCCGCTTCCCCGCCACCTGGCAGGTGCGCCTGCTCGACGCCCCGGGCCGCGGCCTGCTCGCCGACCTCCCCGCCATCGGCGACGCCCACGAGCTGGTCGCCTGGTTCCACACCGAACTGCAGGGCGAACTCGACGCTCCTTTCGCCCTGTTCGGGCACAGCATGGGAGCCCTGATCGCCTACGAGCTGACCCGCCTGCTGCACGCACAGGGCCGCCCTCCCCTGTGGCTGGGCCTGTCCGCCCGGGGAGTTCCCCACTCAGGCCGCCACCGCACCGGCCGGCACCTGCTGTCCGACGCGGCCCTGCGGGACGAACTCGCCGCGATGGGCGGTACACCCGCCGACGTGCTCGACGACCCCGAACTGTGGGAGATGTTCTCCCCCGTCATCCGCGGCGACCTGGGTCTGGTGGACAGTTGGCGCCCACGACCGCAACCCGCGCCGCTGCCCGTGCCGCTGTCGGTCTACGGCGGGATCCACGACTCCCTCGTCCCCCCGCGCCACCTGCAAGGCTGGGCTCCCTACAGCACACATCACCTCGGGCTGCACCTGTTCCACGGCGGCCACTTCTACTTCCGGCCCGACCCCGGCGACCTGATCGGGCGGATCACCGGCGACATCCGCACCGCACTCGACCTGCCGACCCCGGCGCGGCAGTCATGACCGCCGCATCCCCCGCCCAGGTCCCGGCGAGCGGACCCGCTCCGAGTCCGGCCCAGGGCACGGCTGCGGACGCGGACGCGGACGCGGGCCAACGGACGTCCGGGCAGTACGAGTTCCGGCTGCCGGGGCCGGTGGAGCTCTATCACGGCCCCACCCACACCCTCCTCGTCCCGCCCGGATCGAAGCAGCGGGCTCTGCTGTCCGCGCTCGTCCTGCACGCCGGCCGGTTCCTGACCACGGACCGGATCACCGAAGAACTGTCGGACCGGCGCCCCCCGGCCAACCCCGCCAACGCCCTGCGGGCCCACATCGCCCGGCTGCGCCGTCTCCTGCCGCGCACCAGTGGGCACCGGTCCGGGCAGGGACAGGGGCAGGGGCACGAGTGGATCCACACCCGGTCCGCCGGTTACCTGCTCGACCTCGACGGCGCCACCACGCCCTGTCCCAGGCACACCTGAGCTGCGCCCGCCACCACGAGATCACCGGCGAACTGGAGAAACTCACCGCCGACCACCCACCCCCTGCGCGAACGCTTCTACGACCAGCTCATGACGGCCCTCCACCACAGCGGCCGCCGGGCCGAAGCCCTGAGCGTCCACGAACGCGCCCGCCACCGCCTCGGCGCCCTCACCAGCCGTCAACCCGCGGCGACCACCTGACTCACGCCGCCCACCGGAGTCCCGCCGCGCTCCTCAGGCCCCGCTGCCCGCCCCGGCCGGCACGCGCCCGCCCACCAGCTCCCTCAGGCCGGTCCGCGATGTCACCCGCACCTTGCGGTACACGTTGGTCAGATGCTGCTCGACCGTGCTGGGGGTCACGTGCAGCCGGGCCGCGATGGCCCGGTTGGTGCAGCCACCCGCCGCCAGCACGGCCACCCGCCGCTCCGAGCGGGTCAGCACCCTCAACGGATCCGCGTCGAAGGGCCCGTCCTCGGCCCCCACCGCCGGATCGGGCCCCTCGCCCAGGGCCCGCAGCGCCTGCGCCGCCGGCCGACGCCAGTCGACCACCTCGCCCACCCGCGCGCCCCAGCGCGCCGCCAGGTCCCGGCAGGCGTGGAAGTCCGCCAGCGCTGCCCGCGCCCGGCCGGCCCGAAGGCGATGCCGACCGCGTGCCAGCAGATAGTGCGCACCCACGCGCGAGTCGAACATCGCGTCCGGTACCGGCACCCGCAACATCCGCTCCGCCTCCTCGTGCGCGCCCAGCGCCGTGGCCGCACACACCGCGGCGGACAGGGGCATACCCACCGCCACCCCCCAAGCAGACGGCGACAACAGCCCGAGCGCCCGCCGGGCCGACTCACCGCTCCTGTCGAAGGATCCGACCCGTGCGTGCACCACGGCCGCCACCGCGTGCGCCACGGCCCGGCGAGCCGGAGTGCCCCTCATCTCCTCCACACCGCCCGTCCACCCACACCACTGGGCCGCCCGGTCCGTCTCACCGGCGTACACCAAGGCCATCAGCAGGTCCGGGACCGCCGGCGCAGGCGCGTACCCCTGCACCAACGCATCCAGCACCACCTCGACGGCATCCACGTCCGGCGTCACGAGGGGCCCGCCCGCAACCGGCCACACGAACTCGGACGCGGCCCGCAGGTGCCGCGCCCCCGTGCCCCGCCCACGGGCCGCCGCATCCGGCACCACCTGTTCACGCCGGCCATGCCACAGCAACAGCCCGGCTACCCGGACCCGGCGCTCGACGTCCGCCGGCGGGGCCGCGGGCGAACCAGCACCCCGGCCACCGCCCTCCCCGCCGTTCACCTCACGTTCCAGCCACGGCAGGTGACGCATCACCAGCGCCGGATCGCTCTCCCACTCGGCGTCGGCAACCGCCGCCAGCATGTCCCCCTCCAGCGGCCCGCCCCCGCGGGCACGATGCGCGATGTGCAGGAACCGCACCGCCTGATGTGCCGCACCCGCCCGCAGCGCCGACCCGGCCGCCTCCACCAACACGGCCGCCGCCCAGGCGGGAAGCCCCCCGCCCCCGGCACCCGCCCCCATCTCGTCGGCACCGGAGGCGTCGGCGACCGCCAGGTGCACGGCCACCCGGGACGCCGCCGCCCCGGCGTCGTAGAGCACCTCGGCCGCGCGCGCGTGCAGCCGCCCGCTCTCCTCGGCGCTCAGCTGGTGAAGCACCGCGGCCAGCACCCCCGGATGGCGCAGCCGCCCACCCTCCAGCAAGCCGACGGCGTCAAGATGCTCCATGCGCCGCGACACGGTCCGCTCGGGCACGGCCAGGAGCCGCGCCAGCCGGGTCAAGGTGGCGTCCTCGCCCAGCACCGCGAGAGCGCCGGCCGTGGCCGCCACCGCCGTGCCCGCTCCACGCAGGCATGCGGCGACCGCAGCCCGGAAGGCCGTCCCGGCCACCGGCCGGAGCGACCGCAACGGCCCACAGTCACGCTGGTCGTCCAGCAGGCCGCGCAGCAGGCGCGGGTTGCCACCGGTGAAACCGTGCCAGAGCGGAGCCAGCCGCTCGGCCGTCACCGCGTCCATGCCACCCCCCGCCGGCTCGCACAGGAACTCCCCGACGCCGTCCTCGGACAGTGGCCGCAGCATCACCCGCACCCCGCGTGCCTGCCCCCACAGCTCCGTGAGCGGCAGCGACGACGCCGGCGGCTCGGACGACCGCCCAGCCAGCACCACCAACGCCTCGACGGCGGCCAGCCGCCCGCACACGTACAGCAGGGCGCGCGCGGAGGCCTCGTCGATGTGGTGCACGTCGTCCACCACCACGACCACCGGCCCGGACCGCACGGCCCGCAGAGCCTCGTACAGCACCTGCGGCCCCCCGGCTCCCGGCCCCAGATCCGTGCGCGCAGCCCCCGGCACGGTCAGGGGCCGGGTGCCGGTGCCGCTGAGCAGCTGTCCCACCACACCCAGCGGCAGGCCCTCCTCCGCCGGAGAGCCGCACGCGGACAGCACCAGCGCGCCCGCCTCGGCGGCCCGCGCGGCGAACGCCCTCAGCAGCGCACTCTTCCCGCACCCCGAGCTGCCCGACACCAGGGCGACGGCTCCCCCTGTACGTCCCGCGTCCGCCAGCAGTTCGCCCAGCAACCGCACCTCACCACGCCGCCCCACCGACACCGCCCCGCACCCCCCACCTCGCCGCGGACTGCATTCCACCGGGCCAGTCTCCACAGTGGCGTGAAAGGCCCTCTCGAACCGGACCACAGGCCCGCTCGAACCGGGCCCGCCGGTGCGTACGAGCCGAGGGGCTGCCGCCGCGCTCCCGTTGCGGGCCCTGGCGCCCCGGCGGAGACTGACCAGCAACAACGGCACTGCAGAAAGCCTCGGCTATGGGCGACTACGTGGACCTTCCCGGCGTCAGAACCTGGTATGAGACCGACGGCAGCGGCGATCCGCTGCTCATGCTGCACGGCGGCTTCTGCACGAACGAGACCTGGGGAGCGCAGCGCTCCGAGCTCGCGGCGCGGTTCCGCCTCTTCCTCCCCGAGCGGCGGGGGCACGGCCACACGGCCGACGTGGAGGGACCGCTCACGTACCAGGACATGGCGGACGACACCGTGGCCTTCCTCGACACGGTCGTCGGCGGTCCGGCCCACCTCGTCGGCTGGAGCGACGGTGGCGTCGTCGCCCTGCTCGTCGCCCTCGCCCGTCCCGACCTCGTACGCAGGGTCGTCGTCATCGGGACGAACTTCCGGCCGGCCGGGGAGTGCTGGGCCGCGCCCGCCATGCTGGACCGCATGACACCCGACAGCTCCGAGCTGGAGTTCTTCCGCGAGTTGTACGAACCGGTGGCGCCGGAAGGGCCGGGGCACTGGCCGGTCGTCGCACGCAAGGTGACCGACATGTGGCGCACCCAGCCCACACTGACCACCGACGACCTGGCGCGCATCGGTGCGCCGACTCTGGTCGTGGTCGGCGACGACGACCTGGTGACCCTCGAGCACACCGTCGCCCTGTACCGGGCTCTGCCCCGCTCGGAGCTCGCCGTCGTCCCCGGGACCTCGCACGTGGTCCCGCTGGAGAAGCCCGCCGCGGTCAATCACCTCGTCATCGAGCACCTCACCGCCGAACCGGTCGAGACGATGCTCCCCGTTCGCCGCGCCCCGGCGGCGTCCTCGCCGTCGGCGGACCGGCGTTCCGCGTAGGTGACGGCGGGATCCGGAGCGAGGGGCCTCGCAGCGCACGCGGCCGTTTGCCGGACCGGCAACAGAGCTGGCCGAGCCGGGGGGCGGTGGGCGACGGTGGATCCGTGACCGACGACATCGCAGCACGAACGTCCGCCTCCGGCTTCCCCGTGCGATCCGAGGGGTACGTCGGCGACCCCGCGGTCCGGGCGGAGTGGGACGACCGCTACGCCGAACGACGACAGCTGTGGAGCGGCCGGCCCAACGGCGCACTGGTGGCCGAGGCCGCCGGGCTCGCTCCCGGACGCGTACTCGACGTCGGCTGCGGCGAGGGGGCGGACGCCCTCTGGCTCGCGCGCGGCGGCTGGGACGTGACGGCGCTCGACGTCTCGGGCGTGGCGCTGGAGCGGGCGGCCGGACACGCACGGGACGCCGGCCTGTCCGTTCGCTGGGTACACGCCGCGCTCACCGAGGCCGTGCTCCCGCCGGCCTCCTTCGACCTGGTTTCCGCCCAGTATCCGGCCCTTTTGCGCACCCCTGACGCGGCCGCGGAGCGTGCCCTGCTCGCCGCCGTCGCTCCGGGCGGTGTGCTGCTGCTCGTGCACCACGCGGGGATGGAGACCCAGCAGGCGCACGACAGCGGATTCGACCCGGCCGACTACGTCTGGCCCCGGACGGTCGCCGCTCTGCTCGACGCCGACTGGTCGGTGGAGGTGGACGAGCGACGGCCGCGCGTCGCGCCCCCCGGCGGCGCCGGCGCGCATCACACGGACGACCTGGTCCTGCGGGTGCGTCGGCTGCGCTGAGGACGTCGCCGCCGGACGGGTCGCCGCCGGCGTCCCGGCCCCCGGGCGGATGCACGTCGAGGCCCGGCGCACGCCGGGGGCTCCAGGGGATGTCTGCCTCCTGGAGCCCTGGTGGTGAGTCGTGGCGGGCCGTCGGGTCACCCGACGACGGCGGCCTTCTCCGCGTGCTGCTTGGCGAGGTTGAGGGTCGCGGTGGAGTTGCGGCCGAGTGCCTGACGGATGTAGCGGCGGGCGTCCTCGAGGGTGCTGCCCGGGCCGAGGACGCGGGCGACGGCTTCCTCGCGGATGACGACGTGGTGGTGGGAGGTGACGGTGACGCCGGTCTCGTCGGGGACCACCGTCCACTCGCCGGTGTGCGCGTCCATGAGCGCGGGGGTCGCGGTCTGCTTGTAGACGATGCGGCCGGCGTCCGGGAAGCAGATGCGGATGGACTCGGTGGTGTGCGTGGAGCCGTCGGCCGTCAGGGTGTCCATGGCCATGATCTGGATGCCGGGAGTGGTCTCCGTCAGGTCCAGCCGGGTGACGTGGGGAACCAGCTCGGGCCAGTCGCCGACCCGGTGGAGGAAGTCGTAGACCGGCTCGGCGGGTCCGTCCACCCGTACCGAGTCACGGAAGGACAGCAGCAGACCGTCCAGCCGGCCCCACCGCTCGGCGAGGGCCTTGAGACGGCCGAGCTCGGCCCGGCTGTTGGTGTCCGTGGCCCGGTCGACCCAGGCGACGTCCTCGGGCCGGTCGTCCGCCACGGTGAAGTCGTGCAGCAGGGTCAGTCGCGAGGAGCCGGCGCCCAGTTCCTCCACGACCCACGTGCCGCCCATGCCGGTGAGCGGGGCCGCCGGAATCTCCTGGCGGAACTCGATGCGGCGCGCGGCCGCGTCCAGCGTCCGGCGCGAGGTCCAGGACTTGACCGCGCCGTTGGCGGTCGCCCACATGCGCAGCCGCTCGCTCGTCCCGTCGGACTCCAGCCGCTGCACGTGCACGTTCGGCGGGAAGAACAGCGGCCACCGCTCCGTGTCTGCGATGAACCCGTAGACGACCGCGGCCGGTGCGGCGATCTCCACGTCGTGCGATGTGCGGTGAACCTGTTCAGCCGACACCTTCACTACCTTCTCTCTTGGTCGTGACACTCAGAAGTTGCCCAGTCCGCCGCAGACGTTGAGGGCCTGCGCGGTGATCGAGGCGGCCGTCTCGGTGGCCAGGTAGCCGACGAGCCCGGCGACCTCCTCGGGGGTCGAGTAGCGGCCGAGCGGGATCTTGGCCTCGAACTGCTGCTGCACGTCCTCCTGCGTGGTGTCCCAGGCGGCGGCGTAGCCCTGGCGCACGCGCTCGGCCATGGGCGTCTCGACGTAGCCGGGGCAGACGGCGTTGACGGTGATGCCGGTGGGCGCCAGCTCCTTGCCGAGGGCCTTGGTGAAGCCGACGACGCCGTGCTTGGAGGCGCTGTAGGGGGCGCCCAGCACGACGCCCTGCTTGCCGGCGGTCGAGGCGATGTTGATGACGCGGCCGTAGGGCGCGTCGCTCATGCGGCCCTTCTTCAGCACCTCCCGGGTGAGCCGGAACACGCTGTTGAGGTTGGTGTCGATGACGTCGTCCCACAGCTCGTCGGAGAGGTCGGCCGTGGGCCCGCCACCGCTGCGCCCGGCGTTGTTCACCAGGATGCCGATCGGGCCGTACGTCTCGACAGCGGCGGCGACGAGCTCGGTCACCGATTCCGGGGAGCGGACGTCGGCCGCGATGCCGTCGGCGTCGATGCCCTCGGCGCGGAGGTCCTCGACGGTCTGCTTGACCTGCTGTCCCGTCCTCGCGCACAGGAAGACCCGGTGGCCCCGGCGGCCCAGCTCGCGGGCCACGGCCAGGCCGATGCCACTCGTCGCGCCGGTGATCAGTGCGGCGGGCCTCGTCGTTGTCGTCATCGGTTTCCTCCCATGAGCGCCTTGGTGACTTCGACGGTGTCCCGTGCCGCTCGAGGTGCGGCGGAAGGGCGCTCGACCGCCGCCGGGCCGCCGGTGCCGGTCCCCCCGCGGTGGTCCGCGCCACCGCCCCGGTCCGCGCGCCGGGGTGCCGGGGCGGGCGCCGCCGGTCGGCGGCTTGAGGGATCTTCCAACGGCATGCGACCGGGCCCACCCAGACTGGCGGGCGTTCAGACCGACCGGAGGAGACACCATGACGCTCGCACCCGAACTCGCCCAGAGCCCTGCCTGGGCCGCTTCCCTGCACGTGGAGGTCCAGCAGTTCTACGCGCACCAGATGCAGCTCCTGGACCTCGGCGAGGCCGAGCAGTGGGCCGGGACCTTCACCGAGGACGCCACCTTCGCGGTGCCGACCCTGCCCGAGCCGGTGCGCGGCCGTGCGGGGCTGATCGCGGCGACGAGCCGGGCCGCGGCCGAACTCGCCGCCGCCGGCCAGCGCCACCGTCACTTCATCGGCATGTTCGACGTCAGCCCCCGGCCCGACGGCGCGGTGGACGTCCGCTCCTACGCGATCGTGTACGCCTCGCAGATCGGTGGCGAGTCCCGGGTGCACCGCGTGTGCGTGTGCCAGGACGTCCTGGTGCGCCAGGACGGCGAGCTGCGGGTCCTCGCCCGCACGGTCACCCGCGACGACCTCGCCTGAGCCGCGCTCCACCGGCGCCCGGCCGCCTCTCCACCCCGGCCGGTCAGCCTCTGCCGAAAGAACCGACAGCCACCCGATGGGGGTTTCCCGACATGACGCAGACGACGATCGCCCGGCCGGAGGTATCGGCCCTTCAGCAGGCCGTCCAGGGCGCCGCTGACCGGCTCGTCGAGGCCGGAGCCGGAGGCGTGCAGTTCCGGGTCGCGCGGGGGGAGGAGTCCTTCGTGGTGACGTCCGGCATCGCGGAGCTGGGCACCGACCGTCCCGTTCCCGCCGACGGCCGCTTCCGCATCTCCTGCATCACCAAGCCCTTCGTGGCCGTCGTGGTGCTCCAGCTCGTCGCCGAGGGCAAGATCCACCTCGACCGCAGCGTCGAGAGCTACCTGCCCGGCCTGCTGCCGTACGGCGAGAAGATCACCATCCGCAACCTGATGCAGCACACCAGCGGCCTGTACAACTACATGGACTCGTTCCAGAAGCCCGGCGACCGCTTCCTGCGGGACCGGTACAAGCACTACGAGCCCGAGGACCTGATCGCCATCGCGGCCGCCAAGCCGCTGGAGTTCGAGCCGGGCACCAAGTTCGCCTACTGCAACACGAACTACTTCATCGTGGGCCTGCTCATCAAGAAGGTGACGGGCCGCTCGTACCGCGACGAGATCCGCGAGCGGGTCCTCGAGCCGCTCGCGCTGAACGAGACCGTGCTGCCCGGTGACGACCCGAACATCCCGGAGCCCCACGCGCGCGGTTACATGCAGATCGGCGGGGAGCCGGTGGACGTCACGCTGATGAACCCCTCCGAGGCCGGCTGCGCGGGCGAGATCATCTCCACCACCGCGGACCTGGACCGCTTCTTCTCGGCACTGTTCAGCGGCAAGCTGCTGAACGAGCCGGAGTTCACCGAGATGACCACCCCGCTGCCGCCCGAGATGATCGAGAACCTGCCGATGGGCATCGGCTACGGCCTGGGCATCATGAAGCTCGAGAACGACGACGACCTCGACCTGTGGGGCCACGGCGCGGGCATCCCCGGCTACGCCACCTTCGCGGCGACCACCCGTGACCTGAGCGCCCGGGTGCAGCTGTCGTTCACCATCGGCGACAAGGACTTCGGGCCGGACGCCGAGCAGGCCGTCATTCGTGGCGTCAACATCGCCCTGTGCTCGTGAGGTCGCGGTGACGAATTCCGTGGAGAAGGCCGTCATCGTCACGGGTGGCGGCACGGGAATCGGAGCGGCGACGGCCCGCGCATTCGCGGAGAGCGGCGCCCATGTGCTCGTGGTGGGCCGCAATGAGACCACCCTGAAGGAAACCGCGGACGGCCACGACCGCATTCGCGTTCTGGCGGCGGACGTACACGACCACGACGCACCCGAACTCATCGTTTCCACCGCGTTGCGCGAATTCGGACGGCTCGACGTCCTGGTGAACAACGCGGCCGTCACCGGATTCGCCTCCCTCGAGGGTCTGGACCGCGATTCCGTGCGCACCCAGCTCGGCACCAATCTGATCGCTCCGGTGTTCCTGACCCAGCGGGCGCTGGACGCTCTGGAGGCGACCGGCGGTGTCGTCGTCAACGTCGGTTCGGCGGGTTCGCTGGGCCGCCGGGCGTGGCCGGAGAACTCCGTCTACGGCATGGCCAAGGTCGCGCTGGACTTCCTGACCCGCACCTGGGCGGTGGAGCTGGCCCCGCGCGGCATCCGCTCGGTCGGCATCGCGCCGGGCGTCGTCGACACGGGTGTCGGCGTACGGGCGGGGATGCCTCCCGAGGCGTACGAGGCGTTTCTCGACGGGATGGCGAAGAGGGTCCCTTCGGGCAGGGTGGGCAGGCCGGAGGACATCGCCTGGTGGATCGTCCAGCTGACCCGTCCGGAGGCCGCCTACGCCAACGGCACGGTCCTGGCGGTGGACGGGGCGCTGTCGGTCACCTGACCGGGGCGGTGGCCGCCGTGGCCACGGGTTCGGCGGAACGCCCGGCTGGGGTCTCCCAGCCGGGCGTCGTGCGTGGCGGGCTGTTCGTTCCGGCCGGCCGGCAGTGCCCGGGCGGTGACCGCCGGACGGTGTCGTGCCCGCAGCACGGGGCGGCACCGCCCCGGTGACCGGTGGTGCCGCCCTGTTCGCGCGCGGGCTGACGTGTCGTCAGCCCGCGGTCGTTCTCCGTGTCGTCCTCGGTGTCGTCCTCGGGGTCGTCCTCGGGGTCGGTCGTGCTCTGGTCAGCGGGCGACCGTGGCCGTGACGTAGCGGACGGGGACGTCGATGTGGATCAGGCCGTCCTCACCGCGCAGGGCGTCGAGGGCCGTGATCAGCCGGGTACGCAGGGCGGCCGCCTCGTCGGCCGGCAGGTGCTGCCACAGCAGGCGCATGCCCTGGGTGTGGGACCAGTCGACCCACGCCTCGCCGGAGCGGGCCGTCATGTCCACCGACTCGTCGACGATGCGGACGTCGTCGAAGCCGGCCGTGCGCAGCGCGGCCGTCAGGTCCCGCGGATCCTCCAGCCAGGAGTGGAGCTGCCGCTGCAGCTGCTCGGGGTGCCAGGCGGCCGGCAGGTGGCTCAGCAGGGACATCGGGATCAGGCCGGTGAACAGCGGAGGCAGGAACGGGAAGGTGTCCCGTGTGAACACCGGGCTGGTGAACGCGATCCGGCCGCCGTCGCGCAGCAGTCCGGCGTAGCGGGCGAGCGCGGCCCGGGCGTCCGGCAGGAAGATCACGCTGTAGCTGCCCAGCACCAGGTCGAAGGAGCGGGCGGGCAGTTCGGGGTGCTCGCCGTCCATCACCCGCAGCTCGACGTTGCCGATGCCCTGGCGCTGCGCCTCGCGGCGGGCCTCCTCGACCATGGCCTCGGCGATGTCGATGCCGAGTGCGCTGCCGCCGGGGCCCAGCCGCTGCGCCGCCGGCAGCAGGGTGGCGCCCAGACCGCAGCCGACGTCGAGCAGCCGCCGGCCCGGGCGTGGGTCGGCGAATTCCACCAACCGCTTTCCCATGGGCGTGAAGAATTCCACACCGAGCCGGTCGTAGGCCGCTGCGGCGCCGTTGAAGGCGGCGGTGACTTTTGTCTTGTAGGTCGCTGTGTCCGTGTCCATGTGCCACATGCTGCGGCCCCCGTCACGCGGGAAGCTGGAGCATTCATCGAGGCTCACCGGACGGCGGACCCGAATTCCCCTGGAGAACGAGGGGAATTGACATTTCGTCCCTTGCCGGGCCGTACCTGCCGCCCACAGACTGTGGCCATTGACCCGCCATTCTTGGCGCCTGCCGTGGAGGAAATTCGATGAGCGAGCAGATAGCTGCGGTACGCCGCATGATCGATGCGTACAACACCGGTGAGACCGCGGACGTCGCGGAGTACATCCACCCGGAATACCTCAACCCGGCGACGATGGAACACATGGACCTGCGCGGTCCGGACTCCTTCGCGATGGCGGTCAAGTGGCTGCGCATGACCTTCTCCGAGGAGGCGCACCTGGAGGAGGTGCTGCTGGAGGAGCGCGGCGACTGGGTGCGCGCGAACCTCGTCCTGTACGGCCGGCACGTCGGGGAGCTGGTCGGCATGGCGCCGACCGGGCGCCGCTTCTCCGGTGAGCAGATCCACCTCATCCGCTTCGTCGACGGCAAGATCCGCGACCACCGCGACTGGCCCGACTACCAGGGCACGTACCGTCAGCTCGGCTCGCCGTGGCCGGAGCCGCAGGGCTGGAGGGCCTGATCATGATTCTCGTCACCGGAGCGACGGGCAAGGTCGGCCGCGAGGCCGTCGAGCAGCTCACCGCCCAGGGCCGCCGGGTCAGGGCGCTCAGCAGGAAGCCCGAGGAGGCGGGCCTGCCCGAGGGTGTGGAGGTGGTGGCCGGCAGTCCGGCCGACCCGGCATCGCTGACCGCGGCCTTCGCCGGCGTCACCTCGGCACTGGTGGTGCTCTCCGGCGACGTGGCCGGGGAAGCCCGCAACGTCGCCAAGGCCGCCGCGGCCGCGCACGTCGAGCACATCGTGTTCCTGTCCTCGGCGAGCGTGCTGCACCCGCTGCCGCACGGCATCGCCGACGAGCACCGGGCCGCCGAGGAGGCGATCACGGAGTCCGGCGTCGCCACCACGTTCCTGCGTCCCGGCCCGTTCCACGCCAACACCGCGTGGTGGGTCGGGACCGTCCGCGAGAGCGGCTCGGTGCGCTGCTGGATCGGCAACAACCCCGGCGCGCCGATCGACGAGTACGACATCGCCTCCGCCGCCGTCGCCGCGCTCACCGAGGACGGCCACCGGGGCGAGGCGTACGTCCTGACCGGCGGCGAGATCCTCACCTCCGAGGAGCAGGCCCGCATCCTGGGCGATGTCCTGGGGCGTCGCCTGGACTTCTCCGTGGCGCCGCAGGAGGAGGTCGTCGAGGTCTTCGCCGGCATCACCGGCGACCGCCCGGCGGCCGTGACCAACGTGGCCGCGCTGCACAGCCCCGACGTGCCGTGGGCCACGCCCACGACGGCTGTGAAGGACCTCACCGGCCGCGACCCCCGTCCGTACCGTGCCTGGGCGGCCGCCAACGCCGCGCCGCTGTTCGGCTGAGGAAAGGCGAACGACATGACGACGACCGAGGCGAACGGCCCGATCCTGGTGATCGGGGCCACCGGCCTCCAGGGCGGCGCCACCGCACGGGAACTGGTGCGGCGCGGCCGGGACACGGCCGCGCTGGTGCGTGACCCGCAGTCCGAGGCGGCCCGCGCGCTGGCCGCGCTCGGCGTGCGGCTGGTCACCGGCGACCTGGACGACGAGGCGTCGCTGCGCGCGGCCATGGAGGGTGCGCACGGGGTGTTCTCCGTGCAGAACTTCATGACCCCCAAGGGTCTGGGCGGCGAGGTCCGCCAGGGCCGGGCGGTGGCCCGGGCGGCGAAGGCCACCGGGATCGCCCATGTGGTGTACAGCTCGGTGGGCGGCGCCGAACGAGGCAGCGGCGTGCCGCACTTCGACTCCAAGCGGCACATCGAGCGGTACCTGGAGGAGCTGGGCGTGCCGACGACGGTGCTGCGCCCGACGTTCTTCATGGACAACTTCGCCGCGCACGGTCCGCGGAACGTCGACGGCACGCTGGTGGTGCAGCTGGCGCTGAAGCCGGACACGCGGGTGCAGTTCATCGCCGTGGACGACATCGGCTACTTCGCCGCCGAGGCCTTCGACCGGCCGCAGGAGTACCTGGGGCGGGCCGTGGAACTGGCGGGAGACGAGCTGACGGCGACCGCGATCGCCGAGGCGTTCTCCGCCCGCAGCGGCCTGCCGGCCCGCTTCGAGGAGCTGCCCCTGGACGCGGTGGCCGCCAACCCGTACATCCCGAACGGCCCGGAGATCGCCCTGATGTTCGAGTGGTTCCAGGAGCACGGCTACCGCGCGGACATCCCCGCGCTGCGTGCCGCGCATCCGGCGCTCCAGACGTTCGCCACGTATCTGAAGGGCATCGACGTCTGACGCTTGCGTCACGCGCGAACGCCGGCGGCCCTCCCCCAGGGGGAGGGCCGCCGGCGTTCACGTCACCCGTTCAGGCGCGGCAGGTGGGCAGCCCGCCGTGGTAGGCGGTCATCTCCCGGAACAGCGCCGGGACGTCCAGTGCCTCGCCCGGCGCCGCGCCGCGTTCCTCCGCGTAGGCCCGGTGCAGGTTCGGCACCAGCCGCTCGGCGTCCAGCAAGCCGCCGAAAGGCCCCGGTCCGGCGGCGCGGGCCAGTTCCAGGGGGCTCGCCCCGTCGGCCACCCCCTGCCGGGCGAGGTCGCGCAGCCAGTGGAAGTAGGCCTCGTCGGCGTCGAGCACCTCGGCGCCGCCGACCGGTCCGTGGCCGGGCACGATCACGAGCGGGTCCAGGCGGCGCATGCGCTCCAGGGCGTCCAGGGACCCGCCGACCGAGCCCATCAGGCAGAACGGCGTCACCCCGGACATCACCAGGTCGCCGGTGAACAGCACCCGCTGCTCGGGCAGCCACACCGCGGTGTCGTTGGTGGTGTGCGCGGCCGGGCCCATGTGCAGCAGTTCCACTCGTACGCCGCCGGCGTGCAGGGTGAGGGTGTCGCGGAAGGTGACCTCGGGCAGGGCGAGTTGGATGTCGCCCCAGCACACGTCCGGCCACAGCGACGTCAGGTGCAGTCCGGCGGCCGCCATGTCCGAGCGTGTCTTCTCGTGCGCGACGACGACGGCCTCCGGGAAGAGGTGGTTGCCGAAGGTGTGGTCGCCGTGGAAGTGCGTGTTGACCAGCGTGCGCGGTGGCGTGCCCGCCACGCGCAGCACCTCCTCGCGCAGCCGCCGCGCACGGGCCTCGGTCGCCGCGGTGTCGACGAGCACGCCGCGGCCGTCGTCACCGGCGACCAGGCCCGCGTTGTTCAGGCACCAGCCGCCGTCGGGCTGCACGAAGGCGTGCACCCCGTCGGCGACCTCGGTCAACTCCCCCACGAGGCCGGCGGCGGTGCTCACAGCACGTCCGAGGGGACGAAGCCCAGCTCCTTGAGCATCGGCAGGTAGTTGAACACGTCGTAGTGCTCGATGATCCGGCCGGCGTCGTCGAAACGCAGCTCCTCCAGCATGAACCAGGTGACCTTCTTGCCGGTCGGGGCCTTGCCCATGAACTCGCCCAGGTGGGTGGCCGTCACGGTGATCCGCAGGATCACCCGGTCGCCCTCGGAGACGGCGCTTCTGACGTCCAGGTGCAGGTCGGGGAAGGCGGCGAGGCCGCCCTGCATCGCCCCGATCATCTGCTGGGTGTCGACGGGACGGTCCTCGGAGAAGTGCCGGATGTCCGGCGCCCAGTGCTTGATGATGCCGTCCAGCTCCCAGCGGTTCCAGGCGGCGGCGCAGTCGAGCGCGATCTGCTTGTTGCGCTCCTGGACGGACGGCTCGGTCAGTGTCGTGGTCATGATGGGTCCTTCGTGATCGTGGGGTGAGGGCGACGAGGGCCGGGGACGTTCAGGGAAGCAGGACGTGCTTGCCGACGGACCGCCCGTCCAGCAGCTCCCGCAGCGCGGTGGCGGCCCCGTCCAGGGGGTGCCGGCCGGCGATCTGGGGCTTCAGCACGCCCTCGGCCAGCAGCTCGTACAGGGCGTCCAGAGCGGTGTTGAAGGCCGTGCCCGGCTTGACGTAGTACATCGTCATCCGCCGCCCGCCCGTCAGGCCCAGCAGGCGTGCCACGAAGCGCCGGCCCGTGCGCACCAGTGCCGGGACGTGCGGGCGGAACCACTGCCCCGGCCGGTATCCGGCGACGGAGGAGTCGAACGACACCAGCGTGCCGCCCTCGGCGAGCATCGCCCAGCCGGCGTCGAGGCCCCGGCCGCCGATGTGGTCGAAGACGGCCGCCACACCCTGCGGCGCCAGCTCGCGCACCGCGGCCGTCAGGTCGGGCGTGCGGTAGTCGAGCGGCTCGGCGCCCAGCGCGCGTACGGCGTCGTGCTTGGCGGGCGACGCGGTGCCGATGACCCGCAGGCCGCGGTGGACGGCGAGCTGGGTCAGCAGGGTGCCCACGCCGCCGCTCGCGCCGTGCACCAGCACGGTGTCGCCGGGGGCCAGGCCGGTCAGCCGGTCCAGCATCTGGTAGGCGGTCACCCCGTTGGTGACCAGGGCCACCGCCTCGGCCGCGTCCAGCTCCTCGGGCACCGGGGCCAGGTCCTTGGCGGCGGTCTCGACGTACTCCTGCCAGGCACCGTAGCGGGGCATGGCGGCGACCCGGTCCCCGGTGCGCCACCCGGTGACGCCCTCCCCGACCTCGGTGATCCGTCCCACCAGGTCGTAGCCGGGCACGAAGGGGAACCCGGGCGGGAAGGGATGCAGGTGCTGCAGCATCTGCACCTCGGCGAACGACACGCCCGCCGCCTCGACGCGCACCACCACCTTGCCGCGGCCCGCCGAGGGGGCCGCCTCGCGGGCGGTGACGAGCCGCTCCTCGGGCCTGCCGCTGCCCGTCATGGTGACCTTCGCGCCGCTGAGCGCGGTGCCGAGGCCGGCGTCGGCGGTCATGCGGCCACCTCCTCGGCCACGGGGGCGAAGTCGGCGGCGTGGTCGGCCGCCCACTGGGCGAAGGTCCGCGCGGGCACGCCGGTGACACGCTCGACGGTGTCCAGGACCGCGGGCGGGTTGACCGTCGCGTCGGCCAGGTAGCCCAGCACCATCTCCACGACCGGCGCCGGCATGGCCCGGCCCATCAGCTCACGGGCCTGGTCGGGTGTGATCTCCTCGAAGCGGATCTCGCGCCCCAGCGCACCGGAGAGGGCACGCACCTGGTCGGCCTGGGTGATCGCCTCCGGCCCGGTGAGCACGTACGCCCTGCCCGCGTGCCCGTCCTCGAGCAGCGCGGTCACCGCGACGGCGGCGACGTCCGCCTCGTGGATCAGGACGCGCGGGGCGTTGCCGTACGGGGCGCGCACCACGCCCTCGGCACGGACGGAGTGGCCCCACTTCCACAGGACGTTGGTGGCGAATTCGTCGGGGCGCACGAACGTCCAGTCGATGCCGGACTCCTCCACGGCCCGTTCCACGGTGCGGTGGTGCTCACCGCTGTGGTTGTCGCCCGACTCGTCCAGTACGGAGGACGAGGACAGCACGACGATGCGCCGCACCCCGGCCTCCTTGGCGGCCGCGACGACCTCGCGGCTCGTCTCCGGGACCGGGAAGAGATAGAGGCGCTCCACCCCGTGCAGCGCCGCGCGCAGCGTGTCGGGGCGGGTGAGGTCGCCCTCGAAGACGTCCACACCCTCGGGAAGCCCGGCGGTGGCCGGATTCCTGGTCAGCGCCCGCACCGCGGCGCCCGCGGCCACGAGCCGCCCGACCACATGACGGCCCACCGATCCTGTCGCACCTGTCACGAGAATTGTCACGCCTGCTCCACGAGTTCGTCGGTCAGTGAGTGGTGCCCAGCGTCGGGAACGCCGCTGGAGGATGCCCGGAGAGGCGGTCGACCGCCTCGACCCCGCCTCGAGCGGAAGGGGGAACGATGGCAACGGCCACCACATCCCACAGGACATGAAGGCGAGGCAGCGTTTTGTCCGCTCCCACGACCACGCCCGGAAAGACCGGGCAGCAGGCCGCCCGGAAGAAGAAGAGATTCGAACTGAGCCGCCGGGGCCGCAAGTTGACCCTGGCCGTCCACGTCGTCACGTCCGTCGGCTGGGTCGGCCTGTCGCTGTCCATGGCCGTCCTAGCCCTCATGGGATTCACCACGGACGACGCGGCGGTCGCCAAGGGCGTGTACTACGCCATGTACGTGTTCGACGACACCAGCGTCACGGTGTTCAGCGTGACCGCGTCGATCTCCGGCATCCTGCTGTCCTGCGGCACGGCCTGGGGTCTGCTGCTGCACTGGTGGATCGTCGCCAAGTGGGTCATCACCCTGTTCATGACGATCTTCGCGTGGTTCGTCATCCACCCGATCGTCATGAAGGCCACCGAGAACACGGCCGAGGCCGGCGGTGCGCCCCCGAACCCGGGCTGGCCGGCCGACTTCCTGGTGTGGAGCGTTCCCGCGCTGTTCGTGCTGCTCACCGCGGCGGCGGTCATCTCCGTCTACAAACCCTGGGGCCGCACGGCCCGCGGCCGCCGCGCCACGGCCCGCCCCCGCCGCACCTGACGCGACCGGCCCGTCCCGGACGTCCGGTCCGCCCCCACGGGGCGGGCCGGACGTCCTTCTACCCGGGGACGCCCGGCAAGGCCCCGGGCCGTTCGCGTGCGGCGTCCAGGGCGGTGCACCAGTGCGCCGGGTGCGGGGCGCGCAGCAGACCCGTGCCGATGAGCAGGCCGTCGAACCCCTCGTCGAGCAACCGGGCCGCGTCCTCGGGGCCGGCGATGCCGCTGGCGCTGACCGCGCAGCGGGCGCCGGTCTCCCGCACGGCCGGCAGCAGCGTGGAGCTGCGCTCGAGGTCGCCGGGCAGGCGTTCACGGGTGGTGATGTCCTTGTTGTTGACGGCGACCACGCACCGCCCGGCCCTCGGCACCGCCGCCGCCTCCGCCGCGTCGGCGACCTCCACGAACGGGGTCAGCCCGAGCTCCAGGGCGTGGTCCACCAGCCGGGCCAGTACGCCGCCGGGCAGCAGCCGTACGGTCAGCAGCACGGCGGAGGCGCCCAGGTCACGGCTGCGTTCGAGCTGGCGCCGGCTGGTGAGGAAGTCCTTGCGCAGCAGGGGCAGGCGCGTCGAAGCGGCGACCCCTTCCAGCAGCGCCTCGCCGCCGCCGAACCAGCGGCCGGTGACCACGGAGATACACGGCGCCCCGGCCTCCTCGTAGGCGGCGACGACCTCGGTCACCGAGCGCGCGCCCAGCAGGTCGGTGCCGTCGGCGTCCTGCCGCTTGACCTCCATGATCACGGGCCGTGGGGCCGCCAGGAGCGCGTCGGTGAACCTCATGCCGCCCTCCAGGCGCGGGTCACGGCCGCGGCGCTCCCCGCGGCCAGCAGACCGTCCTCGCCACGGGCGGCCGAGTCGACGTCGATGCCGAGGAACCGGGGGTGGGCGCGAGTACCGGCGAACCGGTGCCGGTTGCCCGCGCCGAGCCCGCCCGCGAGCAGGAACGGCCGTTGCATGCGGTCGGCCAGTCCGGTCACCGTGCCGTCGTCCAGGCTCGCCCCGGTACTGCCCACGCGTCCGCCCGCTGCGACCGCGTCGAGCAGGAAGCAGTCCGCACCGGCCCGTTCGTACGCGCCGATCAGTCGCGCCTCCACACAGGAACCCCCGTCGACGTGCAGCACCTTGACGATGCGTACGCCGTCGGGGACCAGGGCCCGCAGGGCACGCACCGTGCCGGGCGGCTGGTAGCCGTGCAGCTGGATCCAGGAGGGGCCGCCCGCGCCCGTGAGGCCGGCCAGTGCCTCGACGTCGGTGGCGAAGGTGACCAGCACCGCCTCCAGGCGTCCGGTCGCGCGCGCCTCGGCGGTGAGGTCGGCGAGCCGTCCGGCCGGCAGGTCGGCCCGGCCCCCGGGCACCCCGTGCCACAGCCCGACCAGGTCCGCCCCGGCGTCGGCGACGCCCCGCACCTCGGCGGCGCTCGTCGCACCGCAGATCTTGACGAGCACTACACCGCCTCACCGACGAGGGAACCGCGCGCGAGCCGGTCGCCCGAGCCGTCCGCCCCGTCCTCGAACAGTCCCGGGTGCGCGGCCCGCAGGTCGCCGATCAGCCACTCGTAGGGCAGGTCGTCGAACTCGCCGTGCTCGCGCAGGAACTCCATCTGCCTGCGCCCCTTCAGGTCGAAGGGGTGGTGCAGGCTGTCGGCGGTGCCGTCGAAGTCCAGCGGCGCCATCCGGTACAGCCGGCACAGCGTCTTGTTGAACACCGGCGTCGCCCTCACCCAGCGGTCCTCCAGCAGCACCGAGGTCAGCCCGTGCTGGTGGAACACGTCACCGCCCAGCAGCCGCTTCAGCCGCTCGGAGGCGAGGTGGTTGCGCACGTCGGTCAGCACCAGGCGCGCCGGGACGCCCAGCGAGCGCAGCCCGGCCGTGTACAGGACCGACTTGTGCAGACACATGCCGGAGCCGGTGCGCACCACTCGGCTCGCGCGCAGACCCTCGCGGGACAGGTCCGCGCCGTACACCTCGTAGTGGATGCCGTCACGCACGGCGTAGTACAGGGCCACGGCGCGTTCGGTGGGGGTGGTGGCGGTCGCCGGCAGCGCGCGGCGGACGAAGTCGCGCACTTCGGGGCTGTGGTGGTCGATGAACTCGGTCGCCGCCAGGGCGGAGTGGAGGGTCATGGTGGCGTGGTCCGCTTCCGTTGGGTGTCGACGTGTGCTCAGAGGCCGAGCATCGAGGCGATGCGGTTGCGCTGGATCTCGGACGTGCCGGAGTAGATGGTCCCGGCGACCGAGTTGCGCAGCTCCTGCTCGACGCCGTACTCGGCCATGTAGCCGTTGCCCCCGAAGATCTGGACGGCGGCGAGCGCGGAGGCGACGTTGGCCTCGCTGGTGACGAGCTTGGCGATGGCGATGTCACGGGTGACGTTCTGCCCGGCCATCAGTTTGCGGGCGGTGGAGTACAGCCACTGCCGGGCCGTCTCGGCGCCGACGTCCATGTCCACGATCTTGTGGGACACGGCCTGGTAGGAGCCGATCGGCTGCCCGAACTGGGTCCGGGTGCGGGCGTACTCGGTGCAGCGCTCCACGCGGTCGCGCATCTCCCCCGCGTTGATGACGAAGGAGCAGAGGATCTCCCAGCGCATCACGTGGTCCAGGACGAGGAAGCCGCCGCCGGGGCGGCCCACGACCCGCGAGGCGGGGACGCGGCAGTCGTCGAGGAACAGCTCGCACAGCGGCGAGGTGCGCAGCCCCATCTTGGCGACCGGTCCGCCGACGGTCAGGCCGGGCGTGGCGCGGTCGACCAGGAAGGCGGTGATGCTCAGCGGGCCGGGGCGGTCGCTGGTGCGCGCGTACACGGTGACCACGTCGGCGACCGGGCCGTTGCTCACGAAGGCCTTGCTGCCGTTGAGGACGAAGTCGTCGCCGTCCCGTACGGCGCGGGTGCGCATCGCCAGCGCGTCCGACCCGCTGTCGGGCTCGCTGATGGCGTGGGCGCCGATCAGGTCGCCGGAGCACAGAGCCGGCAGGTAGCGGTCCTTCAGCTCCGGGGAGCCGAACCGGTGCAGGGGGACGCCGGTGCTGACCAGGTGGCTGCACACGGAGAAGTTGAGCCCCGCGTCGCGACAGCCCTGGCCCAGACCCTCCAGGACGTACATCGTGGTCAGCAGGTCCTGTCCGAGGCCGCCCCACCGCTCGTCGAAGGGCAGGCCCAGGATGCCGGAGGCACGCAGCAGGTCCCACTGCTCGCGGGGGAAGGCGGCCTCGGCGTCACGTTCGACGTGCCCGGCGCTGAGCTTGTCCAGCAGCGGTGCCAGACTGTCGCGCAGCCGCTGCTGTTCGTCCGTCCACGTGATCATCAGTACTGGGAGAACTCGGACGAGTCCAGGTTGTGGCGTTCGTCGCCGCGCAGCGCCGGGGTGAACATGCACACCAGGCGCAGGTCCTCGTGCGGACCGGCGATCAGCCAGTGCGCGTCGTGCTGGTCGAGGGCGTAGAGGGTGCCGGGGATGATGGGGTGGGAGGTCCCGGCCATGTCGACGACCTCGCCGCTGCCGCTGATGCAGTAGCAGGCCTCCAGGTGGCGGCGGTACTCCAGCCGCGACTTGGTGCCGGCCCGCACGATCGTGTCGGTGACGGTGTACCCGAGGCCGTCGGACTCGGTGAGGAACCGGCGGCTGAGGCCGTTGCCCCAGTCGACGCAGTGGACGCTGTCGAGCGTGCGGATGATCACGGTGAGATCCCTTCGGTCAGGTGGTGGGGACGGTGGGGTGGCGCAGCCGGGCCGCGAAGGAGGCGAACTCCTCCACCGGGTCGCGCCCGGTGTCCAGGGCCTGTTCGATCCTGGCCACGCCGGCGCTGCCGACGACCGCGGCATCCGCGCCGAGTGCTTCCAGGGCGGCGATGTCGGCCGCTGTACGGACGCCGAAGCCGACGGCGACCGGGGCCCGGGTCGCGGGCCGCAGCGTGCCGAGGACGGCGGCGAGCCGTTCCCGGTCGGGTGGGGCGGTGGTGCCGCTGCGGCCGTAGTGGGCGACCAGGTAGAGGTAGGCCGAGGCGTGCCGGGCCGCCTCGGCCGCGGTCGCGGTGCCGGAGACGGCGTAGCAGGTGGTGACCAGGGGCAGCCCGGCCCGGTCGGCGGCCTCGTAGTGGGCGGTGCGCAGCCGGGGCGGCAGTCCGTGCAGCAGCAGCCCGTCGCAGCCGGCGTCGGCGACGGACCGGGCGAAGTCGCCCAGGTCCCGGCCTTTGACGGTGTGGCTCCAGTCGGCGAGCAGGGCGATCCGCAGCCGCCGCAGCCGGGGCCGTACGGCGGCCACCGCCTGCAGGACGCCGCTCAGTGTGACGCCGGTGGCCAGGGCCCGGTCGGCGGACCGCCGGATCACGGGGCCGTCGGTGACCGAGTCGGGGAAGGGGACGGCCAGTTCGAGGCAGTCGACGTCGCTGTCGTCGAGCATCGCGGCGAACTCGGGCAGCGTGCCGAGCGGCGGATCGCCCGCGTTGACGAACACGGCCAGCCCGGGCCGCCCGGGCCGCCGACGGGCGAAGAACCCGTGCCCCCCTGCGCCGTGCCCGTCGGCGCCGTCCGCCCGGGAGTCGGTCCGCGCGGCACCTCTCGACGTGCCGGGTGCGGGCGGCAGACCGCGGGGGCGGCCCGGTATCCGGGTGGCGGGGAAACCGTCAGGCATGGGCGGCCTCCGGTGTGCGCAGCCGCTCGAGCAGTCGCAGCGCCGAGCCGTTGTGCAGGGTGGCGCGTGCGGCGCCCAGCGCCTGGTGCCAGTCACCGGTGAGCCGGCCGGCGACCGCGAGCGCCGCGGCGTTGAGGCAGACGGTCTGGGTCGCCGCCGGGCTGCCGCGCCCGGCCAGCACCTCCTGGAACTTCGAGGCGGCGCCCCGCACCCCGTCCTCGGCCGGGGCCAGGTCGGCCAGGTCACCGGCCCCCAGGTCCAGTGCCGCGGGCACGAGCGTGAACTCGTCCTCGGCGCCGGCGTCGTAGGCGTGCACCCGGTTGGCGGTGAAGGCGAGGAACTCGTCGGCGCCGGCGGCGTTGTCGGCCAGCCACACGGTGCGGCCGGTGGCACGGGAGGTGTGCACGGCGGCGTGCCGCAGGGCCTGCAGCGCCGCCGGGCGGGACACGCCGGTCACCTGAGCGGCCACCGGCACGTCGGCCAGGAAGGGGCCGAGGGTGTTGACGAACGAGCCCAGCAACCGTATGTCGAGCGGTGCGACGGCCCGCGCGAGCAGCGCGATCTCGCGCGGGTACACGAAGTACCCGGCGAAGGCGATGCCGCAGCGCCGAAGGACCTCCCGGGTCTGCTCGTACGACGTCGTGGGGGTGATCCCCAGCTGTTCCAGCAGGTCCAGGGAACCGCAGCCGCTGGTGTAGGCCCGCGAGCCGGTCTTGACGACCCGCACCCCCATCGCCGCGGCCACGAACGCGGCGGCCGTGGAGATGTTGAAGGTGCGCGGCCCGCCCCCGGTGCCGACGATGTTGACGGCCGTCCCGAATCCGTCGGCGGGAGGGGCGGGACGGCGCTCGGCGAGCGAGTCGAGGAACGCGCGCAGGGTGACCCGGTCGGGCATCCGGGTGGACAGGGAGGCCAGCAGAGCCGTGGCCTCCCCCCGGCGCAGGTCTCCCGTGTGGAGCCGGTCCCAGAACGACCTCCACACCGGCAGCTCCACCGGACGGTCCCGGCCGATGAGCGAGACGACCGCCTCGTGCATGGCTACGCGGCCCCCGCGTGCTCGCGCGGCGCGTCCGCGAGGAACGCGGCGATCGCCGCGACGGAGGTGAAGGACTCCGGGTCGAGGTCGACGGCGTCCGTGTCGACCCCGTAGCGGTCCTCCAGCCAGGCGATCACCTTGAGCAGCCCGAGGCTGTCGATGACGCCGTTGTCCACGAGGTCGTAGTCGTCGGCCAGTTCGTGGGCGGCCACGTCGGGCAGGAACTCCTCGACGACGAACGCCTTGACGGCCTGAACGTACTGCATGTCAGTTCTCCTTGTTGAAGTGGGCCGAAGCGACCCGGTCGCGGTCGACCTTGCCGGTGGAGGTACGGGACAGCGCGTCGTCGGTGATCCGCAGCACGGCCGGGACCGCCGCCCGGGGCAGCCGGCGGGCCAGGTGCCCGCGCAGCGTCAGGCTGTTGAGGCCCGAACCCGGTGCACGCCGGACGACCGCGTGCAGCAGGCGCCCGGCGACGGGGTCGGGCAGGGCCACGACGGCCGCCTCGGTGACCTCGCCGTGGCCGAGCAGCAGGTGCTCCACCTCCTGGGTGTTGACCCGCACTCCGCGCACCTTGACCTGGTGGTCGGTGCGGCCCTCGAGGGTGAGGGAGCCGTCCGGGTGCCTGTGCACCAGGTCGCCGCTGCGGAAGTAGCGCCGCCCGTCGTCACCCCCGGGATGCGCCGCGAAGACCTGGCGGGCGGCGGCGGCACCGAGGTAGCCGCGCGTCTGGAACGGTGTGGAGACGAGCAGTTCGCCCGTGCCGGGGCCGTCGAGGACCGCGCCGCCGTCCGCGACGACGAGCGCCTCGACTCCGGGCAGCGGCACGCCGATGGGCAGGGGTGACGCCGCGGGGGCGCGGGAGTCGACCTCGTGGATGAAGCTGTCGTTGGTCTCGGTGCATCCGTAGATGTTGTGGAGCCGGGCTCCGGGCAGCAGGCCGGCCAGCCGGTCGAGCAGCGGCCCGGGCATGGCGTCGCCGGTGAACATGGCGTGCCGCACGGCGGGCAGGGACGTCCCGGTGGCGTCCGCCGCGTCGGTGAGCAGCCGGAAGAACATGGGCACGGCCTGGACGACGTGCACCCGGTGCCGCCGGAGCAGGCCGAGCAGACGCGCTCCGTCCAGCGCGTGGTCGGGGTCGACGAGGACGACGCGGCCGCCGTGGGCGAGGGTGGTCCACACGTCCAGCAGGCACAGGTCGAAGTTGAGCGGCGCGTAGTTGAGGACCGTGGTGCCCGGTGCGATGCCGAAGGCGGCGGCGGCCCAGTCGCCGAAGGCGTCGAGGGCGTCCGTGTGCAGCGGGACGATCTTCGGCAGGCCGGTGGAGCCGGAGGTGGTCAGCAGCAGGGCGGGCCGGCCGGTGCACGGCGCGGGGTGCGCCGGTGTGCCCGTCCGCGGTCCCCGGGTGACGGTGGCGGAGGGCCGCAGCACCTCCCGGACGCCGGCCTGCCGGTGCAGCCGGTCCAGGGCGTCCCGGCCGAGCGTCGCGGCGGGCAGCAGCACCGGCCGCCGCTGCAGCAGGCAGGCCAGGACCAGCGCGATCGTGGCGGGTGACTTCACGGCGGGCACGGCGACCGGTTCGTCGCCCGGCAGCCTCGCGATGCGGTCGCGCTCCTGCGCCGTGAGGTGCAGCAGCGTTCCGTAGTCGATCTCCTCGTCCCGCCACACCAGGGCCGTCGCCCGGGGCGTGCGGCGTGCCTGTCCGACCACGCCGTCGAGCAGACCGTGACGGCCCTGCGTCCCACCCGCGCTTCCGCTCACGGCCCCTCCCCCGGTTCGCCTTGCGTCCTGCGGATTCCGATGGTGGTCGCGCCGTCTGGAGGATGGATGGAGCCCCGCTGCACTTGCCCGCCGGCTGCGAGGCACCGACGTACGCCGAGGGGCCGCGTCACCGGGCGGGTGAACGCGGCCCCTCGCGCCGTGCGGCTGTCAGCCGCCGGTCAGTTCCCCGAGCGCGTCCGCCGGGTCGCTGTGCGGCGCCCCGGCGGGCCACCACGCGCCCGACTCCTCGCGGTAGGGATACCACCGGCCGTCGCGGCCCAGGCGCAGCTGGACGCCCTGTCCGGCCAGGGTCCAGTGGTTGTCCCGTACGTCCAGCCCGGGCAGCTCGTCGGCCTCCCAGCACGCCTGGAGCGCCGACCGGGCGCGGGCGGTCTCCTGAGGGGACGGCGGCCAGGTGTGCTCCAGCACCTCCAGCCCGGCCGCCCCGCCGGTGCGCCAGGCCCGGACCGCACGGTCCAGCTCCCGGGGCGGCCTGCCGCAGGTTCCGCGCAGCCGCTCGGCCACCCTCGGATCCGGGTGCGTGGCGGCGATCCGCACGGTGTCCTGCCACGGATCGAGGGGCGGCGCGGGCTCCGCGGTCAGCCCGAGGGCGTAGGCGAGCAGTGCGCGTGCCCGCACCGCCGCGTCGGCGACGAGCTGCTCCAGCGGGTCGGCCTCGATGCCGGTGACGGGTTCGTCGCCGCCGGCCGGCGCGGCGGGCAGTGGTGGCGGCGCGGGCAGCGGCGCAGCGCCCCGAGCCCACGCCGCCACCGGGTCGACGCCCGGCGGTGTCCCGGCCGGGCCCCCGGTGTCCTCCCCGGACCCCTCGCCGTCGTCCTCCTGGTCGTGTTCGTCGTCCTCGGCGCCCGTCATGGCCCGCAGCAGCAGCTCGGACTTCAGTTCCTCCACGGCCTCGTCGAGGTCTCGGCCCCGCATCAGCGGCAGCAGCCAGGGCTCCGCGTCGAGCAGCCAGGACACCTGGTAGCACAGCGCCGTGGCATGCGGACACGGGTGCTCCAGCTCGTCGCAGTCGCAGTCCGCGTCCAGGTCGCCGTACCCGGGCAGCATCCGCACCCGGGCGTCCTCCACGGCTTCCAGGAAGTCCTCCGGCAGCTCACCGCCGAGCAGTTCCTCCGTCACCTCGGGCCGGTCGGCGGCCTTCTCCCAGAGCAGCTCCCACTCCCCCGCGTCCAGCTCGGCGAGCGTGACCACGGTCGTGTACGCGGTCTCACCCCCGTACACCTCTGCGGCGATGCGCCCCGGGCTGACGGTGACGGGGCCGATCCGCCCGGAGCGTGCGAAGGCCCGCCCCCTCTTCAGCGACTCCTCCTCCGGCCAGGTGTCCTCCACGGCCTCGGTCCACGCCTTGGCCCAGAACGACTGGCCGCGGGCGCGCCCGCCCTTGCGCGCCGCGAAGGCGGGAAAGCCCCGTGCACCGCTTCCCTGTGCCTCGCCCATCACTCGCTCCTCAGCTCGACCAGGTTGGCCAGCTCGTCGTTCGTCAGCTCCGTCAGTGCCTGTTCGCCCGTGCCCAGCACCGCGTCCGCCAGTTCCTTCTTGGACTCCAGCAGGGCGGCGATGCGGTCCTCGACGGTGCCCTCGGCGATCAGCCGGTGGACCTGGACCGGCCGGGTCTGGCCGATGCGGTAGGCGCGGTCCGTGGCCTGTGCCTCCACCGCGGGGTTCCACCAGCGGTCGTAGTGCACGACGTGGTCGGCGCGGGTGAGGTTCAGCCCGGTGCCCGCCGCCTTCAGCGACAGCAGGAACACGGGTACTTCACCGTCCTGGAAGCGCTGCACCAGCTCCTCGCGCCTGGGCACGGGCGTGCCGCCGTGCAGGAGCTGCACGGGCACGCCCCGCTCCCGCAGGTGGCGCTCCAGCAGCCGGGCCATGGCGACGTACTGCGTGAACACGAGGGCGGCGCCGCCCTCGGCGATGATCGTGCCGAGGAGTTCGTCGAGCAGCTCCAGCTTCCCGGATCGTCCGGCGAGCGCCGTGCCCTCCTCCTTGAGGAACTGGGCGGGGTGGTTGCAGATCTGCTTCAGCCCGGTGAGCAGCTTCAGGACCAGGCCGTTGCGGGCGATGCCCTCGCTGCCGCGGATCCGCGCCATCACCTCCTGCACCTGCGTGCGGTAGAGGGACGACTGCTCGGCGGTGAGCGCGACCGGCCGGTCCGTCTCGGTCTTGGGCGGCAGTTCCGGTGCGATGCCCGGGTCGGACTTGCGGCGGCGCAGCAGGAAGGGCCGGACGAGACCGGCCAGGCGCGCGGCCGTGGCCCGTTCCCCCTCGGCACGCTCCGCCTCGATCGGGGCCATCCAGCGCCGGCGGAACTCGCCGTAGCCGCCCAGCAGTCCGGGTGTCGTCCAGTCCAGGACCGCCCACAGCTCGGACAGGCTGTTCTCCACGGGCGTGCCGGTGAGCGCCACCTTGGCGTCGGCGGGGATGAGGCGCAGCGCCTTCGCGGTGCCCGAGTGCGGGTTCTTGACGTGCTGGGCCTCGTCGGCGACGACCATGCCCCAGCGGTGTTCCGCCAGTTGCCCGGCGTCGAGCCGCATGGTGCCGTACGTCGTCAGCACGAACCCGTCGTCGGCACCGTCCAGGGTGCGCCCGGGTCCGTGGTAGCGGCGGACGGTGGTGCCGGGGGCGAACCTGCCCACCTCCCGTTGCCAGTTGCCCAGCAGCGAGGCCGGGCAGACGACCAGCGTGGGGCCGCGGCCGCCCGCCTCCCGGCGCAGCAGGTGCAGCGCGATGAGCTGGAGGGTCTTGCCCAGGCCCATGTCGTCGGCGAGGCAGCCGCCGAGGCCCAGCGAGGTCATCCGGTCCAGCCAGCGCAGGCCGCGCAGCTGGTAGTCGCGCAGGGTGGCGGTGAGCGCGGCCGGCTGCCGGACCGGTTCGTCGCCGCCGTCCGGGTCGGACAGACGGGCCCGCAACGCCAGCAGCCAGGCGGTGGGTGCGACCGGTACCTGCTCGGTGCCGATCCGCGTGGATCCGCTCAGGGCGACGGCGAGGGCCTCGATGGCGGTGAGGGAGCCGACCCGCCGGTCGCGCGCCTTGCGGGCGAGGTCCGCGCCGACGAGGGTCCACCTGCCACGCAGCCGCACCACGGGTGGGCCCGCGGCCACCGCCGCCATCTCCTCCTCGGTCAGCGGATCGCCGTCCAGGTCGAGCTGCCAGCGCAGGCCGACCGTGCCGTCACCGCCGAAGAAGTCGCGCAAGTCGGTGGGCGGCGCGAGGTCGGCGCCGACGACGGCGCGGGCGGTCAGCGAGCGGTGGGCGTCCTCGGGCCACAGGACGTCGATGCCGTGGGCGCGCAGCCGGCCGGCCCCTTCGCCCAGCAGCTCGGTGACGTCCCGGTCGGACAGGTCCATGGAGTGCGGGACGGGCAGCAGCCGCTCCAGCGGTGGCCACACGCCCGAGGCGCGGCGGACGGCGAGCACGGTGTCGGCCTGGGCGCGCGGTCCCAGCGCGTGGTCGGCGCTCTCGAACAGTTCGCCCGCGTCGAGCGCGAGGGTCGGGTCGGCGAGACTGTGGGCGCGCGGTACGAGCCGTAGGGCGGGCCGGTCCCCTCCCTGCCCGTGCGCGCCCTCGGCGAGTTCGACCCGCAGCGAGACCCGCACCCCGGAGTCGAGCCCCGCCGAGATCTCCTCGGCCCAGGCCCGCAGTTGTGGCACGTGCTGGGGCTCGACGGCCGCGAACGCCGCCCGGCCGGTCGCCGCGTGGGCGGCGGGGGTGCGGGGCAGCACGTCGGCGACGGCGTCCAGGAACGCCCTGACCAGGCCCTCGGGTTCGGCCATGCGCACGTGCGCGCCGGTCGTGCCGGGGAGGGCGGCGGCGTACGCCTCGGGCGGCGCGGCGGCCGCCAGCTCCCGCACGCGCCGCACGTCGTCCAGGTCCAGGGGTCCCGTGCGCCAGGCGTCGTACCCGGCCGCGCTCACGCCCGGCAGCAGGCGCTCGCGGGCGGCCAGGTGCAGGGCGATCGCGGCCGCCCGTCCCCAGAAGGCGGCGGCCGGGTGCACCCCCCGGGCCCCGGGTCTGGCGGCGCCGGCCAGGACGGGCAGGGCGTCGGCGACCGGCAGACGCACGACCGGGACGGTGCGGGTCACGGGTGCGCCGTCCTCGACGGCGACGACGTCCGCCTCGCCGGCGTCGCCGCGTTCGTCCTCCCCGACCGGTGGTGAGCCGCCCTGCGCGTCCCAGAACACCACCCTGCCCGCGCGGGGCGGGTCGGCCGCCTCGAACAGCACGGCGCACTTGGTGAGTTCGCCGGTGCGCACACTCGTCGTCACTGCCATGTCCCTCTGCATTCCTCTTCGTCCGCCCGGCGCGACCGGTTTCAGCGGCCGAGCCGCTGGTAGCGTCGCACGGACAGCGGGAAGAAGATCGCGAAAATGACCAGCGGCCAGATCACGGCCATGACGATGGCCTGATCCGACGCCCATGTCCCGGTGTCGTACCCGGGGTTGCCGAACAGTTCGCGCGCCGCCGTCACCGTCGCCGACAGCGGATTCCACTCGGAGACCGCGGCGAGCCAGCCCGGCATGGTGTCCGGCGAGACGAACGCGTTCGACAGGAAGCCGAGCGGCCACACCAGGGTCTGCACGGCCGTGACGGCGGCCGTGTCCGTGAAGACGAGTCCGAGGTAGATGCCCACCCACAGCAGTGCGAAGCGCAGCAGCAGGAGCAGTCCGACGGCCGCGAGCGCCTGGCCCGCCCCGTTGTCGGCCCGCCAGCCGACGGCCAGTCCGCACAGGATCATCACCGTCAGTGCGAGGACCGAGTTGAGCATGTCGGCGATGCTGCGGCCGGTCACCACCGCCGCGGAGGACGTGGGCATCGCGCGGAACCGGTCGGTGACGCCCTTGGCGGCGTCGCTGATCACGGCCAGCATGGTCACCTCGATGCCGAAGACCATCGTCATGGCGAACATGCCCGGCACCAGGAACTCGCGGTAGTTGCCGCCTCCGGGCACCTGCATCGCGCCGCCGAAGAGGTACCCGAACATCAGCACCATCATGATCGGGAAGAGCAGCCCGATGACGACCGGAGCGGGGTTGCGCGCCCAGTGGGCCAGGGAGCGGCCGGTCAGGACCCAGGAGTCGGACAGGGCCCAGCGGGCGCCGCCCGCCCCGGTCGTGTGCTGCGGGGCTGCGGTGGTCACACCGTCACCTCTTCCTTGTTCTCGTCGCGGTCCGTCCGGACCGTCTCGGTGTCCGCGTCGTCGCGGGTGTCCTTCTGGGCCCCGGTGAGGTGCAGGAACACCTCGTCCAGGGTCGGGCGGCGCAGTGCGATGTCCTCGGCCACCACACCCGCGTCGCCCAGTGCGCGCACCGTCTCGGTCAGCGCGACGACCCGGTCCTGGACCGGCACGCCCACGCGGCGGTTCTCCGCGTCGGTGTCGGTGTCCCGGCCGGTGATCCGCGCCAGCACCCCGGCCGCGGCGGCGAGGTCGGCGGAGTCGCGGACCGTGACGTCGATCCGGTCGCCGCCGATGGCCGACTTCAGCTCGTCGGGCCTGCCCTCGGCGATCACCCGCCCGCCCGCGCCGCCCGGCGACGCGATGACCGAGATCCGGTCGGCGAGCTGGTCCGCCTCGTCCAGGTACTGCGTGGTCAGCAGGACGGTCGTGCCGTCGTCGACCAGTGAACGCACCGCGGCCCACACCTCGTTGCGACTGCGCGGGTCCAGTCCCGTCGTCGGCTCGTCGAGGAACAGCACCCGGGGCGCGAGGATCAGGCTGGCCGCCAGGTCCAGGCGCCGCCGCATGCCGCCCGAGTAGTCCTTCACCTGCTTGGCGCCGGTGCCGGCGAGCCCGAACTGCTCCAGCAGCGCGTCCGCGCGCTCCATCGCCGCCCGCTTCCCCAGGTGGTACAGCCGGCCGAACATCACCAGGTTCTGCCGCCCGCTGAGCACCTCGTCGACGGCCGCGTACTGGCCGAGCAACCCGATCCTGGCCCGTACCTCGGCGCTGTGGCGGGCCACGTCGAAGCCGGCGACCTCGGCGCGGCCCTCGTCCAGCCGGGCCAGCGTGGACAGGATGCGCACCGCGGTGGTCTTGCCCGCACCGTTGGGGCCGAGCAGTCCGTGGACGGTCCCCTCCGGCACCCGCAGATGGAACCCGTTCAGAGCCGGGGCCGCGCCGTACCGCTTGCACAGGTTCTCGGCGAGGATCGCGTAGTCGGATCCCATGGATGTCCTTCCGCAGAAATGGTTGACGTGCTGAGCAGTGTGGGGGCCACCGCTCGGCCCGCCTTCGAGTCCCGCTCGACCGGCGGGCGGAAGCGTCGGGACGTCAGCGCACGCCCACCGGCACGGAGGAGCACGTGGTCACCTTCATCAACCGCTTCACGGTCACCGGCCCGCCCGAGGAGTTCGAACGGCTCTTCGAGGACACCTCGGCCTTCTTCCACGACCGTCCCGGATTCCTCAGCCACCGGCTGCTGCGCCACAGCGAGCAGCCCGGCAGCTACGTCAACGTCGCCGAGTGGGCGGACACCGAGTCCTTCCGGGCGGCCGTCACCCACCCGGACTTCGCCCCGCACGCCGCCGCCCTGCGCACCCTGAGCACCAGCGAGCCGAACCTGTACGCGCCGGTGATGGAGCGCACCTCCGCCACCACCGCGAAGAGTTGAGCGCCCCGCGCACGAGCGAGCGGGCGGCCCCTGACCGCAGGGGCCGCCCGCTCGCTCGTGCACTGCCTCAGCGCGCGGCCTTCACCGACAGCGGATGGTGGAACACGTCTGCGGGGTCCCACACGGCCTTGACCGCCTGCAGGCGGCGGTAGTTGGCGCCGTAGTAGAGCGTGTGCCAGGGCACGCCGGAGGTGTTCCACCTCGGGTCGGCCATGTCGATGTCGGGGAAGTTGACGAAGCAGCCGTCGCTGCGCTCCCCCGGCGCCGGCACGCCGCCGGTGTCCCGGTAGACACCCGCGTAGAGACGGCGCAGCCAGTCCACGTTCACCGCGTCGTGCTCGGGGTCCTGCCACGTGTTCATGAACAGCGCCTTCATCACCGAGTCCCGCTGCGCGGACGCCGTCGCCCCGGGGTGGACGGTGTTGACCTTGCCGCCGTACGACTGGATGGACACCGAGCTGGTCTCGTTGCTGTGCTCGGTGCTGCCCAGGAAGTCGTACAGGACGTCGATCTGCTCGTCGGTGAACGACCGCCGCAGGTACGACGACTTGATCTTCTGGCGACCGGTCTCCGCGTCCTGGGCCGTGGCCAGCGCCTCCACCGACGCCATCCACGGCAGGGTCTCCGTCGGCGCGGTGTACGCCTCGACGCCCACTCCGGCGCCGAGGGCGTCGACGTGGTCCTTCAGCAGCGCCTCCGCACGGGGCAGGGTCGCGTCCAGGTGGGTGAAGGCGATCGCGCTCAGACCCTGGTCGTCCTGCGCCTGACGGCCCAGCAGCACCAGCCCGCTGAACAGCCCGGTGTACGGCGAGCGGGGGCCGCTGTTGCGTTCGTGCCAGCGTCCGTGGTTGCCGACCAGGGTGCGGAACGCGCTCTTGGTCATGCCCTCGCGCGGGAACATCACACTGGCGGCCAGGACGCTGCCCGGCGGGCGCGGGAGCGCCGCGGCCGGGTCACCGCCCCGGGCGGAGGGGGAGCGGAACCAGTACCGGGTGACGACACCGAAGTTGCCGCCCCCCGCACCGGTGTGGGCCCACCACAGTTCCCGGTGCGGATCACGGGCCTCCCGTGTGGCGATGACCGCACGGGCGCGTCCGGAGGCGTCCACGACCACGACCTCGACCGCCTGGAGGTGGTCGCTGGAGATGCCGTGACGCCGGGACAGGGCACCGTAACCGCCGCCCTGCACGTGACCGCCCGCGGCGACCGTCGCACTGGCGCCGCCCGGGATGGTCACGCCCCAGCCGTAGTAGAGGGTGCGGTAGACGTCCGCGAGCCGGGCACCCGCGCCCACCTCGAACGCCCCGCGTGCCGCGTCCCAGCGCACGGTGTCCATCCCGGCCAGGTCGATGACCCGCCGGACGGCCGCGTCCCCCACGAAGTTCTCGTAGCAGTGCCCGCCGCTGCGCACCGCGATGCGCTTGCCCTCCCGTACGGCCCTCTGCACGGCCCGCACCACCTGGTCCGTGGTGGTCGCCAGGAGGAAGGCGTCCGGGCGGGTGGAGAACCTCTTGTTGCTGCCGCGCACGGCGAGGTCCTCGTAGCGCGGGTCCGACGGGTCGACCACGACGGCGTTCTGTCCGGTCGCCGAGGTCCCGGACGTCGCGGCGTTCGCGACGCCGGCGCCGCCGGCGACGCCGGCGCTCGCCGCCGCGGCGATGGTCCCGGTGACGAAGCGCCGGCGGTTCGGAGCAGTCATCACTCCCCCGCTCAGACGGCGGCGCGCTCGGACAGCGCCCGGTTGATCAGTTCCAGGTACGCGCGCGGGGTCTCCGCCTCGTCGATGGCGTCCTCGTCCAGGATCAGATCGAAGTCCCTCTCGATGCGCCCGGTGGTCTGGAGGACCGCCAGGGAGTCGTAACCGAGCTCGACGAACGGGACGTCCAGGATGTCGCCGTCCAGGTCCACGCCCTCGTCCTGGCCGGCGCACTCGCGCAGCAGGGTGGTCAGGTCGGTGAGTTCCAGCTGGTTCACGGTCTACCTCTTCCTTCGGTACGGACTTCGGTCAGGGGGCCGGGGCCGTCACGGCGTGACGGCCCCGGGCCGCGTGTTCAGGAGCGGACCACGGCGGCGGAGTTGAAGCCGCCCCGCCCGCGGGCCAGCACCAGTGCGGTCCGCACCTCGACGTCACGGCGCGGCGCACCGGTCACCAGATCCAGGGGGCAGTCGTCCGCGGGGCGCACGGTGCCGACGGTGGGGGGTATCACCTGGTCCCGCACCGAGAACAGGGCCGCGGCCAGGTCCAGGGAGGAGCCCCCGGCGGCGAGGCGGCCCGTCATGCTCTTGGGCGCGGTCACCGGCACGCCGCGCTCCCCGAACAGTTCGGCGAGCACCTCGGCCTCGGCACGGTCGGCCGCGCGTTCACCGGCGGCGTCGGCGAAGACCACGTCGACCTGATCGGGCCGCACTCCGGCGTCGGCCAGGGCGAGTTCGGCCGCGGCGCCGAGCCGTGACCCTCCCCCGGCCGCCGGGGCCGGGTCGAAGGTGGACGCGTACCCGGCGACCTTCCCGTAGACCCGGGCGTCGCGGGTGTGCGCGGCCTCGGCGTCCTCCAGCACCAGCAGGGCGCCCCCCTCACCGGGGACGTATCCGCAGGCGTCGGCGGAGAACGGCAGGAAGGCCCGGCCGGGGTCGTCACTGAGGCTGATGCGTCCCTCGGCGAGGTGTGCGGTCCAGCCCCACGGGCACAGGCCGGAGTCGACCGCGCCGGTGACGACGAGGGAGGAACCCTTGCGGAGCTGACGGCGGGCCTGGCCGACGGCGTCGAGCCCGCCCGCCTGCTCGGTCACCAGCACGCCGCTGGCGCCGCGCAGCCCGTGCCGGATGGAGATCTGGCCGGTGTTGACCGCGTAGAACCAGGCGAAGGACTGGTACGCGCTGACGTGCTGGCCGCCCTTGCTCCACAGCGCCTGCAGTTCCCGCTGGCCGAACTCGAAGCCGCCCGCGGAACTGGCGGTGACCACACCGGCGGCGTACTCGGGCAGCTCGGCCGGGTCGACGCCGGCGTCGCGCAGGGCCTCCTCGGCGGCCACCAGCGACAGCCGGGTCACCTGGTCGGTCTGCGACAGCAGACGGCTCGGTACGTGGTCCTCGGCGACGAATCCGGGCACCTCGCCCGCGAGACGCGCCGGGTACCCGGAGGCGTCGAACCGGGTGAGGCGCCGGATGCCGCTCTCGCCGCGCAGCACCGCGGCCCACCAGGCCTCGGCACCGAGCCCGTTGGGGGCGGCGACGCCGATCCCGGTGACCACGGCGGCGCCGGTGCGGACCGACGTGGGGGAGATACCGGTCGTCATGCGCTCGCTCCCGGGTGTGGGCGGGTCAGGATCATGGCGCTCTGGAATCCGCCGAAGCCGCTGCCCACGGTGAGGACCGCGTCGGTCACCTGCTCACGGGCCACGAGCGGGGTGTAGTCCAGGTCGCAGGCGGGGTCGGGTTCGTGGAGGTTGGCCGTGGGGGGCACGGTGCCGTGCTCGATGGCCAGGGCGCTGGCCGCCACCTCCAGGGAGCCGATGGCGCCGAGCGAGTGCCCGATCATCGACTTGATGGAGCTGACGGGCACCTCGTGGGCGCGGGCACCGAGGCTGCGCTTGAACGCGGCCGTCTCGTGCCGGTCGTTCTGCTTGGTGCCCGAACCGTGGGCGTTGATGTAGTCGATGTCGCCGGGGGTGAGCCGGGCCTCGTCCAGCGCGGCGCCGATGGCCTCGGCCATCTCCTTGCCGTCCGACCGCAGTCCGGTCATGTGGTAGGCGTTGCTGCGGCTGGCGAAGCCGGCTATCTCGGCGTACACGTGCGCGCCGCGCCGTCGGGCGTGCTCCAGTTCCTCGACGACCAGAACCGCCGAGCCCTCACCGAGCACGAATCCGTTGCGCGTGCGGTCGAAGGGCCTGGAGGCCGTCTCCGGCTCGTCGTTGCGGGGGCTGGTGGCCTTGATGGCGTCGAAGCAGGCGACGGTGATGGGTGAGATCGGCGCCTCCGTGGCTCCGGTGACCATGACGTCGGCGCTGCCCTCGCGGATGAGTTCCACGGCGTGCCCGACGGAGTCCAGGCCCGAGGTGCAGCCCGTCGAGACCAGCGACACCGGTCCCTGGGCGCCGACGGTGTGGGCCACCTCGGCGGCCAGCGAGCTGGGCACGAAGTAGTCGAAGAGGTGGCTGACGGCCCGCGTGTGATCGACGAGCCAGTGCGCGCCGTTCTCGCTGACCGCCGCGTACTCGACGTCCAGCCCGGTGGTGCAGCCGACGGCGCTGCCGAGCGCGACGCCGGTCCGCAGCGGGTCGAGTCCTCCGGCCAGGCCGCTGTCCGCCAGTGCCTCCCGCGCGCTCACCACCGCGAACTGCGCGGCCCGGTCGAGTCTCTCGGCTTCGGCCGCGCCGAGCCCGTGCGCCTCGGGGACGAAGTCCACCTCGGCGGCGATGCGGGACCGGAACTGGGCCGGGTCGAACAGGGTGATGCCTCGAGTCGCCGTACGGCCCGCGGTGAGCACCGACCAGAACTCCTTGGTACCCACCCCGCCCGGGGCGACCACTCCGATACCGGTGATCACGGCCCGTCTCATCGGCTGTCCCTCACAGTTGTCCTCCAGGTGTCACGACCACCTCGGCTACCGTCCGAGCGTCGCCGATGGACCTGGAGAATGGCTTGAACATGCCATCAGAGGGGCCGGCCCGCCTCACGGGTGCCCTGACCGCAGGTGCCCGGCGGGCGGGTCACTCGGATGCTGCGACCGCGGGGCGCGCCGTTGCCCACCCGAGTGCGAGCATCCCCTCGCGGACTTCACCGACCGCGGCATCCGGGACCGCCGCGGCGGCCTCCTGGAGGACGAGGAGCCGCGCCCCGGGGATCGCGCGCGCGATCGCCTCGCCGTTGCCGACGGGGAAGAACCGGTCGCGGCGGCCGTGGACGACGAGCGTGGGGACCGCGGTCCCGGGCAGGCGCTCCCGCCACCGGGGTGTGCGGTCGAGCCTGGAGAACACCATGCCCGTCTGGTTGGCCGTCTGGACCGGTGGGGCGGTGCCGGGTGTGCGGTCCCGGACGCGCGCGGCGAGCACGCGCGCGGCGGTGGGGTCGTCGCCGCGGGTTCCTGCGCCGGCGGCGGCGTACCCGGCCACCGCCTCGCGGTCGGTCGAGTCGGGCATCGCACGTGCGAAGAGCCGGCGCATCGTCGCCCCGTCGTGGTCGGGGAGGTCGTCGTCGGGCGGGCCGGGCGCGACCGCGCACGTGCCGACCGGGGTGAGCGCCGGGAACGCACCCGGATGGTCGAGCACGGCCACCTGCGCGACCGTCCCGCCGACACCGATGCCCGCGAGGTGCGCGGGCCCGCCGCCCGGCGCGCGGGCCAGGGCCGCCGCGTCGGCGGCGAGGTCGCGCAGGGTGGAGGCGGGCGCCTCCGGGTCCACCGACGTCGGCTCCCCGCTGTCACGCAGGTCGTGGCGCACGACGCGGCGCCCGGCGGCGGGGCCCTCGCACAGCGCGTCGGGCCAGGAGAGCATCGTCGTCCCGCCCGCGAGCACAACGAGCGGCGCGTGGTGGTCGCCGAACGACTCGGCGCCCAGGACGATCCCGTCGGCGTCGACCGCGGTCATGGGATCACCGGGCCCCTTCGGAGGCCGGGATGTCAGCGCAGTTGCCCGTCATGCCGGCGCAGACCCGGCCCGCCGCCGGGACTCATCGCTCACCGGGTGCCTCGTGCGGGAACGTCCTGAGCCGAGCGCCGGCCGCCGGCTCGGCGGTCAGGACCGCGCGGCGGCGGTTTCGTCCCGCACCGATTCGGGCCGGGTGTGCAGCACCTCGCGGGCCTGTTCCGCCGCGCGGATGGTGCTCTCCTGGACGAAGTCGAGGAAGCGGGCGACGTTCTCCAGGCGGGTGGCGGCCGGGGTGCCGGGGCCGAGGACGCCGATGCCCTGCCGGGAGACCTCGACGACCTGGGTGAGGGAGCGGGCACTGGCGATCATCGCCTGGTACCAGACGTCGTCACCGACGACGTAGCGCTCCCGGCGGCGTTCGTCGCGCTCCCGCCGGACCAGGCCCTGGCTCTCCAGGAAGGTGATGGCCTTGGAGATGGACGCCGGGCTGACCTGGAGACGCTGGACGAGCTCGGCGGCGGTGAGGCTGCCCTCGTCGGTGGTGTAGAGGCAGACCAGCACCCTGGACATCATCTTGGGCATGCCCGAGGCCATGAAGACGGTGGTCAGGGTCTCCTCGTAGGCGCGCACCGCCTCGGCGTCGCGCCCGTGGGGCTGCTCGGGAGTGCGCTGTCCACCCCGGGGCGCGGCCTGCCGGCGGCGGTGGGCGCGGCGCTCGGTGGCGAGGTGCGCGAGGTCCGCGCGGTAGGCGGTGGGGCCGCCGTTGCGCATCACCTCGCGCGTGATCGTCGAGGTGGGCCGGTCCAGGCGCCTGGCGATCTCCGCGTAGGGAAGGCCGTCGGCCAGGCCCAGCGCGATCTGCTGGCGCTCCTGCTGGGTGAGCCTGCCTCCCGGCATCGCGGTCTCCTTCGGCGTGCGTCGGAGGGGCAGCATAGCTTTCGCCCCTCATTCATTGCAACGCGGAGGGAGTGAGGATGTTGCCGGCCCGGCACCCGCTGCTTGCTTCTCGCCCGTCCTCACCTGCCCGTTCGGTCGGCCGACCTTGCCGACATCTCGAATGCAACGTAGCGTTTCCGTCGTCCGAAACGACGCCCGGGGGCGCTTTCAGCGGCGCCGCAGGAGCAGCGCCGCCAGCAGCGCGCAGCCCGCGAAAGCCGCCCCGGTGGTGAACCCGCCCGGCATCCCGCCGGTGTGCGAGGAGACCGCGACGAGTGTGGCCAGGCCGATGGAACCGCCCACGGACTGCGAGGAGTTCAGGACACCGGCGGCCGTGCCCGCCTCGTCGCCGCGCAATCCCGAGGTGGCCAGGACGGTCGGCGGCAGTACACAGCACGCCATGCCCGCGCCGAGCAGGATCAGGGCCGGCAGCACCGTCACGGCGTAGCCGTCGCCCGCCGCAAGCGTGGAGAGCCACAGGTTCCCGCTCATCAGCAGCACGGCGCCCGTGACCCACAACCGGCGGATGCCGATGCGCCGTTCCAGGCGCACGGCGGCCACCGCGGTCACGGCCATGGTCACCGGCAGCGGCAGCAGCGCGCCGGCGGTGGCCAGCGCCGACCAGCCGTGCTGCTGCTGGAAGTGCTGGTTGAGGAAGAAGTAGGTGCCGATCAGGGCACCGGGCACGGCGAGCGTGCCGAGGAAGGCGAGCAGCCGGTCGCGGTCGGCGAACAGCCGCGGCACCACGATGGGCTGCTGCGCCCGCCGCTCGACGGCCGCGAAGACCGCCAGCGTCAGCACGCCGCCGAACACGCAGCCGGCGACCACCGGATCGCTCCAGTCCCGCTCGGCGGCCTGCGCCAGCCCGTACACCAGCAGGGCGGCGCCCAGGGCGGACAGCAGGGCGCCGGGAAGGTCGAACCGGCCGCGGTGGCGGGGCGTCTCGTCGAGGACGAACGGAGCCAGCAGCACGATCGCCACGCCCAGGGGGACATCGAGGCTGAGCACCCAGCGCCAGGAGCTGAGCGACGTGAGGGTGCCCGCAAGGAGCAGCCCCCCGGCGGTGCTGGCCGCGCCCGCCATGGTGCACACCGCGATGGCCCGCTTGCGGGCGGGGCCCTCGCCGAACGTGCTGAGCAGCAGGGCGAGCCCGCTCGGCGCGGCGAGCGCCGCACCGGCGCCCTGCACCGCCCGTACGGCGATCAGGAACTCGGCGGACCGGGCGAAGCCCCGCAGTGCCGCGGCCGCCGTGAAGAGGGCGACGCCTGCCAGGAACACCTTGCGGCGGCCCAGGAGGTCACCGGCCCGGCCGCCGAGCAGCAGCAGGCCGCCGAAGGCGAGCAGGTAGGCGTTGACGACCCAGGCCGCGCTCACCGCGGACAGCCCGAGCCCCTCGCGCAGGCCCGGCAGCGCGATGTTCACGATCGGGTCGTCCAGCTGGATCATCGCGTTGCAGCCGGCGATCACGGCCAGGGCGGCGGCCTTCCCGGCCCGGCCGCGGCCGTGCCGTGCGGGGGCCTCGGGCACCACCGCCGGTTGCGGCACCTGCACGGTCATGAGCGGCCTCCTCGAGCACGGACGGGCGGTCGCCGTCCACCATCCCGAGGACCGCCGGAAGACCGGCGCAGCCCCGCTCGAGGGGCGGTCGAAGGATCGCCCGGCGCGCTCCGCGGGGCCGGTTCAGCAGGCTGGAACGGCAGTCTGCGCATCGGGCACCGGATACCTTCACTCGCATTCATTGCAACGACATCTGGCGAGGGGTGTTGCGTTAAATTCGGGACCGTTGCAACGATTTGAGGCTGTCTACCTGCAGATACAGCGATTGTGTGCAACAACCCCGTTGTCGAATCCATGAATGCAACGTAGCGTTTCTCATGTCGGAAAGACCGAGCAAGGAGCCCGAGATGCAGACGTTCAAGACCCCCTCCCCCGTGTCCGTCGTCCTGGACGTCCCCGCCGGGCGCATCCGGTTCGCGGCCACCGACCGGGCCGAGACCACCGTCGAGGTCCGCCCGTCCGACCCCTCCAAGGCCCGGGACGCCAGGACGGCGGAACAGACCGAGGTCTCCTACGCCGACGGTGTGCTGCGCATCGAGACCCGCGCCGAGGCCAACCCGCTCACCGGCGCCTCCGGCTCCCTGGAGGTGACCGTCGGGCTGCCGGCCGGCTCCCGGGTCGAGGCGAAGGCCGCCGACGGCGAGTTCCGCACCACCGGACGTCTCGGTGACGTCGCCTTCGAGGGCGCCCAGGGCACCGTCGAGCTCGACGAAACCGCAAACGCACGGCTGTCGCTCCAAGCGGGCGACATCACTGTCGGCCGGCTGGACGGCAGCGCCGAACTGACCACTCGCAAGGGCGACCTGACCGTCAACGAGGCCGTACGCGGCACGCTCACCCTGCGCACCGAGCAGGGCGCCATCACCGTCGCCGCCGCCCGCGGCACCTCCGCCACCCTCGACGCCGGCACCGGTTACGGCCGGGTCGACAACTCCCTGACGAACACCGCCGGTTCCGCCGCCGAACTGACCGTCCACGCCACCACCTCCTACGGCGACATCACCGCCCGCAGCCTGTAACAGCGCCCCCGCACCGGCCCGTCGAGGAAGGACGCCGCCATGAAGCAGCCGCTCGCACACCAGCCCGCCGTGGCGGCTCCGGCCGGCCCGGGCCCCTTCGCCTCCTTCCTCCGGTTCGTCCTCCTCGGCGGCGGTGTCGGAGTCCTCTGCGGCCTCACCGTCCCCCTGCTGGCGACGGTGATCCCCTGGGCGGCCGCGAACGCGGCGGTCACCGTGGCCTCGACCCTGCTGTGCACCGAACTGCACGCGCGCTTCACCTTCGCCAAGGGGCGGCGCGCCGCATGGCGCGAGCACTGGCAGTCCGCGGGTTCGGCGACGGCCGCCTACCTGGCCACCACCCTCGCCGTGGGGGTCCTGCACCTCCTGCGGCCCTCCCCCGGCCTGCTGACCGAGCAGCTCGTCTACCTGGTCGCCTCGGGCCTCGTCGGCACCGGCCGCTTCCTCGTCCTGCGCTGCCACGTCTTCGCCGCCCGCCACGGCCACCCCGTGCGGCCCCTGCGGCAGCACGGCACGGCGGGTGTGGCGGCTCTGGCGACGGCTGCCTAGCCGAACGGGCTCACCGGCCCGGGCCGCCGGCCGAAACCCGCCCGTCCGCTCGACCATCGCTGCAGCATCACTGCCGTACCGCCACAGAACCCGGCCCTTCGCCCGCGCGCGGGGTCACCGTGTGTGCGTCTCGCAGCCGCCGCCCCGGGCTCGCCCGGGGCGGCGGGCCCCCTCGGAAAACTCCTCCCCTTCACTCGACGGAAGTGCGGTTACCCGTGGCTACCTTCCTGTACAAACTCGGCCGTCTCGCCTTTCGGCGACGTGGCCTCATGACCCTGTTGTGGGTGCTGATCGTCGTGGGCGTCGGGTCCGCGGCCTCCTCCGCACCCACACCGCCGACCGAACAGTTCTCGATGCCTGGCACCGAGTCGCAGAAGGCGTTCGACCTGCTCGAGGAGAAGTTCCCCGACGCGGGTGCCGACGGTGCCACCGCCCGTGTGGTGATCCAGGCGCCCGAGGGCAGGACGATCGCCGACGAGAAGCCGGCGATCGGCAAGCTTCTCGGCGAACTCGGCAAGGCGCCCCAAGTGGCGCGCGTGGCCGATCCGTTCGCCGCCGGCACCATCAGCGGCGACCGCCGTACCGCGTACGCGGTGGTGTCCTACGAGGTCGCCGCGCCCGAACTCACCGACGAGGCGCACGACGCCCTCACCGAGGCCACCGACCGGGCTCGCGACGGCGGACTGACCGTGGAGGCCGGCGGTGACGCCGTCCCGATCGAGCAGACGGTCTCCGGCACCGGTGAACAGGCGGGTGTGCTGATCTCGGCCATCGTGCTGTTCCTCACCTTCGGCTCGGTGATCGCCGCCGGCATGCCGCTGCTGACCGCCCTGATCGGCGTGGGTGTCGGCGTCTCCGGCATCGCCGCGCTGGGCTCCACGCTGGGCCTGTCCGCCACGACCTCGACGCTGGCGATGATGATCGGCCTCGCGGTCGGCATCGACTACGCCCTCTTCATCGTCTCCCGCTACCGCTCCGAGGTCGCCGAGGGCCGTATGCCGCAGGAAGCCGCGGGGATCGCGACCGGCACCGCCGGTTCGGCCGTCGTCTTCGCCGGGCTCACCGTCATCATCGCGCTGGGCGGCCTCGCGGTCGTCGGCATCCCGATCCTCACCAAGATGGCGCTCGCCGCGGCGGGTACGGTCGCCGTCGCCGTACTGATCGCGGTCACCTTCGTGCCGGCCCTGCTCGGCTTCGCGCCGCGCCGGGTCCTGCGGGTCGCCGACCGGCGCCTCGTACAGGTCAAGAAGCCGCTGTCGGCGCGCAAGCTGCGCAAGTCCGAGGAGAAGGCGGCCAAGCTGGCCGCGCGGACCAAGCCCGCCCTGTCCACCCGCTGGGCTTCCTTCGTCGTGCGCCGCCCCCTCGGGGTGCTGCTCCTCGCGGTGGTCGGCCTCGGGGCGCTCGCCCTGCCCGCCACCAAACTGGAACTGGGTCTGCCCGGCGAGGGCACGATGGCCACCGACACCACCCAGCGCAAGGCCTACGACCTGCTGTCCGAGTCCTTCGGCCCCGGCTTCAACGGCCCGCTGACGGTCACCGTCGAGGGCAAGGACGCGGCCGCCGCCGGGGACAAGGTCGGCGCGGAACTGAAGAAGGACGGCGCCGTCGCCTCGGTGTCCCCGGCCACCGCCAACAAGGCCGGCGACACCGCCATCTTCAGCATCGTCCCGAAGACGGGCCCGACCGACGCCGCCACCGAGGACCTGGTCAAGGACATCCGCACGCGGGCCACGGCGCTCGAGGCGTCCTCGGGCGCCACGGAGGTCCTGGTGACCGGCCAGACCGCGCTCGTCAGCGACTTCTCCCAGACCCTGTCCGACGCCCTGCTGCCCTACTTGGGGCTGGTGGTCGGCCTGGCCTTCCTGCTGCTGCTCCTGGTGTTCCGCTCGCTGCTGGTTCCGCTGAAGGCGGCGCTCGGCTTCCTGCTCTCGGTGGGCGCCGCGCTCGGCGCGCTGGTCGCGGTCTTCCAACTCGGCTGGGCCTCCGGGTTCTTCGGTGTCGAGCAGACCGGGCCCATCATGACCACGCTGCCGATCTTCATGATCGGCGTGGTGTTCGGCCTCGCCATGGACTACGAGGTGTTCCTGGTGACGCGGATGCGGGAGGCGTACGTCCACGGCGCCTCGGCGGAGGCCGCCGTCGTCACGGGCTTCCGCCACAGCGGCCGGGTGGTCGCGGCCGCCGCGATCATCATGATCAGCGTCTTCTCGGGCTTCATCTTCGAGGCCGACGACCTGGTCGCGATGATGGGCTTCGGCCTCGCCGCGGCCGTCCTGTTCGACGCCTTCGTGGTCCGCATGGTCATCGTGCCCGCCGTGCACTCGCTGCTCGGGAACGCCGCATGGTGGCTGCCGCGCTGGCTGGACCGGCTGCTGCCGAACGTCGACGTGGAGGGCGAGAAGCTCCAGCGGCGCCTTCAGCCCGCCACACCGCCGGCCCCGCGGAGCAGCCCGGAGGCCGAGCCCGACCTCGTGCACTGACCCGCCGCACGGGTGCGTGAGAGCGGCCCGGCGCGACCTGGACCAGGTCGCGCCGGGCCGTCGCGCATCGGCCGCCGGATCAGCCGACGACGGTCCAGGTGTCGCCGCCGGCCAGCAGCGCGGCGAGGTCGCCCTTGCCGTGCTGCTCGACGGCCGTGTCGAGCTGGTCGGCCATCTGCGTGTCGTAGACGGGCCGCTGGACCGAGCGGAACACACCGATCGGGGTGTGGTGCAGGGTGTCCGGGTCGGCCAGCCGGGACAGCGCGAAGGCGGTGGTGGGCGAGGGGGAGTGCGCGTCGTGGACGAGGATCCGGCTTTCGTTGTCCGGGGTCACGGCGACCACCCGCAGGTCCCCGGTGAGCTGGTCGCGCACCACGCCCTTGGCCCCGTCGGCGCCGAAGCGGATCGGCCGGCCGTGCTCCAGCCGGATCACCGCCTCCTGGGCCTGCTCCTTGTCCTTCAGCGCGTCGAAGGCGCCGTCGTTGAAGATGTTGCAGTTCTGGTAGATCTCGATCAGGGCGGTGCCCTCGTGGGCGGCGGCCTGGCGCAGCACCTCGGTGAGGTGCTTGCGGTCGGAGTCGACGGTGCGGGCCACGAAGGAGGCCTCGGCGCCGAGGGCCAGTGACACCGGGTTGAAGGGGGCGTCCAGGGAGCCCATCGGCGTCGACTTGGTGATCTTGCCGACCTCGGAGGTGGGCGAGTACTGGCCCTTGGTCAGGCCGTAGATGCGGTTGTTGAACAGCAGGATCTTGAGGTTGACGTTGCGGCGCAGGGCGTGGATGAGGTGGTTGCCGCCGATGGACAGCGCGTCGCCGTCACCGGTGACCACCCACACCGACAGATCCCGGCGCGAGCCGGCCAGGCCGGTGGCGATGGCGGGGGCGCGGCCGTGGATGGAGTGCATCCCGTAGGTGTTCATGTAGTACGGGAAGCGGGAGGAGCAGCCGATGCCCGAGACGAAGACGATGTTCTCCTTGGCCAGCCCCAACTCGGGCATGAAGCCCTGCACCGCGGCGAGGATGGCGTAGTCACCGCAGCCCGGACACCAGCGCACCTCCTGATCGGACTTGAAGTCCTTGGCGGACAGCTTCAGTTCAGTCTTCATGGAGGAACTCCCGCAGTGCGTCGGCGAGCTGCTGCGCCTTGAACGGCATGCCGTTGACCTGGTTGTAGGAGTGGGCGTCGACCAGATACCTGGCGCGCAGCAGCAGTGCCAGCTGGCCGAGGTTCATCTCGGGGACGACGATGCGCTCGTAGCGGGCCAGAACCTCACCGAGGTTGCGTGGGAAGGGGTTGAGGTGCCGCAGATGGGCCTGCGCGATGGGCTCCCGAGCGGCACGCAGGCGGCGGACCGCCGCGGTGATCGGCCCGTAGGTGGATCCCCAGCCGAGCACCAGGGTGCGGGCGCCGTCCGG